>NZ_CP117445.1:2717500-3031111 GCF_030687715.1 Pseudomonas sp. FP2196
ATGTAACGGGGCTCAAACCATACACCGAAGCTACGGGTATCACCTTCGGGTGATGCGGTAGAGGAGCGTTCTGTAAGCCTGTGAAGGTGAGTTGAGAAGCTTGCTGGAGGTATCAGAAGTGCGAATGCTGACATGAGTAACGACAATGGGTGTGAAAAACACCCACGCCGAAAGACCAAGGTTTCCTGCGCAACGTTAATCGACGCAGGGTTAGTCGGTCCCTAAGGCGAGGCTGAAAAGCGTAGTCGATGGAAAACAGGTTAATATTCCTGTACTTCTGGTTATTGCGATGGAGGGACGGAGAAGGCTAGGCCAGCTTGGCGTTGGTTGTCCAAGTTTAAGGTGGTAGGCTGAGATCTTAGGTAAATCCGGGATCTTAAGGCCGAGAGCTGATGACGAGTCATCTTTTAGATGACGAAGTGGTTGATGCCATGCTTCCAAGAAAAGCTTCTAAGCTTCAGGTAACCAGGAACCGTACCCCAAACCGACACAGGTGGTTGGGTAGAGAATACCAAGGCGCTTGAGAGAACTCGGGTGAAGGAACTAGGCAAAATGGCACCGTAACTTCGGGAGAAGGTGCGCCGGTGAGGGTGAAGGACTTGCTCCGTAAGCTCATGCCGGTCGAAGATACCAGGCCGCTGCGACTGTTTATTAAAAACACAGCACTCTGCAAACACGAAAGTGGACGTATAGGGTGTGACGCCTGCCCGGTGCCGGAAGGTTAATTGATGGGGTTAGCTAACGCGAAGCTCTTGATCGAAGCCCCGGTAAACGGCGGCCGTAACTATAACGGTCCTAAGGTAGCGAAATTCCTTGTCGGGTAAGTTCCGACCTGCACGAATGGCGTAACGATGGCGGCGCTGTCTCCACCCGAGACTCAGTGAAATTGAAATCGCTGTGAAGATGCAGTGTATCCGCGGCTAGACGGAAAGACCCCGTGAACCTTTACTATAGCTTTGCAACTGGACTTTGAATTTGCTTGTGTAGGATAGGTGGGAGGCTTTGAAGCGTGGACGCCAGTTCGCGTGGAGCCATCCTTGAAATACCACCCTGGCAACTTTGAGGTTCTAACTCAGGTCCGTTATCCGGATCGAGGACAGTGTATGGTGGGTAGTTTGACTGGGGCGGTCTCCTCCTAAAGAGTAACGGAGGAGTACGAAGGTGCGCTCAGACCGGTCGGAAATCGGTCGTAGAGTATAAAGGCAAAAGCGCGCTTGACTGCGAGACAGACACGTCGAGCAGGTACGAAAGTAGGTCTTAGTGATCCGGTGGTTCTGTATGGAAGGGCCATCGCTCAACGGATAAAAGGTACTCCGGGGATAACAGGCTGATACCGCCCAAGAGTTCATATCGACGGCGGTGTTTGGCACCTCGATGTCGGCTCATCACATCCTGGGGCTGAAGCCGGTCCCAAGGGTATGGCTGTTCGCCATTTAAAGTGGTACGCGAGCTGGGTTTAGAACGTCGTGAGACAGTTCGGTCCCTATCTGCCGTGGACGTTTGAGATTTGAGAGGGGCTGCTCCTAGTACGAGAGGACCGGAGTGGACGAACCTCTGGTGTTCCGGTTGTCACGCCAGTGGCATTGCCGGGTAGCTATGTTCGGGAAAGATAACCGCTGAAAGCATCTAAGCGGGAAACTTGCCTCAAGATGAGATCTCACTGGAACCTTGAGTTCCCTGAAGGGCCGTCGAAGACTACGACGTTGATAGGTTGGGTGTGTAAGCGCTGTGAGGCGTTGAGCTAACCAATACTAATTGCCCGTGAGGCTTGACCATATAACACCCAAGCAATTTGCGTCGAAAGGCCAAGTTGCGGTGTGTGAAGACGAAACGAACCGAAAGTTCGATGTTCACAAAACACCGAAAGCTGTCACATACCCAATTTGCTGAAGCGAGGCCAACTGGTCACGACTCAGTACCCGAATTTCTTGACGACCATAGAGCGTTGGAACCACCTGATCCCATCCCGAACTCAGCAGTGAAACGATGCATCGCCGATGGTAGTGTGGGGTTTCCCCATGTGAGAGTAGGTCATCGTCAAGATTAAATTCCGAAACCCCAATTGCGAAAGCAGTTGGGGTTTTGTTTTGCCCGCAGGAAAGTTCGTACAGCATTCACAAGCGCAATGGCTCAGGAAGAGTCCGATACTTATTTCGCAAATTTCCTACATTTTGTTTGCCTCGCCAGTAAAAAACAGGGTTATTATCCGACGGCGTTTCGGGTCATAAGCCCGGCGCCAGAAGATTGCCGCGTGTCCACAGACCCGGTAATCGCAGCCGATCGGGACCACCCTGGCGCTGTTATCCCCGCACAGGTTGTTCCTCGTCGTTGACCCTCAGATGGAAGCAGAGGTTTCAATTGATCACGCGGTTTGCAATCGACGATGTAATGGCCAAGGCGACCGATCTCGCCAGTGCGCCAGTCAATTCTCCAGCTGTTTGTGCTGACCGCGTTGCGGTTTTTTTCGCCTGCTCATCTCCCCCTGATTTCATGTGTGTGCCCGCATCGGACCTAGGTCTGCACTCGCGCGCCGCGCCATCTCCCTGAATTCGAATCACCGAACCGGCGCTTGAGGCCGGAGCCTGACTGACGGGGACGTACTGTCGCCGTCTGATCACAAAAATAAAGTAGTCATGGACGGTAGCCTCCGATGCTCGACAACACTTCCTTGCGCGGGACGATGCCTGCGCAGCCCGACCTTTCATCCAGAAAATCGCCAGCTGCTTCGGCAATGACCGATTCCGACTTTCAGCGACTGATCCATGACTGGAACAGCGCGACGCAGTCGTTCGATGAAAACATGTGCGTGCACGGCCTGTTTGAAGCGCAGGTGCTGCGCCATCCCGATGCCATTGCGGCACGTTGGCAGGCAGAGGCGATCAGTTACCGTGATCTCAATACCCGCGCCAATCGCCTGGCCCATCACCTGCGCAGTTTCGGGGTCGGGCCAGACGTGCGCGTCGGATTGTGCCTTGAGCGTTCGCTGGACACCCTGATTGGCGTGCTTGCGGTGCTCAAGGCCGGCGGCGCTTATGTGCCGCTGGATCCGGCGTATCCGCAGGCGCGGCTGGCACACATGCTGGCTGACAGCGCACCGCCAGTGGTGCTCACCCACGGCGCGGCGAAGCTTGCATTGTCGGCGGCGCTTGAGCATTCGGTCACTGCGCCGACGATTCTTGATCTGGATGACGCCAGACATTGGGCTTCGCTCTCGCCTGACAATCCCGATCCGCACGCTGTCGGCCTGACACCATGGCATCTGGCCTACGTGATCTATACCTCCGGTTCGACCGGCACCCCGAAAGGCGTGATGGTCGAGCACCGCGGCCTCGTCGGCGTGAGCGCCGCCTGGGAGCAACTCTATGCCCTGGACGAGCCGATCAATCACCTGCAAATGGCGGGTTTTTCATTCGACGTGTTCAGTGCCGATCTGATTCGGGCGCTGGGTTTTGGCGGCACGCTGGTGTTGTGCCCACGGGAAACCCTGATCGACCCTCCGGCGCTGTATCGCCTGATGAACGAAGCGCATATCGGTTTTGCCGACTTTGTGCCTGCGCTGCTCAACCCATTGCTGGCCTGGGTCGAAGAAAATGGTCACGACCTGTCGTTCCTGCGCACCGTGGTCTGCGGCTCGGACATCTGGACTGCCCACAGCGCACGGCAATTGCGCAGGCTTTGTGGTGACCGTGTGCAAATCGTCCAGGCCTACGGTGTCACCGAAGCGAGCATCGATAGCACCTGTTTTGAACTCAGCGACGCAAGCCAGGCTGATGGCGTGCTGCCCATCGGTCGGGCGCTGCCCAACACCCGGATTTACCTGCTCGACACTCAGGGTGCGCCTGTCGCCGTCGGTGTCGCGGGTGAATTGAACATCGGTGGCATCGGTGTGGCGCGAGGCTATCTGAACCTGCCGACACTCACCGCCGAGCGTTTCGTCGATAGCCCGTTCGTGACGGGCGAGCGTCTGTACCGCACGGGTGATCTGGCGCGATATCGGCCCGATGGGCAACTGGAGTTCCTTGGGCGCAACGACTCCCAGGCCAAGTTGCGCGGCCTGCGTCTGGAATTGGGGGAAATCGAAACTCGCCTGGCGGACATCCCGGGCGTGCGTGAAAGCGTGGTGCTGCTGCGTCAGGACGGCGCGCATGAACCGCGACTGGTCGCTTATTACTGCGCAGACGCGAGCCTGGCGCTGACTTCCCGCTCACTGCGTGAGCAACTGCAATTGAGCCTGCCGGATTTCATGGTGCCGACAGCCTTTGTGCGTCTCGATGCGTTGCCTTTGACCGCCAACGGCAAGGTTGATCGCCCCAATTTACCGGCTCCGAACGTCGAAGCGTTCGATCAACAGGATTACCTGGCGCCGCAAGGTTCGCTGGAAACTGCGCTCGCTGCGATCTGGGCCGAAGTGCTCGGCGTCGAGCGGGTCGGTCGTCAGGATCAGTTCTTCGCGTTGGGTGGCCACTCGTTGCTGGTGATGCGGGTGCTGGCTCGAGTTCGCCACGATCTTGGGTTGGAAGTGACAGCTTCAGCGCTGTTCGCTGCACCGGTGCTTGCCGAGTTCGCCAAACGGCTGCAAGCCAGTCAGGGGGCGGCTCGTCCAGCCATAACGGCTGTTGCACGATCGGACGCGCAAACGTTGTCGTCTGCGCAGGAGCGCTTGTGGTTTTTGGCACAAATGGAGGGCGGTAACGCGGCTTATCACATGCCATTGAACCTGCGCTTGCGTGGCTCACTGGACGTGGCGGCACTCGAACGCAGTTTCAATCAACTGGTGGCGCGTCATGAGGCGCTGCGTACCACTTTCCTCTCCGTTGAAGGCGAAGGGCGGCAACGGGTTTCGCCGCCCGCGCACAGCATCCGGCTGGCGGTGACTGATCTTCAGGGCCCTGACGCGCAAGAGCGTCTCAGCCGATTGATCGACGAAGAGGGTGCCAAGCCGTTCGACTTGAGCCGTGGCCCGTTGATGCGGGTCCGCGTGGTGCGGATGGCGGCGGATGACCACGTGCTTTTGCTGACCCAGCACCACATCATTTCGGATGGCTGGTCGATGGGTGTGCTGACCCGCGAACTGGGCGAGTTGTACGAAGCGGCGTTGCAGGATCGCGACGATCCGCTGCCTGCGTTGCCGGTGCAGTACGTGGATTATGCCGTGTGGCAAAAGCAGTGGCTGTGCGGTGACGAACTGGCTCGCCAAAACCGCTATTGGCGCAAAACGCTAGCGGGTGCACCAGTGCTGCTGGAGTTGCCAGCCGATCACAAGCGTCCGCCCGTGCAGGACTACCTCGGCGGTTATGTGCCGCTGGTATTCGACGAGGCCTTGACCGGTCGATTGAAGACCTTGGGCATGCAGCAAGGCACCACGTTGTTCATGACCTTGCTGGCCGGTTTTTCCCTGCTGTTGTCGCGCCTGGCGGGGCAGAGCGATGTGGTGATCGGCGTGCCATCGGCCAACCGCCCTCAACAGGAGTTGCATGGGCTGATCGGCTTCTTCGTCAACACCCTGGCGTTGCGCATGACTCGCTCAGGCACACCGTCAGTGGCGCAATGGCTGCAACAGGCGCGGCGAGTGGCGCTGGAGGCCCAGGAGCATCAGGATCTGCCGTTCGAGCAAGTGGTGGAGTTGCTCAACCCGCCGCGCAGCCTGGCGCACAGTCCGGTGTTTCAGGTGCTGTTTGCCTGGGAGCAGGATCAGGATTCTGACCTGCTGTTGAGCGGGTTGGAGGTCACTGCGGTCGAGAGTGGTCATCACGTGGCCAAGTTCGATCTGCAACTGGCACTCAGTGAGCGCGACGGCCAGATTGTCGGAGGCCTGGAATACGCCTCGGGCTTGTTCAATCGAGACACCGTCGAGCAGTTTGGCGATTACCTGCGCCGGGTGCTGGAGCAGATGGTCGAGGACGGCCATCAGCCGCTGGCGATGATCAACCTGTTGAGCGCCGAACAGCAGCGCAAAATCGTTCACGACTGGAACCGCACCACCCGCGAGACCTCGTCGCTGCCCGGTTGCGTCGCGCGCTTCGAAACCTTGGCCCGGCAGATGCCCGACGCTGTGGCGTTGCGCTCCGAGAGCGAGCCTCTGAGCTATGGCGAATTGAACCGCGTCGCCAACCAACTCGCCCATTACCTGATCGAGAAAGACATTGGCCCCGAGCACCGGGTCGGCCTGTGCCTGGAGCGCTCGCCGCAGATGGTTATCGGCCTGTTGGCGATCCTCAAGGCGGGCGCGGCGTATGTGCCGTTCGACCCTGCCTACCCGAGCGAACGTCTGGCGTTCATGTTCAGTGATGCCGCGCCGACCCTGTTGCTGACGCAGGCCAGCCTGCTTGCCGGATTGCCCGTCAGCGAAGGGATAGAAATCTGCTGTCTGGACACTGATGCGCAGCAATGGGCGCAGCATCCGAGCCTCGAACCACAGGTAGCGGTGACCCCGGAAAACCTCGGCTACGTGCTCTACACCTCTGGCTCAACCGGACGCCCCAAAGGCGTGGCGCACAGCCGTCGCGCGCTGGATAACCTGATCGCCTGGCAACTCGACCAGGCCACCACGCCGCAGCGTGTGCTGCAATTCGCCTCGCTGAACTTCGACGTGTCGTTCCAGGAAATCTGCAGCACGCTCTGCCAGGGCGGCTGCCTGTTGCTGATGACCGAAGATAGCCGCAAGGACCTTGCCGCGTTGCGTCCGACGCTGGTGGCTGAAGGTGTGCAGCGGGCGTTTCTGCCGTTCGCCGTGTTGCAGCAACTCGCCGGCCTGACTGAGGCCGACGCACCGATGCCGGTCGGTGGCTGCGAGATCATCACGGCCGGTGAAGCCCTGCAAATCAATGATGAGTTGCGCGGTTTTGTCCGAGGCCTCGGTGGTTCGCAGTTACACAACCAATACGGGCCGACCGAAACCCATGTGGTCAGCCAGTTCAGCCTTTCTTGTCACCAGGCCGAGTCCTGGCCGGATGCGCCGCCCATTGGTCGGCCCATCGCCAATGCGCGGCTGTACGTGTTGGACGAGCATCTGAATCCCGTGCCGGTCGGCGTGGCAGGTGAGTTGTACATCGCCGGTGCATGCCTGGCCCGAGGTTATTTGAACCGCGCGGATCTGACCGCCGAACGCTTCCTGCCGGATCCGTTCAGTGACGAGCCCGGCGCGCGGATGTACCGCAGCGGCGACCAGGCCAGGTTCCAGGCCGACGGCAACGTGCAATACCTGGGACGCATCGACCAACAGGTCAAGCTGCGCGGGTTCCGCATCGAACTCGGCGAGATTGACAGCCTGTTGCAGCAGCAACCCGGCGTGCAGGAAGCTGCCGTGCTGTTGCGTGAAGACGTGGCCGGCGACAAGCGTCTGGTGGCTTATGTGGTCGGCTCCGCGAGCAGCGAGTTGCTGCGTGCCGAACTGCAACGGCACTTGCCCGAACACATGATCCCGAGCGCGTGGGTCAGGCTGTCGCAACTGCCGCTGACCCGCAACGGCAAGCTCGACCGGCAAGCGTTGCCAGCGCCGGAGCGCAGCACTGCGGCCGCATACGTGGCGCCGCGTAACGACATCGAACGGCAAATGGCCGATATCTGGGCCGAGGTGCTCAAGTGCGAGCGGGTCGGTATCCACGATAACTTCTTCGACCTGGGCGGCCATTCGTTGCTGGCGACGCGGATGATCTACGCGATCAATCAGCGCATGGCCGCGCAGTTATCGCTTAGCAGCCTGTTCCAGAAGCCGGTGCTGATGGACCTGGCCGCGCACGTGCACGGCGCACGTGATGCCGACACTTATATCGAGCCTGCCTTCAGCCAGATCGAACCCGATCGCGGCGCCCGACATGAGCCTTTCCCACTGACCGATATCCAGCAAGCCTACTGGTTCGGTCGTGAGGCCACGGTCAGCCTCGGTGGCGTCAGTGCCCACGGCTATGAAGAATTGCGTATTCCCGACTTCGATGCTGAACGTTTCGAACAGGCGTTGAATCGCATGATCCAGCGTCACGACATGCTGCGCGTGGTGTTCCTCAGTGATGGCACGCAGCAGGTATTGGCGCAGGTGCCGACGTATTGCATGCCGCGCAGCGACCTGCGCGGTCTGCCGGCCGAGGTGGCGCAGCGCACGCTGGAAGCGGCTCGTGAACGCCAGTCCCATCAGGTGCTGGATGCCAGTCGCTGGCCGCTGTTCGAGTTCAGTTTGTCGCTGCTTGATGACGGCATTACCCATTTGCACATCAGCCTGGATGCGCTGATCGTCGATGCGGCGAGCACGCAGATTCTTGCGCGCGAATTGATGGCGTTCTACGTCGATCCGAGCCTTGATCTGGCGGAGCCGGGCCTGACGTTCCGCGACTATGTGCTGGCCGAGCAGCAACTGCGCAGCGCCAGCCGCTACGAGCAAGCGTTGAGTTATTGGCGTGAACGGGTCACCACCCTGGCACCGGCACCGGATCTGCCGCTGGTGCGTCAGCCCGAGAGCATTGCCAATCCACACTTCACGCGGCGCGACCGCGACATGTCAGCGGCGCAGTGGAGCCGGCTCAAAGAGGTGGCCAAACAGTTTGCGGTGACGCCTTCGGTGATGCTCCTGACAGCGTTCAGCGAAGTGCTCGCGTTGTGGAGTCGCACGCCACGCTTCACCTTGAGCCTGCCGCTGTTCAATCGCATGCCGTTGCACCCGGACGTCGACGAAATCATTGGTGATTTCACCTCGTTGGTGCTGCTGGAAGTGGCGATCGACGGGGCGCTGAGCTTTACCGAAAAGGCCCGTGCCGTGCAGGCGCGGTTGTGGCAAGACATCGATCATTCGGCGGTCAGCGGTGTGCGAGTGTTGCGTGAGTTGTCGCAGGCCCGGGGCGTGCAGCAGACGGCGATGCCGATTGTGTTCAACAGCACATTGTCGGAAGCAGCGCCGGAACTGGCCGAGTTCAATCTGGCGGACGCGTTGAACGCCCGGCACATGCACAGCATCACCCAGACCCCGCAAGTGTGGCTCGACCATACGTTGCTTGAACTGGAAGGACGGCTGTTGTTCAACTGGGACAGTATCGACGAGCTGTTCCCGGAAGGCCTGATCGAGCAGATGTTCGTCGCCTATAACGCGCTGCTCGATCGTCTGTGCGAACCGCAAGCGTGGGACGCGGACACACCGCAGCTGCTGCCGCAAGCGCGGCTGCCGGCGCCGGTCGACAGCCACGACACGCTGCCCCTGATGCACGAACTGTTCGAACGTCAGGCGCTTGCTACGCCGGATGCATTGGCGGTGATCGGCGCGCGGCAGCTGACTTACCGCCAACTGCGTGCAGAGGCTCGGCAACTCGGCGCCGCGCTGCAAGCTCAGGGCGTGGTGCCGAATCAGTTGGTCGCCGTGGTGATGGAGCGGGGCTGGGAGCAAGTGGTGGCGACCCTGGCGATTCTCTATGCCGGTGGCGCTTACCTGCCCATTGAACCCACTCAGCCGGCGGAGCGATTGCGGCATATTCTGCAGCGGGCCGAGGCGAGTCTGGCACTGACCCAACCGGCACTGATCGACAAGATCGAATGGCCGGCGCAAGTGACAGCGATTGGCGTGACCGACGCTGTCACTGCTGAGGTCGTTGCTTTGCGACCGGTAGAGCTGACCAGCAGCGATCTGGCCTACGTTATCTACACCTCCGGTTCCACCGGCCAACCCAAAGGGGTCGTGATCGATCATCGCGGTGCGGTCAACACGTTGCTCGATATCAACCGGCGCTTCGCCGTCGGCACGGCGGATCGGGTGTTGGCCATCTCGTCGCTGAGTTTCGATCTCTCGGTTTATGACGTCTTCGGCACCCTGGCGGTGGGCGCGGCGGTGGTCATGCTCGAACCGCAATTGGCGCTCGATCCGGCGCACTGGCTGACGCTGATCGAGCGTCATCAGGTCAGTGTGTGGAACTCGGTGCCGGCGCTGCTCGGCATGCTGCTTGAGTATGTTGAGGGCGAGGGTGGTGCATTGCCCGCCCACCTGCGCCTGGCGATGTTGTCCGGCGACTGGATTCCGTTGACCTTGCCCGAACGGGCCTGGGCCTTGCAGCCAGACTTGCAGTTGATGAGTCTGGGCGGCGCGACAGAAGCGTCGATCTGGTCGATCGGTTACGCCGTGCAAAACGTTGATCCGGCGTGGCGCAGCATCCCTTATGGCAAGGCCCTCGATCACCAGCGTTTTTACGTGCTGGACGAAGCGCTGCAAGTGCGTCCGACCTGGGTCGCGGGGCAGTTGTACATCGGCGGCATCGGTTTGGCCAAGGGTTACTGGCGCGATGAAAAGCTCAGTGCCGGCAGCTTCTTCGCCCATCCACTGACCGGTGAACGCCTGTATCGCACCGGGGATCTGGGGCGTTTGTTGCCGGACGGCAACATCGAGTTTCTCGGCCGCGAAGACAATCAGGTCAAAGTTCAGGGCTATCGCATCGAACTGGGCGAGATCGAAGCGGCGCTCAACCGTCATCCGGGCGTGCAGAGCGCCGTGGTGCGCATCCTGGGCAGTACGTTGGGAGAGAAGCGCCTCGCCGGTTACGTGCTCAAGGCTGATCCGGAGCTGCAAGCCAGGGACTTCAGCGAATACCTGGCGGATAAGCTGCCGGCCTACATGATTCCGTCGTCGTTCACTTTCGTGGAGGCCTGGCCGTTATCGTCCAATGGCAAGGTCGACAAGAAGCGTCTGCCGGAACCGGCGCACACCGAGGAACAGGGGCCGGCATTGCAAGTCGATGGCCCGCAGGAGCAGCGCCTGGTGGACATCGTGCAAGGCGTGCTCAAGCACGATGCGATTGCCGCCAACGCCAACCTGCTGAACCTTGGCGCGACCTCCATCGATATCGTCAGGATCAGCAATGCGTTGTCCAGCGCCTTGCAGTTCCGTCCGCACGTGGCGCAACTGCTGGCCCAGCCGACACTTCTGCATCTGCTCGGCATGTACCGCCAGAGCCGGGTTCGCCAAGAAGTCATCGGCAGCGTTCAGCAAGCACCGAGCACCCCGCCGGAAGTCATCGAAGATCCGCAGTTGCGGGCGCAGTTCAAGGCTGAGCAGCGCGGGCGGCGTGAATTCGCTCAAGCCTTGCCGACGCTGGAACTGGCCTTGCCACAAGACCCGACGTTCGCCCGGCGCTTCGGCGAGTATCGCTCGGTGCGTCAGTACAGCCTGCAGCCGATTGCCGGCGAGGTTTTCGCGCAATGGTTGGCGGCGTTGGCGCAAGGGCAATTGGACGGGGAGGCGAAATACCAGTTCCCGTCGGCGGGCGGGCTTTATCCGATGCAGACATACCTGTACGTCAAGCCGGATCGCGTGCTTGGCGTGCCGGGTGGCGCGTATTACTACGATCCCCGCCAGCATCGCTTGCTGGCCCTGCAGAGCGGTGTGCTCGACCCGGACACCTATGACTATTTCGTCAATCGTCCGGTATATGAAAACGCCGCGTTCTCATTGTTTTTCATCGCCGACATGGCGGCGATCCGTCCGTTGTATGGCGAGCGCAGCCGTGACTTCTGCCACATCGAAAGCGGTGCCATGGCGCAGTTGCTAAGCATGACCGCCGTCGAACAAGGCCTGGGTCTGTGCGGGATCGGTTCGGTCGAGGAGCAGTCGCTGGCGGCGCTGTTCGACCTCGGACCGAGCCATGAGCTGATCTACTCGATGATCGGTGGTTTGCGCACGGCCGATGAGCAACACCGCGCGTCGGTCGAGGCGTATGCCCCAGTGCCGGTGACTGAATGCCTTGACGACGATGACATGGAGGAATTCGAAGTATGAATGCCGATCAATTGCTGGCGCTGTTCGCTCGTCATGGCGTGGTGCTCGATGTGGATGGCGACAAACTGCGCTGCAAGGCGCCTCGGGGTTTTCTCACCGAAGAGCTGACCCAGGCGCTCAAGCAACACAAGCAGGAACTGATTGCCTTGCTCGGTGGCCAGGACAGCGCGGCGATTCCCCGTCGTGGCGGCGAGCAAACAGCCTGGCCGTTGTCGTTTTCGCAGCGGCAACTTTGGTTTCTCGATCAACTGGAGCCTGGTAACCCGTTCTACAACGTGCCAACCGCAGTGACGCTCAAGGGGCATCTGGACGTTGCGCTGTTGGAGCGCGCGCTGAATGAGCTGGTGAGCCGCCACGAAATCCTGCGCACGACCTTTTGCCGCGTGGAAGGCGAGCCGCGCCAAGTGGTGCATCCGCCGGTGGCGCAGTCGTTGCCGGTCAAGGATCTGCGCCCGTTGTCTGCCCGCGAGCGTGAGCAGCAGGTCAGCCGCGCCGTCGAGCAGGAGGCCCGTGCGCCGTTCGATCTGGCCAGCGGGCCGTTGCTGCGCGCGTCTTTGCTGCGCTTGGCCGACGACGAATACCTGTGGCTTTACAGCGTGCATCACATCATCGCGGACGGTTGGTCGATGGGTGTGATCCTGCATGAGGTCGCCGTGTTGTATGGCGATTATCAGCGTGGCGAGGCACCGAGTCTGGCGCCGCTGCCGGTGCAATACGCCGACTACGCCTGCTGGCAGCAACAGCGCGTGGGCGGAGCGATGCTGGACGATCAACTCGACTACTGGCGCCGCGCCCTGGCCGATGCGCCGGCGCTGTCGACCTTGCCCGCCGACCGGCCGCGACCGTTGGTGCAGCGTTATGTCGGGGCAACTTTCAGCGCCTGCGTCGATGGCGGCACACTGCGCGAACTCACGGCGTTGGCCCGGCAGACGCAAGGCACGCTGTTCAACGTGCTGCTGGGGGCGTTGGCCGTGTTGCTGTGGCGCCACAGCGGCCAGCAGGATTTGTGCATCGGCACGCCTTTCGCCAATCGCAACCGTGCGGAAATCGAGCCGCTGATCGGTCACTTCGTCAATACGCTGGTGCTGCGTCAACGCTTGAACCCGCAGCAGACCTTCGCCGAACTGCTGCGCGAGGTCCGCGGCCAGATGCTCGACGTCCACGCCCATCAGGACGTGCCGTTCGACCGCGTGGTCGAGGCGCTCAACCCACAGCGCGATACCGGTCATTCGCCACTGTTTCAGGTGATGCTGGTGCTGCAGAACACCCCCGGCAACGCCGTGCAAATGCCCGGGCTGACACTGGCGCCGTACAGCACCAGCAGTGCCACGGCCAAGTTCGATCTGGCGTTTGAATGGGTCGAGCGCGAAGGGCGTCTGGACTTGTTGGTGGAATACAACACCGACCTGTACGACGTCGCGACCATCGAACGCCTGAGCGGCCACTACCGGCATCTGCTCGAACAGATCGCCACGGACGCCAAACAACCGATTGGTGCGCTGCCATTATTGGCCGAAGCCGAACGTCAGCAGATTCTGCTCGACTTCAATCATGCAGCTGCGCTGACGCAAACGGTCGACTGTGTTCATCGTCTGGTCGAAACCCAAGTCGCGCGCAACCCGCAGGCTTGCGCGGTGGTGTTCGAAGGCGAGTCGCTGAGTTACGCCGAACTGAATGCCCAGGCCAACCGCTTGGCGCGGCACCTGATTAGCCTGGGTGTCGGCCCGGATGTGCGCGTGGCCGTGTGCATCGAGCGTTCGCTGGCGTTGCCCGTCGCATTGCTGGCGGTGCTCAAGGCCGGTGGCGCTTATGTGCCGCTGGACCCGGATTATCCGCTGGGGCGCCTGAGTCATATGCTCGGTGACAGTACACCGGCGGTGCTGCTGACCCTGGGTTCGGCGCACGGAATTTTGCGTCAGGCCCTGCAAGGCTCAACCTGGGAAGCGCCGGTGCTGGACCTCAAGGACGACGCCGCGAGTTGGGCGCAGTTGTCGGCGGACAATCTCGATCCGCACAGTGTCGGGGTCACGCCCGATCATCTGGCCTACGTGATCTACACCTCGGGCACCACCGGTTTGCCCAAAGGCGTGATGGTTGCCCACCGTGGCCTGAGCAATCTGTTGCTGTGGTGTTTGCAGGTCTGCGGCGAAGCAGGGGCGATGCTGCACAAGATCCCGTTCGGTTTCGACGCCTCGGCCTGGGAGACGTTCTGGCCGCTGGCAACCGGTGGGCGTCTGGTGATAGCGCGGCCCGGCGGCCATTACGAGCCGGCGTATCTGGCCCGCGAAACCCGCGAACAGCAGGTCACGGCACTGGTGTTTGTGCCGGCAATGCTTGAGCTGTTTCTGGAGGTCGAAGAGGTCAGTCTGTGTGCTTCGCTCACCGATGTATTCAGCGGCGGCGGTGAGTTGCCGCCAGCCCTGGCCCGGCGTTTCCAGGAGCGCCTGCCGCATGTGCGCCTCCACAACGTCTATGGCCCCACCGAAACCACGGTGATCAACAGCATCTGGACGTTGCAGCCCGGCGCCGAGGTGCCGGCGCTGAAACTGCCAATCGGTCGACCGATCGCCAACAACCGCTTTTACGTGCTCGATGAGCGCGATGCGCCGGTGCCTGTGGGCGTTACCGGGCACTTGCACATCGGCGGTGTCGGCGTCGCTCGGGGTTATCTGGGGCTGGAGCAGCTCAGTGCCGAGCGCTTTATCGACAGCCCATTCGTCGCAGGCGATCGGCTCTATCGCAGTGGCGATCTGGCGCGTTATCGCGCGGACGGACAGCTGGAATTCCTCGGCCGCAACGACTTTCAAGTCAAGTTGCGCGGTGTGCGTCTGGAACTGGGCGAGATTGAGGCTCGGCTGGAGGCGTTTGCAGGCATTCGCAGCGCCGTGGTGCTGATGGTTGGCGAAACGGCGCAGGATCAGCGGCTGGTCGCCTGTTGCGTGGTCGCCGCGCAACCGGACGAGACGGCGGTGCATGCGCATCTGGCGGCGACGCTGCCCCGAGCGGTTGTCCCCGGCAGCTATTTGTGGCTCGACCACTTGCCGCTGACCGCCAATGGCAAGGTGGAACGCGCCGCGTTGACGGCACTGGCGGATCAGGACCTGGCCGATCGTCAGGTCAACCTGAGCAGCCCGCGCGATCACATCGAACTGGCGCTGTACCAGATCTGGAAAAGCCTGTTACTGGCGCCGCAGATTGGCATTCGCGACAACTTTTTCAATGTCGGCGGCACGTCCATCGCCGCGATCAAGATGGCCCATGAAATCAGCCAGATGTTTGCGGTGGAAGTGCCGGTGCGCGTGGTGCTCAGCTACCCGACCATCGAGGCGTTGGGCGGCTGGCTGCGGATCGGGGCCAACCCGGCCGTGGCGCAAAGTAATCTGATCGAGTTTCGCCGGGGCGCCGGCCGGAGCAATGTGGTGTGTATTCACCCGGCGGGCGGTACGGCGTTCTGTTATCTGTCCCTGGCCAAGGTGCTGCCCGAAGACGCCGGCGTCTACGGTGTGCAATCGCCGGGGCTGAATCCGGGGGAGAGCACCGAGCCGACGGTCGAAGCGATGGCCGAGGCGTATCTGCGCCTGATCGCCCCCCTGATCATTCAGCCGCTGGTGCTCACCGGACTATCGTTCGGTGGCCTGGTGGCTTACGAAATGGCGCGGCGGTTGACGGCAGCCGGGCATCGTCAGGTGAGCGTGGTGTTGCTCGATACTCAAGGCAGCGACGATCCGGGTTTTCGCGAGCAGATCGGTACGGTGGACATGGCCGAGTTCCGCGACAAGCTGGTGCGCTTCAACGGCATGTATCCCGGCATCGAAGACGCGCAAGTCGAGCGCTATTTCCATCTTTACAACCATAACCGCCTGGCCATGGCCGCCTATGAGTGCGCGCCAAGCGCCGGGCGTGTCGTGCTGATTCAGGCGAGGGAAGATTTCAGCCGCCATCAGTTGCATGAGCTGCGCGGCTTCTGGCGTCGCCGCGCCGGCAGCGGCTATTTGGCGAAACTGGTCAGCGGCGGCCACTGGGACATGCTCGAAAGCGCGGAAATCCATCGGGTTTCGCAGATCATCAGGCAGGAACTGCAACGCTGTGATTCGCAGGAGGCGAAATGATGAGTGCCCATCACATGACGTTGCTCGCACGCTTTGCCGCGCAGGTGCAGCGAGATCCACAGGCACTGGCGGTGATCGATCAATCGGTGCAGCTGACTTACGCGCAACTGGCCAGTGCCAGCGAGCGCATCGCCAAAGGATTGCAGGCGCGCGGCGTTCAGCCCGGCCAGTCGCTGGCGCTGTGCATGCCGCGCTCCTGGCAATGGCTGGCGGCGATGCTCGGCGCTTTGAAACTCGGTGCCGTGGTGGTTCCGCTGGATCGGGCCAGCCCGCTCAAGCGGCGCGATGTGATGTGCGCCGACGCGGCCTGTGTCGGTCTGATCACCTTGGGCGAGGAGCAGCCATGGCCGCTTTCGTCGACACTTTGGCAGGCCAGTGTCGAGGCATTGCTCGACCAGCCGGATCATCCGCCGCAAGTGCTGGCTGCAGAGTTCGCCGAGGTGATGTTCCTGTTCTACACCTCGGGCACCACCGGCACTCCGAAAGCGGTGGAGGTTGGCGAGCTCGGTCTGCTGCGTCTGGCGCACACCGACGCCTATATCGAGATTCGTCCGGCGGATCGTTTTGCCTGCCTGTCCAACCCGGCTTTCGATGCGTGCAGTTTCGAGCTGTGGGCACCGCTGCTCAACGGCTGCTGCTGCGTGATGATCGCCGACGAAGACGCGCTGGATGCGCGACGTCTGGCCGAAGTTCTGGAGCAAACCCGGGTCGACAACCTGTTCATGACGGTTTCGCTGTTCAACACCTTGATCGCCGATTGGCCCGCGTGCTTTTCCAGCCTGCGTCAGGTGCTGATCGGTGGAGAACAAATCAGCGCCGTCGCCGTGCGTGCCTGGTACCGGGCCAACCCTGAAAGCGCCTGCCGGATTTTCAACGTTTATGGTCCCACCGAATGCACCACGTTCGCCGTGTGCTGGCCGATTCCGCGCGACTTTGTCGGCGACCTGGTGCCCATCGGTCGCGCGTTGCCCGACACCGCTCTGCTGGTGCTGGATGACCGGCAACGGCCGGTGGCCGCAGGTGAGGTGGGCGAACTGTATTTGAGTGGCAGCGGTGTCGCCCGGGGTTATCGCAACCGGCCCGAAGAAACGGCACGCCAGTTCGTGCGTTTGCCCGAACTCGATGGCGGGGCCCAGGTGCATTACCGCACTGGCGATCGGGTGCGGCGCAATGCCGATGGCTTGCTTGAATATCTCGGGCGAGTTGACCGGCAGGTGAAGATTCGCGGTTTTCGAATCGAGCCGGCGGAGGTGGAGCAACGGATTCTTGAGCATCCGGGCGTGGCGCAGGTGTACGTCTGCACCCGGCGCAACGCGGCGGAAGATCATCAGTTGCTGGCGTACATCGTGCCGCGCGGTGAACTGGACTATCACGCCTTTGAAAGCCATTTGCGGGCACAACTGGCGCCGTACATGCGCCCGCATCAGTTGTTCCTGCTGGAGCGTCTGCCGTTGACTGCCAACGGCAAGATTGATCGCGATAACTTGCTCGCGCAGGCACTGAGCCCATGGCATCCAGCGGCGGCCGCCGCGCAAGACGTCAGCGCTTCGCCGGCGCTGGATTGGCTGTTATCGCAGGCCCGATCACTGCTTGGGCAACCGACGCTGAGTGCGCAGGATGACTGGCTGAGCAGTGGCGGCGATTCGCTGAAGGCCATGCGTCTGCGATCGGCAATTCGCAGTCGTTGGCAACGTGAGATCGCTGTCGGCACGTTGCTCAACGAATCCTTCGCGGTGCTGGCCGAACAGCTGACCGCTGAGCTGAGCCGCGACTCGATCTATCCACCCGCACCGTCCATCAGCACTGCCCGGCGTTTGCCGGCCACCGCTGAACAACGACGCTTGTGGTTGCTGCAACAACGTTCGCCTGCTTCGACGGCGTACAGCGTGCCGCTGATTCTGCATCTGGCGCCGGGCGTGGAGGTCGCGGCACTGGCCGCGGCCGTGGAGCGTCTGGTGATTCGCCATCCGGGGTTGCGCACGGCGTTCGTCTCCGGTGCTGAAGGTCTTGATCAGTTGATTGCCGAGCAGGGCCCGGTCTGCCGCACCTTTGCGGTCGGGCATTTCAGTGAACACAACTGGCGGGCGTTCGCGGAGCTGGTGTTCGGCACGCCGTTCGACCTGAGCACACCGAACCTGTTTCAGGCGTGGCTGTTGCCGTTTGCCGATGGCAGCTGTCGGTTGTTGTTGAATCTGCATCACATCATCGTCGACGGTTGGTCGGTGAACCTGTTGTTCGACGATCTGATTCAGCTCTATGCCGATAGCGTGCAAGGCCGCGAGAGCCCGGAACCACCAGCACGCCTGACGGCGCTGGAGTTTGGCCTGTGGCAGCGGCAGTGGAGTATCGACCCGCATTATCGTGACCAGCGCCGCGCCCTCGCCGAATTACACCGACGTCAGGAAGAACCCTCGCCGGCGCTGCTGCCGAAGCGCGCCGTCAGTCTGCACGCCAGGCTGTACCGAGAACCGCTGGGCGACGTGCGCAGTGCCGCCCTCGAACGGTTCTGCGTGGGACAGCGACTGACCCGTTTCGAAGTGCTGTTCAGTGTCTTCGCCTGGAGCCTTTATGCTTTGACCGGGGTTGCGCGCCCGCGTATTGCCAGCCCGGTCGCCAACCGGCCACTGGCGGAATTCGAGGACACCGTCGGCATGTTTGCCAACACGGTGCTGATTCCCACCGCCGTGGATCAGTCTTCGCCGCTGTGTGAGCAGTTGCGCAAGCAGGCCGCCACCGTGCGCGAGGTCTTGGCATTGCAGGACGTGGCACTGGCTGATCTGGTGGAAGACCTGCGGCTGTCGTCGAGCACCGCGCTGTTCGATTTCATGTTCGTGCTGGAAAACACCGATTACGCCGCGCTGGCGGATTCAGGCCTGCGTGCCAACCTGGAATTCAGCGAGGAGTTGCACGCTAAATGCCCGCTGACATTGCTGATGGTGGGGGCCGGCTCGCAACTTGAATGCTGGTGGGAATACCAGTGCAGCTACTTCGATGCCGAGCAGATAAGCGCGGTGAACGCGTTGTTCCGTCGTGGCCTGGACTTGTTGCTGGAGGCCCCGGCAGCCACCCTCGACGATCTGCTGGGCCCTTATCGATCCGGCTTGCCAGCGGCCAGCGAAGGCCCGATCAGCGAGCAGGCGTTCAACACACTCGCGGACTGGTTTGAACATCAGGCGCACAGCACGCCCGACGCCATTGCGCTGGTGCAGGGGCAGCAGCGCCTCGCTTATGGCGAGTTGAATGCGCTGGCCGATGCCCTGGCGGCAAGTTTGATCGAGCGTCATCCGTTACCGCTCGGGAATATGCCGTTGCAGGTCGTGCTGTTCCTCGAGGCTTCGGTGGAGCACATCGTCGCATTGCTGGCGCTGGCGAAACTCAACCTGACCGCTGTGCCGCTGGACCCGGCGTACCCTGTGGCGATCCAGCGCCAAGTGTTGGCGCAGGCACAGCCGCATTGTCTGCTGTTCAGCGCCGCGACCGAGGCGAGGCTGGATGATCTGAATGCGCGGCGGTTTGCCTTGCATCGGGTTGATCTGCTTGCCGATGTTCGGCCATTCGAACGCCCACGCCACGGCGGTGAACGCCCGTTGTATACGCTGTTCACCTCCGGCTCCACCGGTACGCCGAAAGGTGTGCAGGTATCGGAGCGGACCCTGTGCAACTTGCTGCAATGGCAACGCCACGAAGGACAGTTGCCGGCCAAAGCGGTGACGTTGCAGTTCTCCATGCTGTCGTTCGACGTGTCGTTTCAGGAGATCTTCAGCACCCTGTGCGGGGGCGGCTGTTATCACCTGATCACGCCGGGCTGGCGCCAGGATGCCGAGGCGCTGCTGGGATATCTGGTCGAGGCGCGGATCGAGCGGCTTTTCTTGCCGTATGTGGCGTTGCAGCATCTGGCGCAAACCGCCGTGGCCCGAGGCATCTATCCGGGTGCGTTGCGCGAAGTGGTGACCGCCGGGGAGCAATTGCTCTGTACCGAGGCATTGCGCAACTGGTTCAGTGCCATGCCGCAAGCCTCGCTGTTCAATCACTATGGGCCGACCGAAACCCATGTGGTCAGCGCCATGCGTTTGCCGGCCGTGGCCCGCGACTGGCCGTTGCGCGCTCCGATCGGCCAAGCGGTCGGCAATGCCCGGTTGCTAGTGGTCGACGCGCACGATCGCCCGGTGCCGAACGGCTGCCGTGGCTACCTGCTGGTCGCGGGGCCGATGGTGGCCCGGTGTTATCTGGCCGACCCCGCGCTAAACGCTGCGCGGTTTGTCGAACTGGCAGAGGGCGAGGGTGGCAGTCGCCTGTTTTATCGAACCGGCGATCTGGCGTGGGCGGACGCACAGGGTTGTCTGCATTATCTGGGACGCGATGATCAGCAGGTCAAGCTCAGTGGTCATCGCCTGGAGCTTGGGCAGATCGAGGCGGCGCTGATGCAGGTGCCGCAGGTGGTCAACGCGGTGGTGGCGGTTCAAGCCGAACCGCCGCGCCTGACCGCATGGCTGCAACTCGACGGCGAACCCGCAACCTGCGCACAACTGGATCGTCAGGTGGCGCGGCAACTGCCTGCTCATGTGCGCATTGATGAGTACCGGCGGATTGACGTCTGGCCACGCACCCCCAGCGGCAAGATTGACCGCAAGGCGTTGCCGGAGATGGGCGAAGCGCTGGAACGGCGCAATGCGCCACCGCCGGGCGTGCCGTTGTGTGCGCTGGAGCGGCAACTGAGCGAGCTGTTCCAGGAAGTGATCGGGCGTGACATCGAGCCGGAGCAGACCTTTTTCGAGGCCGGCGCCACCAGCCTCGGACTGATGCGTTTGCACGTTCGGTATAACCAGGTGTTGGCGCATCAAGTGGCAATGGCCGATCTGTTTGAACACGTCACCGTACGGCGCTTGGCGGCACATCTGTCGAAGGCACCGATGGCTGCCGTAGAGCGTGTGCGCCAGGCCGATGAGGGGCATCAGCCGATGGCAATTATCGGCATGTCGGTCAATGTGGCTGGCGCGCAGAACCTGTCCGAGTTCTGGGCAATGGTGCAAGGCAACGGGTCAGGCATCGAACGCTTCAGCGCGAGCGAAGGCTTGGTCGGCGCCCGCAGTCAATTGGCCGGCATGCTCGACTTCGACCCTGAGTATTTCGGTATCAGCCGTCAGGAAGCGCGCCTGATGGACCCGCAACAGCGGCATCTGCTGATGGCGTGTGTGCAAGCCCTGCAACACGCGGCCATCGTGCCGGGCGCCGAGGGGCCGCGTGTCGGTCTGATCGCCAGTTGCGGCGAAACCACATACTTCCAGCAGATGCTCCGTGAAACCGCTGACGGCGATTTGCCGGACGGCTTCCAGATGGCGTTGCATCACGATAAGGATTTTCTCGCGACCAAAGCCGCTTATCACCTCGATCTCAATGGCCCGGCCCTGAGCGTGCAGGCGGCGTGCGGCAGTTCGTTGATCGCTGTGCATCTGGCCAGTTCGATGCTGCAACAGGGTGACAGCGACGTGATGCTGGCAGCCGGCGTGCTGATTGATCCGACGTTGACCGATGGCTATCGTCATCGCTCACAGCACATCTTTTCCGCCGATGGTCTGTGCCGTCCTTTCAGCGACGACGCCAGCGGAACCATTGGCGCCAGTGGTTATGGCGTTGTGGTGCTCAAGCCATTGGCCAAGGCCCGGGCGGATGGCGACCGGATCTATGCGCTGGTCGAGGGCAGCGCGTTAAACAACGATGGTCGGGCCAAGATGAGTTACACCGCACCGTCGGTGGCCGGGCAGAGCGCAGTCATTCGTGAGGCGCTGAGTCGCGCCGGATTGACCGGGGCGGACATCGGCTACATCGAAGCTCACGGCACCGGTACGTTGCTGGGTGATCCGATCGAGGTCGCGGCCTTGACCCAGGCTTTTGGCGACGCACCTGCCGAGCGTTGCGCGCTGGCCTCGGTGAAAAGTCAGATCGGCCACCTGGGCGCGGCGGCCGGGGTGGTCGGGCTGATTCGCGCCAGTCTTGCTGTGTTCCATGGTGTAGTGCCGCCGAACCTTGGCTTTGGCCGGATCAATCCGCAGATCGATCTTGAGCATTCGCCGTTCTATGTACCCACTTCGTCCCGGCCTTGGCCGCAAGGACGGCGGCGTCTGGCCGGGGTCAGCAGCTTCGGAATTGGCGGTACCAACGCCCATGTGATTGTCGGTGCTGCACCTTCGGTGCCAGACGTGAGCGAAGAAACCCTGCCACTGCTGATGATCTCGGCTCACAGCCGAGGCGAATTGCTGCGCGATATCGCCACGATCAGGGACTACCTGCTGGCGTATCCCGACCGGCATGCCGCGCTGTTGCGGTATCTGCAAAGTGGTCGCAAGCAACTGCGCTGGCGCTTTGCGATGGTTTGCCAGCCGGGTGATGACATCCCGTTGCAGCCTGCCTCGATCAAGGAAGTCAGTGCTTCGGGCGTACAACTGACTGCCGGTGATCATGCCGTGCCTGAGCTGCTGGCCGCCTGGTACGAAGGGGCGAACATTCAGTGGGCGCGGCGCTCGGCACCGCCGCCTTGGGATTTACCGCCGTCGTCGTTCGATCTGCAGACCTATCGCTTCCAACCCTCGGTCGTGGCTGAAACCGTTGCACCGCCGTCGCCAACCCTTGAGCGCCAACCGCTGGCGGACTGGTTCCACCAACGGCAGTGGGTACGCACCCGGCGCTTGGGCGCGATGGCAGCGGGCGCGAGGCGTGAAGTCGCGATCCTTTGCACTCATGACACGCCCGGCGCTGCGTTGTTGGAGAGCCTGAGTGCGGTCTATCGACGCGTGGTTCAGGTGCGCGCCGGCAATGGCTTCAAGCGACTCGGCACAGACCGTTTCGAACTTGACCCGCTCGACGCCGAGGTCTTGAGTCGATTGCTTGGTGAGGTGGGAGAACCCTCGGTCGTCGAACTGGACTGGCTGCATGCCTTGCCGCTGTCGGTGGCGGGCGCGGTCGACGAACAAAGTCTCGACCGCTCGCAGTGGGCCTGTCTGGACACGGTCAGCGCGCTGATGCAGGCGTGGGGACAAACCGCGCGCACGACAAGTTTGCGGTTGTGGTTGATGTCGTGGCAGGCGTGCCCGGTTGTTGGCGAGATACGCCGCCCTGAACTGGCCGCACTGGCGGGGATTACCGAAGTGGTGCCCCAGGAGTACCCGGTGCGTTGTCACTGGCTGGATTGGCCGTCGCCGCACCTCGATACGCAGGCCGGGGAGCTGGCAGCATTGCTGGGTGAACCGGCGTCGTTGCCACGGCGCATGGCGATTCGCGACGGTTACCTGTGGCAGCCACGGTTGCTGCCCCAGCCATTGCCGACCTCGGCAACGTCTTCCAGCCTTTTGCCGGAGGAGGGCACGTTCCTGTTGTTGGGCGGCACGGGCGGGATCGGTCGTACCTTGTGCGAACACTTGTTGCAGGCACCGGGTCGGCGGGTGGTGCTGCTCTCGCGTCATAGCGAATTACCGGCGTCTCTGGCGGCTTATGCGTCGCGGATCGACTGCCTTCAGGCGGACATCGCTGACCTTGACCGGTGGCCACAGATACTCGATCAACTGGCCAAGTGTTACGGCCGAATGAGCGGGGTGATTCATGCGGCGGGCGTCGGTGCCGGCAGTCTGATTCGCCACCGCGATGCCGGACAAATGGCCCAGGCCATGGCGGCCAAGACGCGCGGCATGCTCGCGGTCGAAGCCTTGATCGAGCGTCTGACGCCAGATTTTGTCCTGTACTGCTCGTCGATGTCGGCGCTGTTCGGCGGTGCCGGTCATCTGGACTACGCCGCGGCCAGCGCGGTGCTCGACGGCTTCGTCCACTATCGTCCGGATTCTGCGCGCGCTTGCCTGCGCCTGGGGATCAACTGGGACATCTGGCGTGACATTGGCATGGCTACGACGAGCAATGGCGCAGACGTTGCGCATCAGGAGCATCTGACGGTCGGCCTGTCGGCGCAAGAGGCTTGCCGGGTGTTTGATCTGGCAATGGCCACGCAGTTGCCGCAGTTGCTCGTGTCCACGACGGGCATCGACGCCTCGCGGCGTTTTTATCCGGTTCGTCATGGGGGCGCGGGCGCTCCGTCCGAGGCGCCGAAAGGCGTGGATCTGCGGGCGCGTCTGGGTGAGTGCCTGTGCAAATGGCTCGGCATTGCCGATCTGGATGACGACCATTCGCTGTACGACCTGGGCGCGGATTCGCTGACGTTGCTGGACCTGATCGACGAGCTGCAAGCGGCCACCGGTGAGGTGTTCCAACTGTCGCAGTTCAGTCACAAGGTCAGCCTGAACGAAGTGCTAGGGCTGGTGGAGGCGAGCGCGGTGGAGGTGCCCTGCGTCGCGCAGCCGAGCTGGAGCGACGCGGTGCGGATTGATCAGTGGCATGCCGGAGGCGGGCGCGAGTGGCTGTACCTGATTCACCCGGTGGGTGGCGATGTTCAGGCCTACCGGGAACTGGTTTCGGCACTGCCTGCGGACCTGGGAGTGTGCGTGATCGCCGACCCGGCGTTGCGTGTTCCGGGGTTGCCAAACATCAGCGTTGCCGAGCGTGCGCAGTTGTATTTGCAGGCGATCAAGGCTCACAACCCTGATGGCTGCGCCTGGCGTCTGGCCGGGTGGTCGTTCGGTGCGTGGGTGGCACAGGCGCTGTGTCATCAGGCGCAGGTTGCCGGGTTCCGCCAACCGCTGCTGTACCTGATCGACCCTCCCGCACCGGATGCCGGGGCGGAACTGGCGAGTATTGACGAGCAGGTCATCGAGCAAGTGTTCGAGCGCGAGTTTGCCCAGCGCTGGCCGAATATCGAAGGGCAGGCAATGTCCGAAGAACGTCAGGCTTATCTGCAACGGCTCACGGTGTGCTGCCGCAACAACATGAACAGCATGGCGGACTTCCAGCCGCCAGTGCTGGCTGCCACGGCGGTGCGAATGTTCATCGCCGGGCAGCCCAACCCTTATGGCCTCGGCAACACCTTGAGCGTGGAAGACCTGCACCGCCATTGGCAGACATTGCTGCCGCAGATGCTCAGTTGGCAATTACTCGACACCGATCACTACGGCATCGTGGCCGGCCGCTGGGCGCGGTTGTTGGCCGAGGTGATCGGCACGGAGGGGCCGTTGCAATGAATGAGCCGAACGCAATGCCTCGATGGTGGCTGACATTGACGCAAGTGTTGTGCGAAAGCCTGCCCAGCGCGCAGGCCGACGTCTTGCGTCAGCGGTTGCACGGGTTCGACGGGCCTGTAGCGCTTCGGGTTGTACACCTGTGGCACGCCGACGTGGTCATGCCGTTGCTGTGCGAAGCCGTGCCGGAGCATCGGCAGGCGCTGCTCGATTTGCAGAGCCTGCATCGACGGGCCGCGCTTGGCCTGCGCGCACGCCTCGGTGAATGGCGGGCGACGCTCAAACCGGTGTTGCTGGCAGTGTATCGACGGGCCTATGCCTACGACGCGGCATACGCCCAGGCCCACGCCAGTGCGATGACTTACGGGCAGGCACCGGCCAACGTCGCCATGATTGCCGAGCACTTCGGCGATGCGCAGGGTTTTGCCGTGTATTACGCGCAATTGAATACCGAAGCCAACGCCACCGCGTTTGCCCAGGCCCATGCCAGCGCCAACGCCGAATCCTCAGCCCGGGCCTTCGCCGCTGAAGATGCGCAAGCGTATGCGGATGTCTGCGCAGTTTCGGCGCGAGTTTATGCCCGGGCCTGCGCGCAGACGGACGAACAGCGCCGTGCACTGTTCAGCGATCTCGCCGAAGGGCTGAACCGGAGCCTGGCAACGCTGCAACCCCATTCAACAGGAGAACGACATGAGTGACTCACAGCTGCAATTCGATGTGGTGATCAATGGCCAAGGTCAGTATTCCCTGTGGCCAGTGGGCAAGCCGATGGCCAACGGCTGGAGCGAGGCGGGGATGCGCGGTGAACGCCAGATCTGCCTGGAATACATCAATGAACACTGGATCGATATGCGCCCGCGTTCGCTGCGAGAGAGCGTGTCGCAATAACCGTTATCGCACCCGTCCCCTGTGGACGCGGGCACAGGGCGCTTCAATAAAAAGGTGAGGGAACATGGACCAATTGGCACTCAAGGCAATCGAGCGCATCGCTGCACAAACGCGTGCGCCGTATCAGCACATCACGGTCGACCGGATCACGCCGGTCATTGGCGCCGAGGTCGCCGGCGTCGATCTTTCGCAACCGCTGAGTGACGATCAGCTCGCGGAAATCCGCCGTGCCTTTCTGGAAAACCACGTGCTGGTGTTTCGCGATCAGCACCTGACAGTGCAGGAGCACAAAGCGTTTGGCCGTCTGTTCGGCGAGCTGCGCGCCTTGCCGGTGGAAGACATCGACGGCGATGACCCGGAACTGGTGGAGATCCGCGCCAATGCCCAATCACGCTACGTCGCCGGTGAAACCTGGCACACCGACGGCACGGCCGATGTCGCGCCGTCCCTCGGCTCGATGCTGTACGTCAAGGAAACCCCGGCCATCGGCACGGGGGGCGATACATTGTTTGCCAACATGCACCTGGCGATCGAGATGCTGTCGCCGGCGATGCAGCAGTTTCTCGGTGAATTGACCGCCATCCATGACGGGGCGATTCCGTGGAAGGGTTATCAGGCGCCGGCCGACCTGCCGAGGACTGAACACCCGGTGGTGGTTCGTCACCCTGAAACCGGGCGCAAGTCGTTGTTCGTCAATTCCGGATTCACTTCGCACATCGTGCAGTTGTCCGGTGGCGAAAGTCAGACGCTGCTTAACATGCTGTTTGACCTCGTGGCCCGAGAGCCGGTGCTTAGTTGCCGCGTACGCTGGGCGCCGAACACCCTGGTGTTCTGGGACAACCGCTGCACCCAGCACCATGCGGTCTGGGATTATTTCCCGCATTCGCGTTACGGCGAACGGGTGACGATCCTGGGGACACAGCCCAAGGCCTGACGTTCCCCCGAGAGCCTTTGTGGGAGCGAGCAGGCTCGCTCCCACAGGTTCGTGGTCTTCCTGTTTTAAATGCCGCGCCGGATCAGTTGCTCGACGATCAATTCCCCAAACGCCAGATTGCCGTGCAACGGGTCATCCACTTCGCAGAACGCCGAACGCTGGAAACCCTGTTCATCGTTCGCCTCAGCACGCACGTCGATCAGCTCCACGCCGAGCCTCTGCAGACGCTTGATCAGCAGCGTCTGGGAAGCCATGAACACCTGCGGATCGGACATTTGCGGAACCCGTTGTGGCGGTAACACCGCGAACACCTTGAGGTTCATCGCCAGTGCCTGTTCATAGAAAGCCAATGCCGGCCGGGACAGGGTGTCGACGATAGATTCGAACAACGGCCCTGCGAGAAATCCTGCGTCGAACTCACCCTCCGGCGTCTGGTAACAGGTCCAGTTCGGCGCCGTCGCGAGGTAGTGCAGACTCAGGCCGATAGTGCTCACCAGCGGCACCCCGACCTTCGCCAATTGCGGCGTTTCGTAGGCATCGAGGGCCTGGCGATACAGGCGTTCCATCTCGCCATCCCTGAAGACCACGTCATTGCAGGTGATGCTGAAGAAGTCGACGGCGAAATCTCTTCCGGTTCCCAATGGGCCACCGCCGAAAGGCACTTCACGGGCCTGTGCCGCCTTGCCGATGACGCCGGCGTGGGAGTCCCCCAGCAGCAGAAACCTAGGCGTAGTAATCGAGTACGGCGTCTTCACAGACAAGATCCTCGCTGGACACGCAAGTGGAAGGAGTAGAGGCGGGCGCTTGCACCCCTTGGACGGTATTGAGCCCGGCGAAAAACTGCTGCATGACAAACGCCACACCCTCTGGCGTGACTTCTCGCTGGTTGGCCTGGTAGAAGCCGCCCTTGAACGGTGTGCCGGTGATGATTTCGTAGGACGGGAAATAGTCGACGTCGCTCAAGTCTTCACACAGTTGCCCGGCGACGGCGCGCAGCACCGATTTGGAGTAAGTGGTGGCGCTCAACACATGCTGCCCGGTGGCCGTGGCCGTCAAGGGCACCGGCGAAACGGTGAGCAGCAGGCGCATCTGAGGGTTGATCGAGCGCATCAACTCGACTGCCCTGACCATCTCGCCATAGGTGTCGACAAACCCGAAGTTGCGGAACTGGTGGGCCTGCGGATCGAAGGTGCCGCGCACGGTGCCGGGACACATCGGATAGAAAACAGAGGTCTGGCGATGCTGCCAGCCTTCGGTCAGACCCAGAGTGAATACGAACACCCTGGCACGGCGAATGGCGATGCGAATGGCGTCCAGAGTCGCTTCGCGAGACGCCAATAACGCCTCTTCACTGGCAAAGCCTTCAGGCTCCACGGCGGGGCGGAATGGATCGAAGAAACGCCCGTCGTGGACCCAGGTTTCGCTGGGCGGCACACTCACCCCCAACGCCCATTCGAGCCATTGGCGCAACATCGCCGGGGTGTACAGATTGCCGGTGCGGAAAGAAAACACCCCATAGTTGTGGGCCTTCCAGTCGGCTTCAGGCAACCCGGCCGGGGCAGGCTCGGCGTCCAGCCAATACATGCCGCGTTCCACCAGCGCCCGACCGATGTGCTGGGCGAAACATGAGCCTGCAGTGACGATGGCATCCTTGTTGCCGATCTCGAATTCCGGTGTCCACAGTTGATCGATGTCCAGCGCGGGTTTGTCGGCGATGGCTGTGCGCCAGAAGGCGCGGGATGGCAGGTATTGATAGGGATTCACGACGAGTGGCCTCCTTGGCGGTTCGCAGAGAAAAAGGGTTCAGCTGATTTGATAGCGGTAGATCAGGTCATCAAACCACCGGTCACCGATCTGGTAGGCCAGCGGCACACGGCGTTCGAAGACAAAACCGCATTTCTCCAGCACCTTGCAGGATGCGACATTACCGTCGGTGACCGTCGACTCCAGCGAGTCCAGCCCGATAACAGCGGCATAGTCGATGATCGCCCGCCGCGACTCGGTGCCAAAGCCTTTGCCCTGATGCTCCGGCAGCAGCAGGCAACCTACTTCGGCATGCCCCGGCGACAGAATACGGAATCCGGTCACGCCCAGTTCTTGCCGACTGGCCTTGTCAATCACCACCAGGCACAACCAGTGATCCGACTGCGGCCCCCACGCCGGCAGCCGATGCTCGAAGCCCCTGCGAATTTGCTCCTCGGCAATTTCGCCAAACACATACTGCATGGTCTGCGGCTCGGAATGCAGCCTGAGGAACAGCGGCCAGTCAGATTCGACCAGGGTGCGCAGGTCCAGGCGTTCGGTGGTGAGCTCGAGCATCCGCTGCTCCTTGCATGGGGGAAAAGGGAAGAGGTTTTTTACTTGTTGTGGGGGGAAAGATCAATGATCCGCTATCGGCGCTTGTCCCCCGACCCGAGCCGAAATCCATTCCCGACTGTAAGCCAGCACGCTGTCAGCAATGGCTGTCGGAAAATGGATAAAACCATGGGGTGAAGAGGGCAGCAGGTACATCTCGACAGGCGCCGACTGCGACCAGCGTTCGGCGATGTCGAGGGTGTCATCGCGCAGCGGATCGAGTTCTCCGGCAAACATCAGTGCCGGCGGAAATCCGCTGAAGTCACCGTACAGCGGTGACAACGGTGGTTGCCGGCGCTGTTGGTCATTCAAGTCTGGCGTGAGCATGCGCAGCGCCTCGACCATACCGGGGCCGTCCAGCAGCAGCGTTTCCGGCGGCGCCGCGCGTACGCTCGGCGTTCCGGTCAAATCGTAGACGCCGTAATACAGCAACGCGCCGCGTACCCGACTGAGTAAGTCGGGCGATTGTTTCAGCGCCAACAACGATGTCGCCGCCAGATGCGCTCCGGCCGATTCGCCAACGACAATGACCGGCAGACCGGCAAACTCGTGCTCATTGAGCAACCAGCGAGCAGCAGCAATGCAATCTTCCATCACCCCTTCAATGGGCGTCGATACCGCAAGCCGGTAATCCACCGAGACAACTGTCACATCGCAGGCGTTGACGATGGCAATGTTGAAATTGTCATTCATCTGCGCGTTGCCGATCACCCAGCCGCCGCCATGGAAATCCAGCACAACGCCTTTCGCGCATCCTTTGGGACGAATGATCCGCACGCTGCCGCCGGCAATCGCCTTTCGCTCTGCCTTGAGACCGTGCTTGCGCAACTTGTTCGCGCCGCCGATCTGACTGACGCGCAGCAGCGCCTGAATCATCCGTGGCAAGACGCGATTGCGGATTTTAAAGCGCGGCAACCAGGCGAGCTTGCGGTTGAAGTCACGCACTTGCGCCAACTCGCGCTCGCCCTGTGGCCACGGCACTTTGCTGCTGCAATCGGTCATCAGCGGTTCTTGATCAAGATGGAAAAATTCAACGCCGCGGCAACACACAGCCACGCCAGATAAGGAAACAGGATCAGGCCGGTGACCAGATCAAGTTGCAAGGCCATCACTACCATCGCCGCGACCACCAACCAGAGCAACGTCAGGATCACCATCGCGGCAAAAACCTGATGCGCCCCGAAGAACACCGGAGTCCACAGGGTATTCAGCGCAATCTGCGCCGCCCATAGCGCCAGCACCGTCTGACTTCCCGGGATCAGGCTCAATCGGTATCCGGCCCAGGCCAGTAACAGATAGATTAGCGTCCAGGCCACCGGGAACGCCCAGTTGGGCGGCGTGAACGAGGGTTTGCTCAGTGATTCGTACCATTCGCCGGGTTTGAACATGACGCCTGTGGTCGCGGCAGCCGCGCAGGCCAGGAGGAAAATAAAAAAAGTCATCGGCAGTCCTTGGTTTGGGTCAGCTGTTTGAGAGTGTAAGCAGAGGACGCCCCGTGGCGCGAAAAGTTTGGATTGAACATGAGATTTCTCTGCTCGTGTCCTGCGCTTCATGACGTTGAACTAAAAGCCTGACTGAGCCGTCAGGATATTCAGTGCCTCTCTTTTCTCATGCGGATGACACCATGCACACTTATCGCCTGGAATACCTTTTCAACGGCGAGCCTCGCTCCCACGTGTTCGAGCTCAAGCAACCACAACTGGCCGATCACGAGGCCGCGATGCATCTTCTGGAGCTGCATCTTGGCGATGCGGAAAACAGCCTGATCATGCCCACGGCCGATTCGACGGCCCAAGAGATCCTCAAGCAGGCCGAGCAGGTGGGGATTACACGGATTGAGGTGATCGCTTAAATCTGTGATCTTTCGTGAACGCCGGCAATTGTGCAGCTTCTGCCGCAATCGTGAGCGGGTTCACGCCTGCATTGCGAGTTCGTCGTGGCCTCACAGCAAACTCCACGAAACGCCTACATAAACCCCCATCCCTTCACCCGGCGTAGACCGCGCGGCATCAAGCCCTTTGTCGTCATACCCAGGTGTGACCGTCGCCGCATAGTGTTTGTTGGTCAGGTTGCGCATATCTACCCAGGTCTGCCAGTCACCTTTGGGTGCGTTGTAGCCGAGCGTCGCGCCGAACAGTGCGTAAGGATCGGCGTAGTAGCTATTGGCGTAGTCCACGGCAACTTTGGATACCAGTTGCGTGTTCATCGCCGCGAAGAATCCCTGCGGCCAGTCATAACGCAGCTCACCTTGGTAGTAATGCATCGGCAAGCCCGGCAAGCGGTTGTCACCGAAGCGATCGTCATCGCGATAGTGGAAGTCGCTGAAGGTGTACGCCTGACGCAGGCTCAACTGGCGACCGTCGGCGGCTGACCAGAGTTTGCTGGTCAAACTGGCTTCGATGCCTTGGTGCACGGTCGGGCTGGCGTTTAGCTCGTAGGGCGTTACCGCGTTGGCGTCCGGCAGTACCGAAAGCAATTCGTGACGCACTTGCGCGTAGTACCACGCCAGGCTCCATTCGCCGAATGCACTGTCGCCGCGTCCACCGAGTTCGAGGGTGGTGGCGGTCTGGTTTTGCAGTTTGATCGGGTCCTTCTGAGTGCCGGTCGCGGCGCCGTTGCCAGCCGGGAAGCGCACGTTTGAGCTGTAAATCAGCGACCACGGGTGCGGTGCTTCGACCGAGCGGCTGAGGTTACCGAACACCTGCACGTCAGGCGTGATCTGGTAGCGCAGGCCGAGGCGGGGCGCGTAGTCCCAGTCGTTCATGCTGGTTTTGCCACCGCTTTCAGGGTAGGTGACTGCACTTTCGCGTCTGGTGTAGATCGCGGCGAGGCCGGTGGTCAGCCACAGGTCGTCGGCGATTTCCAGGTCGTTGCCAACATGCAGGACCGTGTCCGAGCCTTGATAAGTGAAGTTGCGCATACGCGTGCCCGGCAAGTAGCCAGCGGTGTTACCGGTGGGGATGCGCACAAATTCACTGGCACCGTCGTTGGGCAGGTGTTTGGTCACCCGCAGGCCGACGGTGCTGCGACTTTCCATGCCAAACAGAGTGTCGCGGCGTTTGTAGTCAAAAGTGCCGCTGACGTCGGTGTAGGCGACCTTCAGACGATTCGGGCCTTCGCGCAGGTCCATCGGGTAGTCGTGGTAGACGAGGCCGGTCTGAATGCTTGAATCGTCGTCGATGTAGAACGTGGTCTTGTTGCCGATGAAGGTGCTGCCCGGTTGTTTGCGGCTGTCGTCGCGCGAGACGTAAGCCGGGTTGGCCGCTCGTGGGTCGTGTTCGATGGAGTGCTTGGTCACGCGGCCGGCGAGGTCGTTGTCGGTCTCGCGGTAGCGGATGTAGAAACGTGTTTCCAGATTCGGATTGAAGCGATAGCCGAAATTGGCGATCAGGCCTTTGCTCTCGCTGGCGGTGTGATCCTGGTAGCCGTCAGCGTTCGAATCGGTCAGCGAGACGTAGTAATCGAAGTCGCCCAGCACTTGTCCGGAACTGACCTGGCGCTGCTGATAACCATGGCTGCCGGTGGCGTAGCGCACTTGCAGTTTCGGCGCGTCGTAGCCGGTATGGCTGACGTAATCGACGGCGCCGCCCAGTGCCAGCGCACCGCGATCAAAGCCATTGGCGCCGCGCAATACTTCAACATGGTCGACCCACAGCGGTTCAAGCAGTTCGTAAGGCGTGCCGCCGGGGCCAGTCAGCGGCAGGCCGTCGAGCATCGTGTACAGCCCCGAGGCATGGGCGCCCGGCGCGCGGTTGATGCCCGAGCCGCGGATCGAAATCTTCACGCCTTCGTTGCCCGCCGACTGCGCATAAATCCCCGGCTGATAGGCCAGCACATCCTGATTACTGGCCACGCGACCCTGCAACGGTTGGCGCATGTCGACCACGCTCGTGCCGCCGGGCACCTGATCCAGGCGCGCCTTGGCGTCTTCAACAGCCGCGTCCGTGCCGCTGCGCTCTTGCGCCGAAATCAGGACCTGCCCCAATTCCAGACCTTGAGTCTCGGCCATGGCCGGACAGGCAAGGGCTAGCCCCAACAACGCGGTGGGCAGGGATTTGGACGCGGGCATCGAGAAAACTCCAGACAGGGACGGGCAATGAACAGTGCGACGTCATAAAGAACGAACAAAACACATGGGCGTTTGCTTTTCTCGGGGTTCCATCCGTCGACTTCACTGAACCACCGTGACGCCGTGTCTTTCTACCGAGTGAGTCCTTCACGAGATACCCCTATGTTCGATCAGCGCAAGAAAGAATTACTGGCGGCATGGCGCAAACTGGCGACGCAATCGCAACCACGGGTGGACCCGGAAGAACAGTACGATGAGTTGCTCAAGGCAGCCGATGAGATGGAGGAGCAGGGACTGATCACCAGCGCCGAATGGCGTCAGCTGGTGAGGGATGCGGGCAGTGTGTTCGCCCGCGACGAAGGTCGAAGCCACGGTTGATATCAGCGCTATTGCTCAGCGCTGATTCACCTTATAAACCCTCGAGATTCAGGCCGCTCGTGACGCGGCCTTTCTTTTGCTTCGGCTGTGCGTTTCTCGATGTTTGCAACAGACGCGCGAAGGCCGCCTTGTCGATCGGGCGACTCATGAAATAACCCTGTACTTCGTTGCATTGATCCTTGCCGAGGATATCCAGTTGCTCCTCGGTTTCGACCCCTTCTGCGGTAACGTTCAGGCCCATGGCTTTGCCCAGGCCGATGATGGCTTGCACCACCGCCCGATCATTGGCGCCGCTGCTGATCGAGGCGATGAAGCGCTTGTCGATCTTGATCCCGTCGAACGGATACGCGCGCAGGTAGCCGAGGGATGAATAGCCGGTGCCGAAGTCGTCCATGTTCAGGCGCACGCCCAGCTCTTTCAGCGCGTTCATGGTGGTCAGCGCACCGTCGGTGTCGTTGAGCATGACGTTCTCGGTGATCTCCAGTTCCAGACGACTGGCCGGGAAGCGCGTATCGACCAGCACTTCGCGGATATCCTCAACCACATCCGTCACGGCAAATTGCGCCGGGGAAAGATTCACCGACAGCAAAATGTCTTCCGGCCACGTCAGCGCCGTTTCGCAGGCTTCGCGCAATACCCAGCGCCCAAGAGGGACGATCAGGTCAGTCTGCTCCGCCAGCGGAATAAACAGGTCCGGTCCGAGCAGGCCTTTGCTCGGATGCTGCCAGCGCACCAGCGCTTCGACCGAAACAATCTGCTTGCCGTCAATCTTGTAGCGCGGCTGATAGTGCAGGACGAATTCGTTGTGCTTGAGTGCATGACGCAAATCATCTTCCATTTGCCGGCGCGTCTGGATCTGGTCACTCATGTGCGCTTCGAAATAGCACCAAGTGTTCTTGCCGTCGGATTTGGCCTGATAGAGCGCGATGTCGGCGTAGCGAATCAGCTCGCTCGGCGCGAAGCCGTGGCGGCGGCTCAAGGCAATGCCGATGCTGGCGCCAACGTGCAGCGGATGGTCTTCGAACATTACCGGCTGGTGCAGGCTGCCGATCAGGCGGGTGCAGAACTTGTCGATTTCGTGATGGCTGTCCATGCCGTTGAGCACCACCACAAACTCGTCACCACCCAGCCTGGCGACGATGTCGTTGTCGCGGGTGCATTCACGCAGGCGGACAGCGACTTCTTGCAGCACCGCGTCACCGGCGGGATGGCCGAGGGAGTCGTTGATCGGTTTGAAGTTGTCCAGATCGATCATCAACAGCGATAGCGCTGGCGAGTGCTCTTTGAGCAACAGTGCGTCATCCAGATACCGCGCCAGCTTGTTGCGATTGGGCAGTCCGGTCAGGGCGTCGTGCATCGACAGGTGCTGGATCTGTGCATGGGCAGCGACTTCATCGGTGATGTCGCTGGCGGTACCCCGATAGCCAATGACGACATGCTTGTCCAAGATCGGGCGGGCGGACAGCCGACAGTGACGCTGCTGGCCGGAGTGGTCGCGGTAGGTGCACCGAAGGTCGCTGGTGTTGCCTTCCTCGGTCAGTTTCCTTAGCCACAATTGCAGTGGCGTGGTGTCGCAAAACAGCAATTGACCAATATCTTGCCCTAGCCAGAAGGTTTGCGGATAACCGGTCACTTCGCTGAACCGCGCGGACAAGTAAGTCAGCGACAGATCCCGGTCGACCTCCCAGATCCAGTCCGAAGCCGCTTCCGCCACCGCGCGAAAGCGTTCTTCACTGGCTTCCAGCCCGCGGTTGGCGGCTTCCAATGCCTCGTTCGAGGTCTGCATGACGGCGAAACTTTGGTCGACGTACTGCGATGATCGCAAGGCATGTCGAAAGAAATAGGCGGTCAGCAGCATCAAAACCACCATCGTTGCGCCAAGGGTAGGCAGCAATGACCACAACAACTGTTGCCCCGGCCGCCCCAAATCGGCAATCAGGCTGTAACCGGTGCTGTCCAGCGGCACCCGTGGACGGGCCGGGTCAATCGTTTCATCCAGCGCCAGCGTCAGGTTGCTCAGGCCATACTCACTGCCGATCTTGCGCAGTTTGGTGGGGGTGAGCTTGTCGACGAATACCAGCACAGAGGTTTTCTGCGCAGCATCTACCGGCCTTTGATCGTTGGGAATGATCGCCGCCGCCGACACCAGCGCTGGCCAGCCTTCAAACAGTGAATAAGTAGTGAAGGGCTGGGTCAGGTCGGCCTGGGTTTGTACGTTGTCCAGCAGCGATGTGGCGCTGACGTTGAGGAATGCCGAGAAATCGGCCTCAAGCATTTGCCCTCGAACCACTGTGTATTTGGTGCGCTCGCGATCGAGTACGAACACGCCGTCATAACCGTCACTGGTGAACAGGGTTTTACCCAGATTCTGCTCGGTGTAAGCCCAGTTTATGTCGACTTGGTTGCTCAGGCGTTCATAGGCCGTTGTCCAGTAGGCATAACTGGTGATGTAGTTCCTGGACGCGGTGATACGGTTTTCCAGGGCGCGGGCTGAATAGAACCTGATTTTGTTGATTTCTTCGCTGTCCAGCTTATTGGCAATTCCGAGCAGTGCGACAGTCGCGGCCATTACCCCGGTGACAAACAATGCGCCGACGGCAATGGCAAGGCGTCGGGTGACCACGCTTTGCCGGGGTGGAAGATGCGCCGCATAACTGGAAGTTTCCATTCACTCGTCCTTGATCCGCTGTCTTCAGAATCTAGAACAATGGCGCGTGCGCAACGTTCAGATTCTTCATATTGATTGCAGTGATCGAATCTCGAAAAGTGTAGTGAACGCGCTAAGTCTTTGCCCTGCTGGTGTTCAGAAATGGGCACGGGCGCACACTGGCAAACCCGCGCAGAAGGTGCCGCACCGGTCAGCGGCCATTCCCGAAAGCACAAGACTTCCCGCTCAAAAACCGGATAATGGCCGCCATTCGTTTAGCCGTATTCTGGTAATCCCGCATGGAAATCAAGGTCAATTTTCTCGACAACCTTCGACTTGAAGCCAAGTTCGACGACTTCACGGTGATCGCCGATCAGCCTATCCGCTACAAAGGCGATGGCTCGGCACCGGGGCCGTTCGACTATTTCCTGGCATCGTCGGCGTTGTGCGCGGCTTACTTCGTGAAGTTGTACTGCGACACCCGCAACATCCCCACCGAAAACATTCGCCTGTCGCAAAACAACATCGTCGACCCGGAAAACCGCTACAACCAGATCTTCAAGATTCAGGTCGAACTGCCGGCGGATATCTCCGACAAGGATCGCCAGGGCATCCTGCGCTCCATCGACCGCTGTACCGTCAAGAAGGTCGTGCAGACTGGCCCTGAGTTCGTCATTGAAGAGGTCGAAAACCTCGACGCCGACGCCCAGGCGCTGCTGATGCCGCATGGCGGCTCGGAGGCGGGCACTTACATCGCCGGTAAGGACCTGCCGCTGGAACAAACCATCGCCAACATGTCGGGGATTCTCGCCGACCTGGGCATGAAGATTGAAATCGCTTCGTGGCGCAATATCGTGCCCAACGTATGGTCGCTGCACATCCGCGACGCGCACTCGCCGATGTGCTTCACCAATGGCAAGGGCGCGACCAAAGAGGGCGCGCTGGCCTCGGCGCTGGGCGAATTCATCGAGCGGCTGAACTGCAACTTCTTTTACAACGATCAGTTCTGGGGCGAAGACATCGCCAACGCAGACTTCGTGCATTACCCGGACGAGCGCTGGTTCAAGCCCGGCCTGAAAGATGCGCTGCCGAGCGAGATCCTCGACGAATACTGCCTCAAGATTTACAACCGCGAAGGCGATCTCCTCGGATCGCACCTGTACGACACCAACTCCGGCAACACCCAGCGCGGCATCTGCTCGCTGCCGTTTGTGCGCCAGTCCGATCAGGAAGTGGTGTACTTCCCGTCCAACCTGATCGAAAACCTGTTCCTCAGCAACGGCATGAGCGCCGGTAATACATTGGCTGAAGCACAGGTCCAGTGCCTGTCGGAAATCTTCGAGCGGGCGGTCAAACGCGAAATCCTCGAAGGGGAAATGGCGCTGCCGGACGTGCCGCAGGAAGTGCTGGAGAAATACCCAAGCATTCTGGCCGGTATCAAGGGCCTGGAAGAGCAGGGCTTCCCGGTGCTGGTCAAGGATGCGTCGCTGGGCGGTGAATTCCCGGTGATGTGCGTGACCCTTATGAATCCGCGCACTGGCGGCGTGTTCGCCTCGTTTGGTGCACACCCAAGCCTTGAAGTCGCGCTGGAGCGCAGCCTGACCGAGTTGTTGCAGGGCCGTAGTTTTGAAGGCCTGAACGACTTGCCGCAGCCGACCTTCTCGGGGCAGGCCGTGACCGAGCCGAACAACTTTGTCGAGCACTTCATCGACTCCAGCGGCGTGGTGTCGTGGCGCTTCTTCAGTGCCAAGCCAGACTTCGAATTCGTCGAGTGGGACTTCTCAGGCCAAGGCGAAGACTCCAACGCCGACGAAGCCGCGACGCTGTTCGGCATCCTCGAAGACATGGGCAAAGAAGTCTACATGGCGGTCTACGAGCACATCGGTGCCAAGGCCTGCCGCATTCTGGTGCCGGGTTACTCGGAGATCTATCCGGTCGAAGACCTGATCTGGGACAACACCAACAAGGCCCTGCAATTCCGTGCCGACATACTCAACCTGCACAGCCTGAGCAAAGTCGGCTTGCGCAATCTGGCCCAAGGCCTGGAAAACAGCGAACTGGACGACTACACCGACATCACCACGCTGATCGGCATCGAGTTCGACGACAACACGCCGTGGGGCAAGCTGACCATCCTCGAACTGCGCCTGCTGATCTACCTCGCCCTGCAGAAGTACGATCAGGCCAAAGACCTGGTTGAAGCGTTCCTGCAATACAACGACAACACCGTCGAGCGCGGCTTGTTCTATCAGGCCGTGAATGTGGTGCTGGAGATGGAACTGGACGAAGACCTGGAACTGGCCGACTACGAAGCGAACTTCCGCCGCATGTTTGGTAAAGAGCGGATGGACGCGGCGATTGGTTCGGTAAACGGTAGCGTGCGCTTCTACGGCTTGACGCCGACGAGCATGAAGCTGGAGGGGCTGGATCGGCATTTGCGCCTGATCGAGAGCTACAAGAAGTTGCATTCGGCACGGGCCAACGTCTCGGGTTGATCCTGGATCGGAACCCATAAAAAGCACCTGTGAAGGTGCTTTTTGTTGATACAACAGCAAGGTTGGAGTTTTGGCCTCATGGAAGGTATGAGCTATTTTCCTCGACATCTTCGTGTCATCAAAGTTGAAGAAACGGCCGAAAAGCTCGATGAGCAAGCACTGATCGAGATTCAAGGTCCGAAGGTCATCTTGGGTGAACCCGGAATGGGTAAGAGCGAACTGATCCGCGAGATTGGTCGACGTTTGGAAGTCAAGATCATCTCCGCAACACGTTTCATGAACCACGCCCGTCCAGAAAGCCTGGTCGTCGCCGGGAAGCCTTTGCTTATCGACGGACTCGACGAAGCCATGGCGCGTCGCGAGGGCGACGCGGTGGACTTGATCTTCTCGAAGCTAGAGGAAGCGGGCTCACCCGATTTCATTCTGTCCTGCAGAGCCAGGGAATGGCAGTCGCGTAATGAAGGAAGCATCCACGAAATCTATGATGCAGATCCCAATGTTCTGGTTTTGGAAGCGTTGTCTCGCGGAGAGGCTGAGGACTTCCTGAAGCATCGCTATCCCGATATTGATGCTGCGAAGGTGCTCTACCATTTTGACGCGAATGGCGTCAGTGACTTGTATGCGAACCCGCTAACGCTGGGGTTGATTGGCCGAGTAGCAGAGACCGGTGCCGAGCTACCTCAAAGCCGCGCGGCGCTATTTGAGCGAGTCTGCGCGCTGATTTGGCCAGAGTTCCAGTCAGAAAGGCAAAAACTCGGATTTGGCCTTATTACTCAAGAGCAGGCTCTTTGCGCAGCTGGAGCTCTTTGTGCCGGAATGCTGCTTGCGGGAGCCGATGCAATAAGCGAAGCGAGCCCCTCGCAGCTGCTTGCTGGTGACGTTCAGTTGGCTGATCTGTTGGCTCTGCCTGGAGCCGAAGTAGGAGAGCTTATCCTTTCCAGCAAGCTTTTCCAGACGATCGAGACTGGTCGCGCTGCACCGATTCACCGTGTAATCGCAGAATATCTGGGAGCTCGTTGGTTGGCCCAAGAAGCCAAAACCAATCGGGTGCAACGACGTTTGCTCAAACAACTGAACGGCAGTGGCAACGTACCTTCCAGTTTGCGTGGCTTACATGCCTGGATCGCCTACCACAGCGCGTCGATGGCCAAAGACGTCATCACGGCAGATCCTTTCGCTGTGTTGCGTTATGGAGACGACAGCAGGATGACGTCCGAGCAAGCACAATGCATGTTCCAGGCGTTGAACAAACTGGCAAGCAATGATCCGTTTTTCCGCGCTCAGGACTGGGAAAGTCGAGTTGCTGCGGGGCTTATGCACCCGAAGCTGATAGGTGAAATTCAAGCTTTGATTGCGACCCCTGACAGCAACCGGCACCTGCGTTTTCTGCTGATTGAAGGTTTGAAGGGAACGGCAATGGCGAGCGACCTTGCAGACACGCTTGAATCGATTGTCTTCTCGCTCGAACATCCTTACACCGACCGTGTCGCAGCCTCGAGTACCTTGATGGAGCACCGGGACAAGTCCTGGTGGCAAGCTACCGTTGTCAGCCTGGTCGACCAATGCACTGATGAAAGCGCGCGTCTTGCGCGCGATGTCATGCAAAAAATCGATTTCGATGTCACTGATGAAGTGCTAGTAATGACCTTGCTAACGAGTATGGAATTAACTCGTTGCCCATTGTTCGGGCGTTCGTCCGGTAGTTCGCTCGATCTGTTCCACCACCGACGATTTGGACAGCGTCTGCCTATTGAACGCGTGCGTAATGTGCTCGATCTTTTCGCTGAATTTGCGATAACGGTAACGGGCCGGCATCACCGTGGTCCCGGCCAATTGGCGGAGCTGATTACCGTACTGGTGAAGCGTGCAATCGATGCTAAAAGCCTCGACGCCGCTACGCTACCTGCGGTCTGGAACTGGTTGGGTGCCTTGCAGCAGTTGTCCGGCATGGCAAGTGCCGAAGCCAAATCCCTCAAACATTACTTTGATGAAAATGAATCGTTACGGCGCGCCATTCAGTTGTATGCGCTTTATGTAGCACGCCCGAATACTTCATTTTGGCTAACCGCCTGTCTTCTGGACAGACGCTTGGTCGGATTGACCGGTGAAGACATCCTTTGGCAGTTGGAAGAAATGAAAGACCGGGACAATCAGGATGTTTCACACCGCGAAGACTGGCGCGACCTTATTAGGCTAGGACGTCAGCGTACGGGAATGAGCGCAGCAGAGCTTGCCAGGCGCTCAGGCTTTCAACGCGATGATCAGGAGCTTTATGCATTTATTCATCTGCTCGACAATCCCGAAAAGCCGATTTGGCAAATCGAAGACGAGCAAATGGCGGCGCGGGAAGAAGCACGCAAGCGCCGATTGCATGAGCAGGATCGCGCAGCACTCACGAGTGACAAAGCATCTCTACGCGCAGGGGAATTCAACCAGATCAACCGCCCGGCCTTGAGGTATCTGGGGCTCGATGATATGTCACTCGACCCTGTGAAAGGCCTGAACGCGCTCCAAAGTTGGCTCGGCGATACGCTGACTGAGGATGCGCTCGCAGGTTTGGAAGCAGTTCTCCATCGTAGCGACTTGCCAACACCCAGCGATGTCGCGAGAAGCTTTGCTGACGGAGAGCATTATGACGTTTGTTACTCGATCATGGCCGGTCTTCTTGAACGACAACGCCTAGGCCTTCGGGTCGATGACCTGGCGGTTGATACACGCAAGGTGGGCCTTTTGTTGTGTCTTGATGAAGGTACCGTGTTGAATGGCAGTGAAGTGGGGCCGCTGCGAGAGAAGCTGCTGCGCTCGTTGATAGAGGACGAGCAGGATAGCGAGGGGTTCGCCAAGCTCTGGCTGGAGCCAACACTTGAGTCCGGTAAAGAGCATATTTGCGGTATGCACCATTTTTTCAATGAAGAGTGCTGGCATACCACCAGCGTTCGACTGTCAGGGCTATGGCTGATGTCATTGGAAACCCTGCATGAGTCCATTGAAGTCAATTTGATAGATCATCTGGCGCGCTCCGGCAACCTTTCTATGCTTGCACTGATTGCACAGCATCGAGAGCAATCTACGCCAAGAAATCAGAGTCAACGGTTTAACTGGTTGGCAGTCGATGTGTTGACTCGGTTCGACCCCGCCAAACCAGAACTTTCGGGTATTGGTCGCCATCATCCTGAATTCATCTGGCCCCTGAGAGATCGTTTCGCAAACAAGAATCGTGGTCTGATGTTGAGCGTCGAACAGGCAAAGTGGGTGATCGAACAGTTTCGTGGAAGTTGGCCCTTTGCAGAGTTGCCCCGAGTGGCCTCAGGGGATCAAAACCCGTATGACGCAACCCGTTTTCTCACGGCAATGATTGATCGTCTAGCCAATGACACCAGCGCACAATCCAGCGCCGCTTTCGACGTTCTGAACGCCAGCCCCCGCGACAGCTACAGCGATCTCATTCGCCATATGGCAGCGCAGCAAAGGCAGGCGAGAAGTGAAAAAGAATTTACCCCGCTTTTGCCCAAAAGCCTTGGAGAGCTACTGACAGAAGGGCATCCGTCCAATGCCGAAGATCTCAAGGCGCTAGTGATAGAAGAATTGGCGGATGCCCAGAAAGTATTGCTCGGCGACGAGTTGGATCAGTATCGTGATTTTTGGAGTGGCGACGTGCCCTTTGGTGAGAATCGCTGTCGCGATCGTCTCGCGGCTCTGATCAAAACCCCGTTGGAGCAATATGGGATCCGTCAACTGACTGAAGCCGACATGCCTGATACCAAGCGCGCAGACTTGGCGTTCGCTTACGACAGGATGCAATTGCCGATGGAGGTCAAAGGACAATGGCATCCCGATGTCTGGGACGCTGCGACAGGACAACTGGATAAACAATATCTCATCGATTGGCGCTCGGAAGATCGCGGTATTTATTGCGTATTCTGGTTTGGAAAGCTGCCTGGGGCACCGACTAAAAACTTGAAAACCCCACCTGCTGGTGTCAAAACGCCTGAGTCAGCCGAGGAAATGAAGGAGATTTTGATCAGTCGCATACCTGAACAACGGCGCTCGCACATCGACGTGGTAGTGCTCGATCTGACGGCAGGTCAGCCCAAGACCGACCCTAAACCCAAGGTGAAAGCGAAGAAAAGCCAATCTGGCTCTTCATGACGTACGGCTGCCTGCTCATTTGGTCGGGAGTAGGCTGATTCCGTAGCCTGAAGTAATAATCAAGAATTTGTGGAGAGGGAGCTTGCTCCCTCTCCACAATTTTGCGTTTTGTCATGACTAACTCAGCCTTTTTTCCATGATGACCGTACGCTCGGCCCCATGAAATTCATCGCGGATCCGTTCGAAACCCAGCGACGCGTAGAAACTCTCGGCGGTAATGGAAGAGGGTACGCGCAGGCGCTGAACGCCTCCCGTGATGGCAACTGATTGCAGGGTCGCCATCAGCATTTTTCCGATGCCAAGCCTTTGATGGGGTGGGTCGACAAAGACACTTCGCACCACATCCTTATCAATACTGGCCGTTGCAATGACGCACTGATTGATTGTCGCGACAAACACTCGACGTTGAATCAACAAGTGCAGGATCGCCGCAGGGGAAAAACCTTGCGCTACCTGTTCGATGATTGCTGGAGAATAGTCCTGAGCATTTGATTCATGCAGGGCCGCGACGACAACTCGGCTGATGGCCGAGGCATCGTCGTGGGTTGCGGCTCGAATCAGAGGATCCATTAAAGCGGCTCCAGGGTTTGCGTTACGTTCCGCGGCGGTGATGCAGGGCTTAACGCCCGTGCGCGGCGTTAGCCAGTTGCCCGGTATCGACCCGCACAAAAACCGAATCACCCACCGCGGTCAGTACTTCTCCTGCGAAGACCTCACAGATCACCCGGGTCTTGCGCCCCACTTCCCCTTCGACTTTCGCCCGCAGGGTCAGCGTTACACCCATTGGCGTCGGCTTGATGAACTTGATGCCCAGGTTGCCGGTAACGCAGTCGATGCGGGGCAGGGTGCCGGGCTCGCGGTTCTCTGCACGGTAGTGATAAGCCATTGCCGTCCAGTTGGAATGGCAATCGACCAGCATCGCGATCAGTCCACCGTAGACCAGGTCCGGCCAGCCGCAGTATTTGGCGTCCGGCACATGCTCCGCGAGGACGTGCACGCCGTCTTCATGCCAATGGCTTTTTATATGCAGGCCGTGCGGATTGCTACCGCCGCAGCCGTAACAAACGCCTTGCGGCGCGGCGCAGTCTTGCAGTGAGGTGTCGAGGCTGGACATGGGTGTGGTCATCCTGGAGTGGTGAGGCCGGTCAGGCGCATGCGGCATTCGGCGACGCGCCGATCCGTTATTGCTCGGGCGCAAGCCATGTATCGACGACCCGTCGATCCAGCTCTTCCCAATACGCCATGCCCAATACCCGCGTGGTGTTCAGCCCGCGCAGATAACCGCGCAACTGATGGGCCGTGTCGCGAATCAGTTGTGGATCGGCGCCGTCTTTGTCCAGCAACACGCTTTCGTACTGGACCAGGTATTCAGCCACTCGCTCGCGGAAATCGGGCAGAACGGCGTCGCGGATCAAGTCAAAGGTTCTCAAGGAGGCTTCCTCATTCATCTTTTTCTAGTTGTGATTGAGTGTGTATCAGTCTGCCCGTCGGGCAACTATTGCTAGAAGTAATAGTGACCATCAAGAAACGCAAGTTCTGCTTTGTCGGCAATCGGCGGAAAATCGCCTCCATTGAACACGCAGCCAAGGAATTTGCGCGATGAAAACTCTGACTCGACTGGCCCTGGTCGCCCTGCTGATGGGCGCTGCCGCTGCACCGACCTACGCAGATGACGCCCGGTCGTGTCACTTTCAAACCATCACCGGCAGCAGCGCGACGTTGCAGCGTTCGCAAACCGTCGGTGTGCTGTACAGCGAAAACACCTTGGACAACCTGCAATACCTCGAGCGCTACCATGACATGGCGGTCAACGGCGCGAAAGATGCGCTGGACTCGCGGATTCGCGAAGCCTTCGTCAATAGTTCCGATCCGGAACTGGCGATTGACTGGTTGATGAGTTCTTTGCAACAGCAGTTCTTGTCCGTAACCGTCTACGACAGCCTTGATGCGTTGGTACAGGCCCACCCGGATGTTGTGGTGAAACTCGACACCTTCAACCGGCTGTTGACCCAGCGCAACACTCTGGTCGAAGCGCGTTTTACTGCACGTTTCTACGACGCCGACCTGCAATACATCGGCAAGGCCGAAGGCTCGGTAGAAAAACAGCTGCCATCGGTCTGGGTCCATAACCAAGCGGCGGCGCAAATAGCCGCACAAATCGACAAACAGCGTGACTTGCAATTCAACGCACTGAAGCAGTTCGACAGCTCGCTCAAGGCGTTGGTCTCCGCGAGCTGAACACTTAAAACATAGATGGCAACGGCGGCGCCGTGAAGCTGGGCTGTTGCCGGTTGAACCGAATCTTTATTTTCAGGATTACACCGATGCGTCCTTTATTCGTACCTGCCATGGCTTTTGCTTCCTTGTTGCTCGCGGGTTGCGCCTCCGCGCCGAACGACCCGACGCTGACTTTGCAGACCAGCAAGACGCCCGCGCAATACGCCGATTGTGTTGTGCCGAAACTGCAGGGCAGTGCGATGAACCCGACCGTCTCGCAAACCCAGCGCAGCTACCGGATCGTGGTGCCGAGCAAGGTGGCGGCGGACAACGTGCTGGAAGCCTACAAGGCCGGTAATGGCGGCAAGGTGTTTCTCTACGAGCGTCACCTGCTCGCCTCGAATTTCATGCCATCGAGTTTTGAACGGGCAGCTCAGGACTGCATCTGATTTCGCCCGGTAACCGTATCTGACAGAGCTCCTTTGGTTGGCCGCAACCAACCAATTCTTTGCCCCGCGCCGTCACTCGGTCGCGGGGCTTTTTTTGTCCGTCGTTTGCTGACGTAAGCGGCGGGCGTCAGCTCAAACCCATTTGAACTGGGCCGGGAATCGCGCAATGAAGCGGGTTCCCGATTGGGTGTCAGAAGTGACGCTCAGGCTGCCGTTGTGCGCCGTCGCGATCTGCGACGCGATATAGAGCCCCAATCCCAGCCCTTCATCGCGTTGCCCGGCTTCGGATCGCGAAAAAGGCTCGAACAGCAGTGGCATCAACCGCACTGGAATCGGCGTGCCCTGGTTGGTCAGCGTGATGACAATCTCGTTGTTCTCGGAACAGGCGGTGAGGATGATCGGTGTGCCGGTTGACCCATGAGTGACCGCGTTCCCCAGTAAATTGGAGAGCAACTGGCTGATGCGCAAAGCATCGCAATAGACACCTGCCGGTATGTCCAGCGCATGCACAAAGATTGCCTGCGGATGGGAAGCCTGGACTTCTTCGAGTGTCAGCAGGAGCGTCTGCTGCAAGTCATCCACTAACTTTCGCTGCACCGGAATCCCGCCGCCCAGCCGTCCCCGGGCGAAGTCGAGGATGTTCTCGATCAGCACGCCCATGCGCACAGAGCTGTGGCGGATCGCCGCCAGCAAATTGAGCGAACGCTTGTCTTCGGTTTTGCTTTCCAGCAGATCGGCGCTCATGCGAATGGCGCTCAGTGGCGTGCGCAGGTCATGTCCCAGTACCGCGATGAATTGCTCGCGCAGCCTGCCAAGCTCATTGGCCGTGTCCAGAGCGGTTTTGGTGGCTTGAAGATGACTTTGAGTGTCGAGACTCATGGCAATCAGTTGGGCAAATAGCGTGAGCGTCTTGGCGATGGCGGGTTCTTCAAGATTTGCCGGGAGCGAGTCGATGGCGCAAAGCGTGCCGAAAAAATCACCGTTGGCTTTCACGATCGGAATGGAAATATAGCTCTCCAGTCCATAGGTTTTTGGCGTGTGATGCTGTGAAAACACCGGGTGGGCACTGGCATGGCCAAAAATCACCGGCTGTTGGTGTTGCCGGATCTCGTGACAGATGGTCGATTCGAGGACCAGTTCGCCGCCAGGCTTGAGTCCGAAATCGATCGAGTCGTCGACTGCGCACGCCACCCAGTTCTTGTCGGTGACGCGAGCAACCGCAGCGAAGCGCATGCCGGTGATGTGTTTGACCATGCTCAGGATCACGGGCACCGTGTCAATGCTGCGGATGGCGTCGATGTCTGAGGCAAATTCTGGAGGAGGCATGGGGCGGCACTTCGAAATGATCTCGTTCAGAGACTATCTCTAATTGCCGGACATGACTAATTGGTGAGGCAAAAAAGGGTGCCGCGGATTTCCCGGGCGCCCTTTGCGGCGGTGCCGAGGGTGTTAAACCACTCAGAACTTGTATTTGGCGGTCAGCATATAACTGCGCGGATTGCCGTAGTTGTCGGTAGAGCCCCACGTGACGTCGGTGCCGATGGCGGAGTAGTAGACACGATCAAAGATGTTGTTCGCGTTGACCTGCAGGTCCAGGTGTTTATTGACTTCGTAGCCAGCCATCAAGTCAGTAATCGCGTAACTGCCCTGTTCAAGGCGATAGCTGCCATTGGTCAGCGCGATGTCGTTGTACATGCGACTTTGCCAGTAGACGCTGCCACCGACGCGGAATTTTTCCAGTGGCCCCTGGAGGCGGTACAGGGTGGAGACCTTGAACAAGTGCTCGGGCGTGTCGGTTTCGAAACGCTGATTATTGTTGGCTGGGTCTGCGTCCTTGATGTAGTGGGCGCGGGTGTAGGTGTAGCCGGCGCCGACCTGCCAGTTTTCGGTAAGTGCGCCTTGCAGTTCAAGATCAATGCCTTGGCTGCGGACTTTGCCAGATGCGCTGTAGCAGGTCATGACCGGGCAACCCAACTGATTTTCCGACAGGGTTGAGCGGTTGGTCTGATCCATCTGGAATACCGCCAGACTGGCGTTCAGTGCACCGTTGAAATATTCGCCCTTGATGCCGACCTCGTAGTTTTCACCCACGATCGGCTCCAGCAGCTTGCCGGAAAGATCTTTCTGGGTTTGTGGCGTGAAGATGTCGGTGTAGCTGGCGTAAACGGAGTAGTGGTCGTCGAGTTTGTAGATCAGGCCGGCATATCGCGTCAGGTTGCGGGTGACTTTGTAGTCGCCATCGCCGGTGCGGTCATCGTTGTCGTACCAGTCCAGGCGGCTGCCGAGGATCAGCGTCAGCGGATCGGCCAGACTCAGGCGGGTGGTCAGGTAAACGGCATCTTGTGTGGTGACGTTGCGGGTTTTGCCGTCACGCACAAAATCGGGTTTCGGCGCCCCGATTGGCCACGCGGTGGTGTAGGGATCGTATTCCTTGGAGGTCGCATCGTAGACACGGTTGCTGGCACCCACGACCAGTTCGTGGGTGCGGCCGAAGGCTTCGAACGGGCCGCTGGCGAAAGCATCGAACGCGGTCTGCTTGTCGGTGTTGTGCGACTGGTACGCCGTGGTTTCCAGAGGGCCGGCGTAACGCGACAGGTAAGTGCCGGAGAATTCGCCGTTCAGTGTCGAGGACGAGCCGGCTACGTGGAGTTTCCAGTCGTTGTCGAAGCGGTGTTCGACTTCACCGAAGACCGTGTCGATCTGCAGCTTCTTGTTCTCCCAATCGGAGCCGCCGTAGGTGGAGCGGGGCAGATCGAGGTGGTGGCCGTTGGTGCCGATCGGCAAGCCGCCCCAGAAATAGTTGGTCTGTTCGTTCTGACGGGAGAACCCCAGCGTCGCGGTGGTGCTGTCGCTCAGGTCGGCTTCACCGATGGCATAGAACAAGCCGTGATCGTTTTCTTCTTTGTCGCGGAAGCTGTCGGCGCCCTGATAGGAACCCACTACTCGGCCACGCAACGTGCCGCTATCGTTCAGTGGACCGGAGGCGTCGATCTCGCCGCGGTAATCATCCCAACTGCCCGCTGCGCCGGTCAGCGTTACTTGCGGAGTGAATGTCGGGCGTTTGCGCACCATGTTGATCGCGGCAGACGGGTTGCCGGCACCGGTGACGAGACCGGTCGCACCGCGCACGATTTCAACCCGGTCAAACATCGCCAGGTTCGGCTGCACGGCCATCGAATAGGGCTGATAAGAGCTGGGCAGGCCGTCGTACATGATGTTGTCGATGTCGAAGCCGCGAGACTTGTAGGTCTGTCGGCCCGGACCGCCGGCCTGACTGAGGAATAGCCCCGGCGTTGCCCGCACCACATCGTTGATGCTGGTCATGGCCTGATCGTCCATGCGCTGGCGGGTGATGACGGTCACCGCCTGAGGCGTTTCGCGCATGGTCAGCGACAGCTTGGTCGCGGTCTGCATCGGGCCGGTGGTGTAGGACTGCGAACCTTCAGTGGTGCTGCTCATCTGCGTGGCGCCGATTTCGGTCGCGCCGAGTTCCAGCGTGGCGGGGGCAGCACTGTTTTCCGGCGTGACCGGCGCAACGTCTTCGGCCAGGGCCGGTGTCACGCCGGCCATGCAGATAGCCAGTGCCAGCAGGTTAGGTGAAAGGTTCGAACGGCGGTGAGTGGTGTGAAACGACATCAATCTGCTTCCCCAAATGATACGAAAACGAATCCAGTGCAAGTGCTTGTAGGAATTATTCGCATTAGTGTGTCAGATGGTTCCGCTCGAAGAAAGCTGTACGGCTCAGATAGTTAACAAGATTTTCACATCTGCGCGGGTGCGCAACATCGGGAAGTCCACCGAGCTAGAGCGGTCGGCGGGCGTTGGCAGGCTGGGGAGGTCTAGATCGAGAGTCAACGCAGCGCCTGAAATGGCGCTGCTATCGAGATGGCGTTACGAGTGGGAGAGAGGGGAGTTCAGGTCATCGGCCTGATGACGTTCAGGCACCTGAGTCGCCTCATCACCCCACGTCCGGTTGACGCGCAACCCGCGAACGACCGCTGGACGATTGGCGATGTCCTCTGCCCAGCGCTGCACATGGGTGTACTCATGCGCCGAAAGGAACTCCGCCGCCGAATAGACATTGTTGCGCACCAGTTGGCCGTACCACGACCAGACTGCGATGTCGGCAATGGAGTAGCTGTCACCGGCAAGGTAAGGGCTTTCGGCGAGGCGCCGATTGAGCACATCCAGTTGTCGCTTGGTTTCCATGGTGAAGCGGTTGATCGGGTACTCCATTTTCTCCGGCGCATACGCATAGAAGTGCCCAAACCCGCCGCCCAGATAAGGCGCCGAGCCCATCTGCCAGAACAGCCAGTTGAGGGTTTCGGTGCGTCCAGCCGGATCCTTGGGCAGGAAGGCGCCGAACTTCTCCGCGAGATAAAGCAGGATCGAGCCCGACTCGAACACACGAACCGGTGGCTCGACGCTGCGGTCGAGCAGCGCGGGAATTTTCGAGTTCGGATTGATATCGACAAAACCGCTGGAGAACTGATCGCCCTCGCCAATGCGGATCAGCCATGCGTCATATTCGGCGGCGGTATGCCCCAGCGCCAGCAACTCCTCAAGCAGGATGGTCACCTTCACGCCATTGGGTGTGGCCAGCGAATAGAGCTGTAACGGGTGCTTGCCGACTGGCAGCGTTTTCTCATGCGTCGGCCCGGCAATCGGGCGGTTGATGCTGGCGAACTGGCCGCCGGATGCTGCTTCGTTCTTCCAGACTGTGGGCGGAACGTAGGGCGCTTTACTCATGAAATTGGCCTCGTCGATTGCTGGCTGAGATGGAGTGAGATAGACACCGTATGGAAAAACGTTGGCGGGTGCCAGTGAAGTCCGGTTATTTCATGTTGCCGGCAGACCTGTCCAAAAACCCGGTAATCAGCGCAATCGTCTGCGCCTGGATCATCGGGCGTGGACGACCGCCGTCGCCATCGGTGCAGATAATGCCGTCACCGGGGGCGTCTTCTTCGAGCATTGAGATCGCGTCGGGTTTGCACAGCGACAGAAAACTGAAATGGCTGGCGTCGCTGATCTCGACGTATTGGCTGGAGATTTTCGGCAGACGCTTGGCCAGGTCGGCGGATTCCAACTCCGCGGGTAAGTCTTGGGACGGCACGCCTGCGCCAATCACCAATACCGGCACTTGCAGCGCCGCGAGGCTGTCATCGGTGAAGCCGCGTGAGAGGCCCAGATCCAGCGAAACCACGGCCGTCACGCGCTTATCGCGTAAATCGCCGGCCAGTCGAGCCTTCGATGCCGGGTTGCTGGCGGGATTCATCTGTTGGTAAACCGAGCAACTGGCCAGTTGCGAATGGACTTTGCATTCCCGTGCATAAAGCTCTGTGTCGAAACGAGCGCCGGCGATTTCCAGGCTGGTCCAGCCGCCAAGTGAATGACCCGCGACGGCAATACGACGCTGCGCGACTGCGCCGAACTTTTCCGGGTGAGCCGTCACCGCATCGATGGCTCGGCTGATGTCCACGGGGCGCTGCCATAACTGCGCTGCCGCTTCAGGGCTGCGGTCATGGGTGGTGCTGCCGGGATGATTGACAGCCGCGACGATGTAACCCCGGTGCGCCAGGGCACTGGCCAGCCACGCCTGATTGCCCCAATTGCCGCGGTAACCATGGGAGAGCACCACCAGGGGATGTTCACCGTCAGCCGGTGGTGCATTGTCGGCAGCCAGCACACCGACAAACGCGGGATTGTCGGCGATCAACTTCGGCGGGGCGGAGGTTGCACGGGAGGGGTACCAGACGACCATTTCCAGCAGACGATCATTGGTCGCATCCGGCAACTTGAGGTTCTGGAAACCGATAGGGTTTTCGTCAGCGAATACGCTGGCGCTCAGGCAGATCAGCAAAAGCGAGCCGAGGGCTTTTTTCATTGTTTTTATCTTCCGTGATGGGGCCGATTGGCGAGGTGGACTTTGCCTCAAGCCGAGCGTTTCAGCGAGTGTCTTTGAGCGCCCCGGCCACAATTTCTTCCATCGGCCAGCGTTGCTTCAACTGCTCCGTCAAATAATCCATGAAGGCCTTGGCCTTGCCGGTCATCGCCGCACGCTCCTGCACACAGGCGTAAATCTCCATCGGCTCGACCACCGCGTGTTTTGCGTTATCGCGCTGTTCGAACAGCGGCAGCAGTTGGCCGCTTGCCAGATAAGGTGCAGCGACGAACTCTGCCAGCCGAGTAATCCCCGCGCCGCTGATTGCCATTTGCGCCAGCGCGTCAATGTCGTCACTGATCGCAGTGGCATTGATGCTGGCGTCGTAGCGCAGGCCGTCACGCAGAAAACTCCAGCGTAAAAAGCGTCCGTCCAAGGGGTATCGAAACGCCAGGCACGCATGATTTTGCAGATCGTCCGGCGATTGCGGCACGCCGGCGCGCTCCAGATAAGCAGGGGCTGCGCAGAGAATGAAGGGCAAGGAGACGATCTTGCGCGCGACGATGCCGTCCTCCAGTTGCGGTTTGATCCGCAGGCTCAGATCAATACCGTCCTGGATGTGGTTGATCTTGCCGTCCGTTGTCGACAACTCAATGAGCAGGCGCGGGTGTTGTGCGGCGAAGCCGGCGATCAGAGGTGCCAGCACATGGCGGCCAAACGCTGCGGTGGAGGCAATGCTCAGGCGGCCTTGCAGTTCGCTTGCTTCATCGCTGATTGCACTTTGCGCCGATTCCAGATCCGCCGCGATGCGCTTGACCTTGTCGTAGTACACCGCACCGTTTTCAGTCAGCGCCATGCTCCGGGTCGTGCGTTGCAAAAGTCGCACGCCGAGGTGCGCCTCAAGACGGTTGATCGTCTGACTTACCGCCGCCGCACTGACGCCCAGGATCTTGGCGGCACCGACGATGGAGCCCGATTCGACCACTTTGATAAAACTGGCAATTGCCGCTAACAGATTCATCCTTGGCCTGCGCAAGAGGGGGGTGATTCGTAAGTTCTGCTTTATAAAGCACCTACGGGTAGCCGTCTAGTTGAGGGCAATCGGCTTTGCTAAGGTGCCCGCTCCCTGTCAATGGATGGAAAAGCCATATGAATCAAAGAACAAACTCCGATGCCTTGTATGTCAGCCGGCGCAGGCTATCAGCGCGTGCGACACCCTATGTGTTCGCGTTTTACATGGCAACGATCATGGCGTTCCTGATGTCGTTGGTGATCACGGCCTCCAACTCCGGCATTGATAACGACTACCTGAGTAATACGTTGCATGCCTATAAGTTGGCGATGCCAGTGGCATTCCTGTGCATCCTCGTCGTGCGGCCCATCGTGATCAAACTGGTGGCGTTGACAGTGCATCCGCACCTCCCGCGCTGACCTGTTACCGGACAATCAATCGAAACTTCGCCGTCAACCCGACTGTCCAGACCCTTACACCTCCCGGCGGATGCGCTGCCGGGAATGCTTCATGCACCGGTGAAAGACGAGGAACAAGATGACGACGACAGTAGGAGATTTTCTGGTTGAGCGGCTCAGCCAATGGGGCGTGACGCGGATTTTTGGCTATCCGGGTGACGGCATCAATGGCGTGTTCGGCGCGCTCGATCGGGCGAAAGGAAAGATCGAGTTCATCCAGGCGCGCCATGAAGAGATGGCCGCGTTCATGGCCTCGGCCCATGCCAAGTTCACCGGTGAGCTGGGGGTTTGCATTGCCACGTCAGGGCCGGGCGCATCGCACCTGATTACCGGGCTTTACGATGCACGAATGGATCACATGCCGGTGTTGGCGATTGTCGGTCAGCAGGCGCGCACGGCGCTGGGCAGTCACTACCAGCAAGAGCTGGATCTGGTCTCGATGTTCAAGGATGTCGCCGGCGCTTTTGTGCAACAGGCTTCGACGCCGTCACAGGTTCGCCATTTGCTCGACCGCGCGGTGCGTACGGCGGTCGGCGAGCGCCGCGTTACGGCAATCATTCTGCCCAATGACTTGCAGGATCTTCCCTACGAGGCTCCGGCGCGGGCCCATGGTACTGCGCATTCCGGAGTCGGCTACTCCAAGCCGAAAGTGCTGCCCTACGAGGCGGATTTGCAACGGGCGGCGGACGTTCTGAATGCTGGGGAAAAAGTCGCGATCCTGGTCGGTGCCGGTGCACTGGAAGCGACCGATCAAGTGATCGCCGTAGCGGAAAAACTCGGCGCCGGGGTCGCCAAGGCGTTGCTCGGTAAAGCCGTACTGCCCGATGATTTGCAATGGGTCACGGGCAGCATCGGCCTGCTCGGCACCGAGCCGAGCTACAAGTTGATGACCGAATGCGACACCTTGCTGATGATTGGTTCGGGTTTCCCGTACTCCGAGTTTCTGCCCAAAGAAGGTCAGGCACGGGGCGTGCAGATCGATTTGCAGCCCGACATGCTCAGCCTGCGCTATCCGATGGAGGTCAATCTGCAGGGCGACGCCGCTGAAACCCTTGCCGCGTTGCTGCCACTTCTGGAACAGAAAACCTCGGGCAAATGGCGCAAGAAAGTCGAAGGGTGGCGCGGCAGTTGGGAGAAAACCCTGGAAAAACGCGCCATGGCCAAAGCCAAACCGATCAACCCGCAGCGAGTGGTGTATGAGCTCTCACCGCAACTGCCGGATCAGGCGATCATCACCAGCGACTCCGGTTCGTGCGCCAACTGGTACGCCCGCGACCTGAAAATCCGCCGTGGCATGAAGTGCTCGTTATCCGGCGGGCTGGCCTCGATGGGCGCCGCAGTGCCTTATGCGATTGCGGCCAAATTCGCCTACCCCGAACGCTCGGTGATCGCACTGGTGGGCGACGGTGCGATGCAGATGAACAACATGGCCGAACTGATCACGGTCGCCAAATACTGGCGGCAGTGGCAAAGCCCGAAATGGATCTGCGCAGTCTTCAACAACGAAGATCTCAATCAGGTCACCTGGGAACAACGGGTGATGGAGGGCGATCCGAAGTTCGAAGCGTCGCAAAGCATTCCGGACGTTCCCTATCACTTGTTCGCCATTTCCATTGGCCTGAAGGGCATTTTCGTCGATCGCGAAGAAGACGTCGCCGCTGCCTGGGAGCAGGCACTGGCCTCGGATGTGCCGGTGCTGATCGAGTTCAAGACAGACCCGAACGTGCCGCCGTTGCCGCCGCACATCAAACTTGAGCAAGCGAAGAAATTCGCTACGACCTTGCTCAAGGGCGATCCGGATGAGGTGGGGATCATCGTGCAAACCGCCAAACAAGTACTGAGTTCGGTACTGCCCGGCAAAAAATAACCCCGAGCCTAAGCGTCGTGGCACGACCTCTGTAGGAGCTGCCGCAGGCTGCGATCTTTTGATCTTGCAAAACAAAGATCGCAGCCTGCGACGGCTCCTGCATCAAATTGCTCAAGTGGCGGTCGATCCCTCGCGCATCAGCAATGACGCTGTGCCCGGTGGCTGGCGCGGCGTGAAGTATTGGCGTCTGCACGGTTCACCGCGCATTTATCACAGCGCTTACGATTCAGCGTATCTGCAACAACTTACGCAAACCTTGCAGACCGAGACGCAGGATGACGCCGCGACCTGGTGCGTCTTCGACAACACTTTAAGCGGCGCGGCGATCGGTAATGCGTTGATGCTGCGAGGTCTGCAACTGCCGATCGAGTCAGACTGAGGTTCTGAAACTCACGCAATCGGCTCCCTTTCCCTCACCCCCTAGGGCTGGGGTGGGGGGGTAAATCCAATTCACTCCGCCAATCTCAATTCCCATCCGCCAACTTGCGCTCAATCTCATCGACCTTGCGCTGCAGCTCTTCGGCATCCTGTTCTTTGACTCGAGTCGACGACGGCGTGATGACGTCATCCACCGTCTTGGTGTCATCGTCCCTGTCCTCAAGATCTCGCTCGACCACATTCACCGGCTTGCCGGACGTATCGGTAGGCGGGGCGTTCGGGGTTTTGTTGTCGTTGCTGTTCATATTGTTGACCTCCGTGGGTGTAAACATTGGAGGCAGCGTTGTGGCGAGTGTTCGATTTTTCTACGGATAACTGAATCAACGGCGTTGAACGATAAAGCACCTGCAGGCGCTGCCGAAGTCTGCATTCGACAGCGCCTGGAGGTGGACAGCATCAATCCTTGAGAATGTCGCGATCCTTGGTTTCCGGCAGGAAGAACGTGCCGAGTATCGCCGTCATCACCGCAATCACGATCGGGTACCACAAGCCGTAGTAAATATCCCCGGTGGCCGCGACCATCGCGAACGCCACGGTCGGCAGGAAGCCACCAAACCAGCCGTTACCGATGTGATAGGGCAGTGACATGGAGGTGTAGCGGATGCGGGTCGGGAACAGTTCGACCAGCCACGCCGCGATTGGCCCATAAACCATGGTCACGTAGATCACCAGAATGGTCAGCAGGAGCAGCATCATCGGGTAGTTGGTTTTTGCCGGATCGGCTTTTTCTGGATAACCGGCGTCCTTCAGCGCAGTGCCGAGGCTGGCGGTAAAGGCATCGTTACGGGTCTTGAAGTCGGCGGCTGGCAGGGCGCTGCCCTCGAAACTCTCGATGACTTTGTCGCCGATGCGTACCTGCGCCACGGTGCCGGGTTCCGCCTCGACGTTTTCATAAGGGATCGCCCGTTTCGCCAGCAATGTTTTTGCGAGGTCGCAGGAACTGGTGAATTTGGCCTTGCCCACCGGGTCGAACTGGAACGAACACTGATCGGAATTGGCGATCACCTTGACCGGGTTTTTCTCCTGCGCAATGAACACGTCGGGGTTACCGTACTGGGTCAGCGCATGAAAGATCGGAAAGTAAGTCAGCGCGGCCAGAATGCAGCCGACCATGATGATCGGTTTGCGCCCGATGCGGTCGGACAGGCTGCCGAAGATCACGAAGAACGGTGTGCCGATCAGCAGCGAACCGGCGATCAGCAGGTTGGCGGTTTGCGGGTCGATCTTCAGCGTTTGCAGCAAGAAGAACAGCGCGTAGAACTGCCCGGTGTACCAGACCACGGCTTGGCCGGCCGTGCCGCCGAGCAACGACATGATCACCACTTTGAGGTTGTCCCAACGGGCGAACGACTCGGTCAGCGGCGCCTTGGACGCCTTGCCTTCTGCCTTCATTTTCTGGAACACCGGCGACTCGCTCAGTTGCAGACGGATGTACACCGAGACGATCAACAGCAGAATCGACAGCAGAAACGGAATCCGCCAGCCCCAGGCTTCGAACGCTTCGGTACCCAGCGCGGTGCGGCAGGCCAGAATCACCAGCAACGAGAGGAACAGGCCGAGGGTCGCGGTGGTTTGAATCCAGGAGGTGAAAAAACCGCGCCTGCCGGGTGGTGCATGTTCAGCGACGTAGGTGGCCGCGCCGCCGTACTCACCGCCCAGCGCCAGGCCTTGCAGCAATCGCAGGGTGATCAGGATCACCGGCGCGGCGACACCGATGGTCGCGTATCCGGGTAGCAAGCCGACGATGGCGGTAGAGACACCCATGATGACGATGGTGATGAGGAACGTGTGTTTGCGCCCGATCATGTCGCCGAGCCGGCCGAACACGATCGCGCCAAACGGCCGCACGGCGAATCCGGCAGCAAAGGCGAGCAGGGCAAAGATGAACGCGGTGGTCTCGTTGACACCGGCGAAAAAGTGCTTGGCGATGATCGCCGCGAGTGAGCCGTAGAGGTAAAAGTCGTACCACTCGAACACCGTGCCAAGGGACGAGGCAAAGATGACCTTGCGCTCCTCCTTGGTGATGCCGCCGCTACGAGGTGGACTGCCGGTGGATGTCGTGTCGATTGTGGCCATGGGTGTACTCCGTCGTGCTTATTGTCGTAGGCCGGAGTCCCCCGTTACCGCTTATTGCACTCTGGCCTTGTGGCGTATGCCGCATTGCTTTCGCGTGAAACCTGCACAGTCTGACCACCGCGCATTGCTGCGCGGTTTCCTGAAGCATAATCAGCTTTTACTAGATATCCACTCGCCATCATCTGCTTTTACGCCTTGACCCAGCGCTGGCGGCTCCACGCACTCAACCAGTCCACCGCAAACACCAGCGCCAGCATCGCCAGAATCACCGTGCTGGCCTGCGCTTCCTGAAACAGGCTCAGACTCACATACAACATCTGCCCCAAACCGCCCGCGCCGACGAAACCCAGCACGCTGGCCATACGGATGTTGTTTTCCCAACGGTAAAGCATGTAGGCGAGCAGTTGCGGGGCGAGGTTGGGCAGGGTGCCGTAGCAGAAGGCGAGGATCGGATTGCCGCCCTGCAAACGAATTGCTTCGGCGGGTTGTGGCGGTGTGTTTTCCAGTGCTTCGGCGAACAAACGGCCCAGCACGCCGGTGGTGTGCAGGGCGAGAGCGAGGGTGCCGGCGTTCGGGCCGAGGCCGGCGCCGAGCACCATCAGCGCGGCCCAGACCAGTTCCGGAATCGCCCGCAGGCCATTGAGCAGCAGGCGCGAGGCGCTTTGCAGCGGCCAGCCGAAACGCCCGGCGGCGGGCAGGGCGATAACGATGCCAAACACCGCCGCCAGCAGGGTGCCGAGGGCTGACATGGCCAGGGTTTCCATCGAGCCGTGGAAGATGGCTTTCAGGTAGTCGGCGCCCAGATCGGGACTGAGAAAGCGCTGCACATACGCGCCCATCTGCTTGAGGCTGGTGGCACTGCCAAGTTCGCCAAGATCAAGACTCAGATAAGCAAACGAAGCGAAAACCGCCACGCCGATACCGGCAATCAGCAACAGATTGATCAGGCGATTCATGCCAGCCTCCAGCGCAGCAAACGGCTGAGTTGATCGGCCACCAGCACCAACAGCAGGAAGGTCAGCAGAATGCTTGCGACTTCACCGCCCGCGAACATGCGGATCGACAGGTCGATTTGCTGGCCCAACCCACCGGCACCGACAAAGCCCATGACCACTGACGCACGGATCGCACATTCCCAGCGATAGACCGTGTACGACAGCAACTCCGCCCCCACATTGGGCAAAATCCCGTAAGCAAAAGCTGCCAGACGACCGCTGCCCGATTGCAGCAGGGCATGCGCCGGGCGTTGGTCGGTGGATTCGAAAATCTCTGCGTAGACCTTGCCGAGCATGCCGCTGTAGGTGATGGCAATCGCCAGCACACCGGCCGCAGGGCCAAGGCCGACCGCTCGCACGAACAACAGCGCCCAGACAATTTCCGGCACGCTGCGCAGGAAGATCAGTAACCCGCGAACGGGCCAGCGCAACAAACGACCGAAACGACTAGGCACGCCACCCCGTGAAGCGGCAGACAGCGACAAGGCACGGCTGGCAAGCAAACCGGCGGGCACGGCCAGCAGCAGCGCCAACGCCATGCCTGCCGTGGCAATCGCCAGGGTTTGCAACGTGGCTTTGAACAACAACTGCAAAAACGCTTCATCGTGGGCGGGCGGCCAGAACTGCGCGACAAACCGGCCCATTTCATTCTGGCTGTCGGGCAGCAGCACACCGAGGTTCAGTTCACTGAGCTGGACTCCCGGCCACAACAAGGCAATCGCCACGATTGTCAGCAACAGTCGCGGCCATGCAGCGGGGTCGCGTGAATCGGCGCTCAGCATCGTGGAATCTGCACAGTCAAAGGCGTCACGGCTGGGCTTGGCGATTGCAGTTGTTCGTTGGCGTACAACCCGTCGAGCATTTCCTGGCTGACTTGATCGGAAGGGCTGTCGAACAGAATCTGCCCGTCACGTAAACCGATGATGCGCGCAAAGTGCGACAGCGCCAGATCCACTGCATGCAGGCTCGCCACTAGCGTCACGTTGTGTTCGCGGGCGTGGCGCGAAAGGGTCGACAAGGTGTGCGCGGCCATGACCGGGTCCATCGCCGACACCGGTTCGTCGGCCAACAGAATTTCCGGCGCCTGATAGAGCACTCGGGCGATGCCGACGCGCTGCAACTGACCACCGGACAATTGCTGGCAATGAGCGAACAACTTGTCACCCAGATCCAGACGCGCCAGCGCTGCACGAGCGCCGGGTACATCGAGCGGATGCACCAGGTTCAGCAGGCTTTTGCCCAGGCTCCACTGGCCGAGTTTGCCGGCCAGTACTGCCGTTACCACCCGCTGGCGCAGCGGCAGAGGCGGCGCCTGATGCACCAGACCGATCCGCGCACGCAGGCGTTGCCGTTGCCGTGCAGACAAATGCCAGGCGCGCTCACCGAGCACTTCGATCTCACCGCTGCTGGGCCGAAGTGCGGTAGCCAGCAGGTTGAGCAAAGTAGATTTGCCGGCCCCGGAAGGGCCAATGATGGCGACCTGTTCGCCGACGCCAATCTGCAAGTCGACGCCGCGCAGGGCGTCGACTCCATTGGCGTGGCGCAGGCTGCCTTGGGTGAGGCGTAAGGTCATTTCAGCAGTTCGGCAGCGCGGGCGGCTTCCTCTATGCCCTTGTAGTTTTCAGGCTTGGTGTCGATGAAGCGGCTGGCCGCTTGCAGATCGAGAATCTTCTTCTGCTCAGGGTTGGCCGGGTCGAGATCAAGGAAAGCTTTTTTGATCTTCGCTGCCAGCGCCGGATCGAGCGTGCCGCGCACTGTCCAGTTGTAATCGAAGTAGGTCGGAGTGGTGGCGAAGACTTTCACTTTAGTGGTGTCGACCTTGCCGGCATCCACCAGTTTCTGCCAGACACTGGCGTTCAGTACGCCGGCATCGACCTTGCCGGCCTGCACCCAGGCAACGGTAGCGTCATGGGCGCCGGAGTAGGCGACGCGGCTGAAATACGCCTCAGGCTTGATGTTGTCATTTTTCAGCATGAAGTAACGCGGCATCAAACTGCCGGAGGTGGACGACACGGAGCCAAAGGCGAACGTCTTGCCTTTGAGGTCGGCCAGGCTCTTGACGTTCGGATCGGCGGTGATGAATTTGCTGGTGAACTGCGCATCCTGCTCACGCTGCACCAGTGGAATCACCGGGGTGGTGGCGTCGGTCTTCAAGCGCGCCTGAACAAAGGTGAATCCACCCAGCCAGGCCATGTCGAGACGGTCGGTGGCCAGCGCTTCAACCACCGCCGGGTAGTCGGCTACCGGAACGAACTGCACCTTCATGCCCAATTGCTGTTCCAGATACGCACCCAGAGGCTCGAACTTGCGCAGCAACTCGGTCGGGGCTTCATCGGGGATCGCACTGACCCGCAATACATCAGCGGCTTGCGTCACCAGTGCGGAAAAGGACAGGGCCAGACCGGCTGTCAGTGCCAAGGTTCGTTTGAGCATGGGAATCTCCGTTTCGTGAGCGTCAAAATCATTGCGCCTGCATCCGGGCGCAAAATCAGGTTAGACGAAACGGCGAGGTTATACGCATTCGCAGGTTCAAAGGCCAGCACACGATATTTGCGTAAAGTTTTTTCTGTAGGCGCTGACGCAGGCTGCGATCTTTTGATCTTGTGTTTAAAAGTCAAGAGATCGCAGCCTTCGGCAGCTCCTGCATGGGCGATCAATGGTTGTCGGGCAGCCTGGCGATCACCTTGATCTCGAAGTCGAAGCCATACAGCCAGGTCACACCGACTGCGGTCACGGTCGGATGCGGGGCATCGCCCCAGAACTCTGTCAGCACGACATTCCAGATCGTCTCGAACTTAGACTGCGGGTCGACGATGAACACGGTGACGTCGACCACATCGGCGAAGGTGCAGCCGGCCTCATCGAGGATGGCGTTCAAATTGACGAAGGCCTGGCGCACCTGATTTTGCAGATCCGGCTCTGGCGAGCCGTCCTCGGTGCTGCCGACTTGCCCCGAGACAAACAGAAAGCCGTTGGAGCGAATGGCTGGCGAGTAGCGATTGCGCTCGTAAAGGGTCCGGCGTGCAGGTGGGAAAACAACATCGCGCTGCGTCATGGGGTGTCTCCATCAGTGAGTTGATGAAGCAACATTAGGGGTTTGCAGTGGGGCGATAAACGCGCAATCTTGGCGCTCACTGTTTGCAATATACAAACAATCAGAGGGCGAAAAGTGGACCGATTTGATGCAATGCAGGCCTTCGCCCGGGTCGTCGAGGCGGGGAGTTTCACCAAAGCCGCCGAAACCCTGCACATGAGCAAGACCACGGTGACCCAGTTGGTCCAACAGCTAGAGGCGAGGTTGCGGGTCAGATTGCTCAACCGTACGACGCGCAAGGTCAACGTCACGGCGGACGGCACGCTGTATTACGAGCGAGTGATCAAGCTGCTGGCCGACCTGGAGGATGCCGAAACCAGCCTGTCCGGCGCCGCCGCTTTGCCCAGTGGCCGGTTGCGCGTGGATGTGCCCAGTCCACTGGCGCGCCATATTCTTGTGCCGGCATTGCCCGGGTTTCACGCGCGTTACCCGGACATCCAGATCGACATGGGCGTCAGTGATCGTATCGTCGACATCATCGATGAGAACGTCGATTGCGTGGTGCGCGGAGGTGAACTGCTGGATCAGTCATTGATGGCTCGCAAAGTCGCGGATCTTCCACTGGGTGTGTTTGCCGCGCCCGCCTATCTGGCCCGCGCCGGCACACTGGTGCATCCGCAAGAGCTGGAAGATTCGCATCATCGGGTCGTCGGTTTTTTGTGGGCGCGCACGGGAAAACCTGTGCCTTATGCGTTGCATAACGACAGCGAAAGTCTGCAAATAAAGGGCCGCCATGTGCTGGCGGTCGATGACGGTAATGCCTACCTCGCGGCAGGCCTCGCCGGTATGGGTGTGCTGTGGTTGCCCAAATACATGTCCGATGCGCACGTGGCTCAGGGCGAGTTAGTGCCCTTGTTCGAAGACTGGCAACTGGAACCGATGCCGCTCTACGTGGCCTATCCGCCGAACCGGCATGTCAGTCGCAAGTTGCGAGTTTTTATTGACTGGATTGTTGAGTTGATGGCGTAGCGCAACGGGTGCAAGCAGCCACCGGCCGCAGGCGAGATTGACTCTGGCGCGGATCAGGCCAACTATCGGCGGATAACAACATCACCGATGGACCCGACCTTGATCGAACGACGCCAATTCAGCGGAGGCATGAAGGGGAAAAACCTCCGCTATCTGAATGAGCAATCTGCTGAAACTCGCATCACGCGCACCGGTTTTCTGCTGCTCGAACATTTTTCGCTGCCGGCCTTCACCCAGGCGCTGGACACGATCATCACCAGCAACCTTTTGCGTCCGGGGCTTTTTGCTGCTCGTACGTTTGCATTAAGTGATGAAGAAGTCGTCAGTGATCTGGGCCTGATCATTCGCCCGGATGCGCGGATTGATCTGCCGGCGCTTCAGGAGCTGGATCTGCTGGTGGTGTGCGGTGGTTATCGCACCGAACTAAAGGCGACGGATGCGTTGATCCATCTGTTGCGTGCGGCGGCGGAGCGGGGCGTCAGTCTGGCTGGCTTGTGGAATGGTGCGTGGTTTCTCGGGCGCGCCGGATTGCTCGACGGTTACCGCTGCGCGATCCACCCGGAGCATCGTCCGGCGCTCACTGAAATTGCCAAGTCCACCCAAGTCAGCAGTGAACCTTACGTGATAGATCGCGACCGGCTCACGGCGTCCAGCCCCTCCGGGGCTTTCCATATGGCGCTGGACTGGATCAAAAGTTTGCACGGCAAGGCGCTGGTTGAAGGTATTGAGGACATTCTGGCGTTCGAAGAGTCGCGGTATCGGCGCATCAAACCCGATGAAAACATCTGCGTCAGTGCACCGTTGCGTGAAGTGGTGAAGCTGATGGATGCCAACCTGGAAGAACCGTTGGAGCTGGAGCAATTGGCGGTTTATGCCGGCCGCTCCCGGCGCCAGTTGGAGCGCTTGTTCAAAGAGCAACTCGGCACCACGCCGCAGCGCTATTACCTGGAACTGCGCATCACCGAAGCGCGGCGCTTGCTGCAACACACCGAGTTGTCGCAAGTGGAAGTGCTGGTGGCGTGTGGTTTCGTCTCGCCGAGCCATTTCAGTAAGTGCTACAGCTCATACTTCGGCTATCGCCCCTCAAAAGAAAAACGCCTCGTCAAATAACCCAAACCGTTACCAGCCCGAGTTCACTTCGGTATTACCAGGCCGATGTTGTTTACGGTTGACTGATCTGAGACGGCGCGGGTGGCTTGCCTGACATCCGGTAAGGAAATAGTCCAAACTTGACGCCGCCCAAGGCAAGATAATCCCGGGCCCAGATCCCTCCCCATAATGGTTGGAAGAATTCATGCTGACCGCTTTTTTGCAGTACCCGGTTTCATTTGGCGACCCAGCAGCAAACTTCAATAAAATTCGCGATGCTGTTGACTCGGCACAATTTGATCTCTTGGTAATGCCCGAGCTTTGCACCATTGGTTATTTTCACGAATCGCCTGAGGCATTGTTTCTTCATGCTGAATCGGCGCTCGATGGGCCAACGGCGCAGTTTTTACTGCAGCTGTCGGCAGACAAGAATGCAACGCTGATTGCGGGTATCGCCGAGCGTGACGGCGATCAAATCTTCAATACGGCGATTGTCGTATCGCGCGGACGCTGGCTGGGAAAACAGCGCAAGTGCCACCTGTCTCGTATAGAAAAGCTCATCTTCACCCCAGGCGATTCATTAGCGTGTTTCGATGATGGAATCTGCCGTTTCGGCGTTCTTACCTGTTTCGACCTTTGGATGCCAGAAGCCGCTCGCCTGTTGGTGCGCCAAGGTGCGCAGTTACTGTGTTGTCCCGCCAACTATGGTGGGCCTTGGACAACCCAGCTTGCGCGCATTCGCGCGATGGAAAACGCCACTCCGCTGATTTGTGCCAATCGTACGGGTGTGGAAATGTATGCGGGCGCAGAGGCGACTTTCCGAGGTGAAAGCCAAATTGTCGGGCCTATGGGAGAAGTCTGGACTTGCGCCACAGAAGAGACGTCGCTGGGTTTGTCGATAATCGACCCGGCTGCACACGTCCTCAAGGCGAATCCTATGTGCGATGACTTGATGGCAGAGGCAAGCCGCTATGCTTTAGCAGGCCCACACTTAAAATGAACCGACGCAAGTAACGCTATTTGGCCCAACGCTTTGCCAAGGCACCTCAGGACCAGGACCAGGGCATGCAGGCTGCTTAAACAACATTTCGCGCACACGTTTAACTTACACGCACTGTTACGCCATAACGGCTACAACACCTTGCGCCGTTACCTACGCGTACGCCAGAATCCGCCGGCTTACGCGCCTTGAGGCGGGCTGTATCGTTTCCCGGTCACTGCAAAACAGTGATCGGGTTTGGTAGCCCGCTTCATTTACAGTTATTGCGTCGCCATTTGCAGCCTCGTTTTTTAAGGCTGAAATTTATATGGTGGCCATGCGTGGGGCTCCCTCGGGAGCGCCGGGTTTACTGTTTTGACCGGTCTACCAACCCACAAATGGCCGCCACCCTTCGTTTGGTAGCGAGAGTGATGGCTCCTTTTATCTTTTAAAACAGGTGTCATCTATGTTCAAAATTACGCCAAACCCACCAGAAACCGATTCGATCCCCTACGATCCCGCCCTTGATGTGCAAAACATCAAAAAGGCAACAGAACACGCGATCAACTTCTACCTCAATCCTTCAGCACTGAAGACTTCAGTGCCCACCCGCAAGACCGGCAAGGTCTACCTCATCGATCCCGCAGCGGATAACGAAACGCTGCTCGTCGAGGCGACTGAAACCTTGTCCTCCGCCAGTGACATGGCCCGTGAACTCGCCGATTCGATAGACCCTTCACAGCGCAAAAAGATGCTGATCCTGCAGCAGGTGATCATGCTCAGTGAGCTGGTGGTCGGTCGAGTCCTCGACAACCAGCGCTTGCCGCACTAGTGGGGAGTTTCAGCTGATGTCCAAGACACCCGAACCACCGGTTACCGATCCGGACTGCCTGTCGCCGGCGGCCGTGATCATGGCCACTCCCTATACGCCCAGCACTCTATTTACGGTCAACCCGCAATCCGACACCGAATCCTTGCTGACCAATGCCAGCGGTTCCTTGGCGTCCGCCGCGGTCATGCTCGGTAATTTTGCAGGTGCGCTGGAGGGGTCAAACCGCAATACCCTGCTGGGCATTGCGCAAGTGGTCATGTTGGGGGAGTTGGCGGTGAACAAGGCGCTGGATAACGTTGTGCCAATCGATTAATCACTCACGTTAATGATCAAGCAGTCAGCCTTTGCGGCTGACTGCTTTTTTGTTTGCGCCAGGATAAGACGCCTTTACAGGTGATCCGCATCAATCACAGCCTTGGCAAACGCCTGCGGATCTTCCTGCGGCAAGTTGTGGCCAATGCCGCCGTTGATCAAGCGGAACTGGTACTTGCCCGTGAAGCGTTTGGCGTAATCCTCAGGCGCCGGGTGCGGTGCGCCGTTGGCGTCGCCCTCCAGCGTGATGGTCGGCACGCTGATCGACGGTGCGGTGGCCAGTTTTTGCTCCAGCGCCGCATATTTCGCTTCGCCCTGCACCAGGCCCAGACGCCAGCGGTAGTTGAACACGGTGATGTCGACGTGATCCGGGTTCTCCAGGGCTTTGGCAGAGCGGTCGAACGTGGCGTCATCAAACTCCCACTGCGGTGACGCCGTTTGCCAGATCAGCTTGGCGAAGTCGTGGGTGTTTTTTGCGTAGCCGGCGCGACCCCGGTCGGTAGCAAAGTAAAACTGATACCACCACTGCAATTCAGCCTTGGGCGGCAACGGATTCTGGCCGGCGGCCTGATTGCCGATCAGGTAGCCGCTGACCGACACCAGTGCCTTGACCCGTTCCGGCCACAGCGCCGAGACGATACCCGCCGAACGTGCGCCCCAATCGTAGCCGCCGAGCACCGCTTGCTTGATCTTCAAGGCATCCATGAAGTCGATGACATCACTGGCCAGCGCCGCCGGTTGGCCGTTGCGCAGGGTGTCCTTGGAGAGGAACTGTGTATCGCCATAACCGCGCGCATAGGGCATCAATACCCGATAACCCTTGGCCGCGAGCAACGGCGCGACTTCGTCGTAGCTGTGAATGTCATACGGCCAACCGTGCAGCAGAATCACCACCGGGCCATTGGCCGGGCCGGTTTCGGCGTAGGCGACGTCGAGCACGCCGGCCTTCACATGTTTCAACGGGCCGAAGGGCGAGGGTGCGGAATAGCTTACGGCTGCAGGTTCAGAGGTTTGCGCCTGAACTGTGCCAAAGGCACCGAACAACGACAGCGCCAGGATCGAAAGTCCGAATGCGGTTTTGCGGGTGTGCAGTGCCTTTTTCATGATGACGTCTCCTTTGCGAGCTTTTGGCCTTGGGGGCTTTGTGAACCCTTGAAACCTTGCGTGCATTTGAGCGTAGGGACGTATCCGGCCTGTGTCGAAGAACGGCATTGTTGAAAGGTGATGTATCCCGGCGAAGGGCGTACACAGTGTGATACACAGCGTCAAACGGGCTGATCAACGGGCTGATTCGGGCCAAAATAATAAGTCGCTGTTTTAAAACAAAAAATATTTCATCTCAGGCTTCCCAAACGTAACGAATGTTGTTAAATTGCGCCCCGTTCTTGCAGTGATCCTCACGGAGCCGCTGATAAGAACTGTAGGGGCGTCGCCAAGCGGTAAGGCAGCAGGTTTTGATCCTGCCATGCGTTGGTTCGAATCCAGCCGCCCCTGCCATCTATCGAAAAACGCCAACTTCGCAAGAAGTTGGCGTTTTTTTATGCCTGCGATTTGGCTTCGGCGCAGAAGGGCGGGCGAGTACGGCGCCGAAGCACCGTACTCGCCAACCACTCAGTGCGGTGCGCGCGGGATGGTTTTCATCAGGTCTTCGGGGCTGATGTGGCCGACCACGCTGCCCGGTTGCGGCAGGTTGAGGATGTGGCCTTTCATCTTGCCGATGATGTGCATTTCGCACGGCTTGCAATCGAACTTCAGCGTCAGCACTTCATCGCCGTGGATCAACTGCATCGGCGCGACTTTGGTGCGTACGCCGGTCACGCCTTTGGCCTGTTTCGGGCACAGGTTGAAGGAAAAACGCAGGCAGTGCTTGGTGATCATCACTGGCACTTCGCCTGGCTCTTCGTGCGCTTCATACGCCGCGTCGATCAGCTTGACGCCGTGACGGTGATAGAAGTCGCGGGCCTTCTGGTTGTAGACGTTGGCCAAAAAGGTCAGATGCGAATCCGGGTACACCGGCGGCGGGCTGGTCTCGGCTTTGCGGCTGCCACGCGGGTGAGCGGCGACCCGGGCGGCGGTCAGGGCTTCAATCACTTCACGGCGCAGGGATTTGAGCTGCGAGTTAGGGATGAAGAAGGCCTGTGGCGCATCCAGTTTGATGTCGGTGGCGTGGTACTGCGTGGTGCCCAGTTGACCGAGCAGATCGCGCAGTTGCTCAAGTGCCTGTTCTGGTTTGTTGGCAACACCGAACGGGCCGTTGAGGGTCACGCTGGCGCTGATGCCTTCTTCGCTGGTGGCGGTGATTTCCAGCTGTTCTTCACGCAAGCGTGCGAACCAGCTCAACGCTACACGGCGTTCGGAAGAGGTCTTTTGCAGCGCCTGTTGCCAGTTGTGATCGAGGTTGCGATTCAACGGGTGGCTTGGACGCAGCTTGAACAGGCCTTCGGGCATTTCGTTCGGCTCGACGCGGTAGCGGTAGCGCTTCTCGCCGTCTTCCTCGAACTCGCCTTTTGGCTCAGCGATGTTGGCGCGGAAACCGACCACTTCACGCTTGACCAACACGTTCAAACCGTCGCCATTGGACAGCGGTTCGTGGGTCACGACCTGCATGTCACGCTTGCCGACTTTCTCGACTGTGCCCACCGGCAGACCGGTGAAGGTCGGCGAGTCGAAGGCGCCGATGTCGATCTTGCGATCGGTCACGAAGTAATCGGTGCTGCCACGGTGGAAGGTTTTCTCCGGATCGGGCAGGAAGAAGTGCGCGGTGCGGCCGCTGGAAGCGCGGGCCAGGTCCGGGCGATCTTCAAGTACGTCGTCGAGGCGCTGGCGGTAATAGGCGGTGATGTTCTTCACGTAGCCCATGTCTTTGTAGCGGCCTTCGATCTTGAACGAACGCACACCGGCTTCAACCAGGGCGCGGATGTTGGCGCTCTGGTTGTTGTCTTTCATCGACAGCAAGTGTTTTTCGTAGGCGATCACGCCACCCTTTTCATCTTTGAGGGTGTACGGCAAACGGCAGGCCTGGGAGCAGTCGCCACGGTTGGCACTGCGCCCGGTCTGCGCGTGAGAAATATTGCACTGGCCGGAGAAAGCTACGCACAAGGCGCCATGGATGAAGAATTCGATGGCGGCGTCGGTTTCATCGGCGATCGCGCGGATTTCCTGCAGGTTCAGCTCGCGGGCCAGTACCAATTGCGAGAAACCGGCCTGATCGAGGAACTTGGCCCGCTCCAGCGTCCGAATGTCGGTCTGGGTCGAGGCGTGCAGCTCGATCGGCGGAATGTCCAGCTCCATCACGCCCAGATCCTGAACGATCAGCGCGTCGACCCCGGCGTCGTACAGCTGATGGATCAGCTTGCGCGCCGGCTCCAGTTCGTTGTCGTGCAGGATGGTGTTGATGGTGGTGAAGATTCGCGCGTGATACTTGCGGGCGAATTCCACCAGTTCGGCGATTTCGCTGACTTCGTTGCAGGCGTTGTGGCGCGCGCCGAAGCTCGGGCCGCCAATGTACACGGCGTCGGCGCCGTGCAGGATCGCCTCACGGGCGATGGCCACATCGCGGGCAGGGCTGAGCAATTCCAGGTGATGCTTGGGCAAGGACATAGTTTTTTTAGTCAGGCTGTCACGGTTAGGCGCGCATTCTACCCGTGAAACGCGCGCCCGGCACGCCTGTGCTGCCCGATGGCTATTGCAGGCCTGGTCTCGCTTTTGTAGGAGCTGCGGCACGCTGCGATCTTTTGATCTTGATTTCAAAGATCAAAAGATCGCAGCCTCGTTCCACTCGACAGCGCCTACAGAGATTTATGTCGTCAGGTCAGGCCTTGGCGGCCATCGCGGTCACTTCCACACGCATGCCTTCGACGGCCAGCGAGGCAACGCCAACTGCCGCCCGAACCGGCCACGGCTTGGCGAAGAACCGCTTGTAAACCTCGTTGAACGCCGCGCGATCAGCCATGTCGGTGAGGTAGATGGTCAGGTGCATCACCCGATCCATCGAACTGCCGGCACGTTCCAATGCGACTTTCAGCGCTTGCAGCGTGCATTCGCTTTGCTCGGTAATACCCCCCAGTTCCAGGCTGCCATCGGCACGGGTCGGAATTTGCGTGGAGACCATGATCCCGCCAAAGGTTGCGACGTCGGAGGAAATGGAGTCGGCGTCCGGGTCTGGAGTGAACGTGATGTCTTGGTTGGCCATGCTGATCTCTTGTTTGAGTGAGTAAAAGATCGCGCCAGTTTACAGATTCAATGGCGACATGGCCCGTTCACACAAACGACACGGATCAGACTGGCTGTGTGGCGGCTTCTGCCGCCATCGCCAACTGCACACTTGGCCGGTCGGCGATGCGCTTCATGTAGGCGGCCAGCACCGGCCAGTTCTCAATATCGATGTTGAATGTCGGTAGCCAGGTGAGGACGGTAAACAGGTAGGCGTCGGCCACGCTGAAGGTACTCATCAGATAGTCCTGTGTGGCGAGCATCTGGCTCAATAACTCCAAACGCGAAAACAGTTTGTGTTTGAAGAGCGACTTGATCGATTCCGGAATCTGACTGTTAAACAGCGGCGCACTGCCGCCATGCATTTCGCTGCTGATGAAGTTCAGATGTTCCTGCAAGCGCGAACGCTCCCACACGCCATTGGCCGGCGCCAGCGCACTCCCAGGAACCTGATCGGCAAGGAACTGCAGGATCGCCGGCCCCTCCGTCAACACCTCGCCGTTATCCAGCACCAGCGCTGCCACATACCCCTTGGGATTGATCTCACGAAAATCACGCCCGTCGGCGGTGCGTTTGGTCTGGTTGTTGACGCGAATCAACTCGAACGGCATCCCCAGTTCCCGGAGCACAATGTGCGGTGACAGAGAACAGGTCATCGGTGCGAAATACCGTTTCATGGCAGTTCCTTGTAGAGACAGGGCGCCAGAATCCAATGTCACTGAGCGTTTCGCAAAGGTCATTTCGAGTGTTAGCGTATGACAAAATCTCATGAGTATTGAGCGTCATATGGTTGCCAGATTGCCCTCCTTGAATGGCTTGAGAGCTTTCGAGTCCGCTGCTCGGCACATGAGCTTTACCTTGGCTGCACAGGAGCTGAACGTCACGCAAACCGCGATCAGTCATCAGATCCGTCGACTAGAAGATGAGCTTGGCGTGCCTCTGTTTCTGCGGTTGAAGGACGGTTTGGCGCTCACGGCAGACGGGCATGCCTACTTGCCCGGCATCCGTTCGGCGTTTCATGAATTGCGCTATTCAACAGAGCAATTGCTGGCGTCGCGCAGCCACAGTGTTCTCACCATCAGCACCTTGGTGTCGGTGGCGTCGAAGTGGTTGCTGCCGCGCTTGCCTTCATTTCAGCAGGCATTTCCTGAGATTGAAGTACGAGTCAGCGCTTCCACCGATCTGGTGGATTTTCGCAAGGGTGGCATCGATGCCGCGATTCGCTATGGTCGGGGCGACTGGAAGGGCCTGCGTGCCGATTTTTTGATGTCCGATGAGATTTTTCCCGTGTGCAGCCCCGCGTTACTCGCTGGGACAAAAGCCTTGAAAACGCCTGCTGATTTGGCCAATCACACGATGCTGCAAGTTAGCGGTATGACCGGCGGCGACTGGAGCACTTGGTGCGGCGCAACGGGTCAGTCAGCGCAAATAGCCCAAGGGCCACGGTTAACCTTCGATCTTGCAATGATGGCAGTGCAGGCAGCGGTCGACGGGCAGGGGGTGTGCATCGGGCGCTCGACCTATGTCGACGACGACCTGCGTGCCGGCCGGCTGGTGGCACCTTTTGCGCTGCGATTGAAAGATGATCTGGGGTTCTATCTGGTCACGCCTCATGAAACGGCCGGGGCGAAAAAGATCGTCGCCTTGCGGACATGGTTGCTGGCGCAGCAGCAGAACAGCGATCTGTTTGTATAAACATGTATCAATCCCGGCCGGGTACACAGATGAATAACAAACACCGGGTTTAAGACACATCAGCCATACATGCCCCGCGCACAGTAGCGGTCACCACACCACTACGTACAAGAGGGCAACACCATGCGCCGTCCACTGTTTCTGGCCACCGCCGTAATACTCGCTTCGATGACCGCAATCGCACACGCCGCTGAGACGCAACCCAAGAGCTGGCAACAAGGCCTGAGCCGCACGGATCTGGTTCGCCAGGATCTCGGCGCCGATGACCGCGAAGTGATCCAGGCGCGGGTCGACTTCGAACCCGGCGTGACCTCGCCCAAGCATGCGCATCCAGGTGTGGAGGTTGCGTATGTGATTAGCGGCACGTTTGAATATCGACTTGAGGGCAGGGCGCCGGTGACGCTGAAGGCGGGGGATTCGCTGTTTATTCCGGCAGGTGTGGCGCATGTCGCCAGTAACGTCGGCAAAGAGAAGGCTTCTGAACTGGCGACTTACATTGTGAAGAAGGGCGAGCCGCTGCTGATTCTTAAACCGTAGGTTAATGGAGCGTCACAACCCGGCGACTCTCGCCAATCCTGATCCGGTCGAGCGCCCGATTCAACGCATCAAGCGCATCGAGAAGGGCTTTGGCTTCTGCTTCTCGACCATCACCCCACAGGCGTTCGGCCATTTTGTTCAACGCCTGAATGGAGCGCTCGATTTCTGCGGCGGTTGCGGCCTCTTTACTGAGCGGCGGTTTCTTGGGCATTGCGTGACTGTCCTGCGCGTTTTTGCGGGGTTGTGCCGTTTTAGCACGATGCCCGGTCGCCGGGAAGTTGAAAGCAATAGTGCTTAAATGCACTTTTAACTTTTTTACTTCAGTTACTGGGGGGGGGAAACTGCTGTTGCGTGAATACCCCGTTTCACAGGTGGCACCGTTGTCACTGTTGATCCCGGTGTTTGGCATCTTCGGCTCAATGATCATCCTCGACCAATACCCGAGCGCCGCCCATTGGGCGCTGATCATGCTGGTGTTATCTGCGCTTGCGCCGGGCTCCGGGAGAGTTCAGGTGGTGCTGGTGCGGCGCTCAAAGTTAACGGATTACATCAAGGTCATTCATGAGTAGACGCCTTGCAATGGCCCTTTCTGAAAACGGTATGGCCAGGTGCGCAGCAACAGCATGGTCTACAGTTGCAGCCATGGAATTGATGACTTCAGCCGGTGAGAAATGCTGAACAAGTATCCGAGTCAAACCAATAGCCGCAGAGTTCTGGCAGCGCTTGGCTGCGCCTTTATTGTTTTGGGTATCTTCCTGATGATCTTCGACGCGGTTGGCCAAGGCGTCGTGTTAGCTGTGCCCGGCATTATGCTCGACGTGCTGTGTTTTTTTGCCAGCGAGAAGGGGTATGAAAGGGCGGAGCGATTTCTTTCCTGGTTTGCGTTCATTGCCATCGCCGTTCGCACCCAGGACATCATGCCCGGATTCGCCGCTGGCATGATGCATTTCCAGTAGTTTTGCGCTGGGCTATCCCTTCGTCCTGGGTCTGGTTGCTGGCGCGATGATTTTTGTGGTGTCCCCTGAAGTCGTTCCCGAGACCCACCGCAATGGTCACGAAACCCCGGCGACCCTCGGTTTGAGGATTGGATTCGGGGTAATGATGTTTCTCGACACGGCCTTGGGTTAAAACGCCGTGTATGCGCATCTGGTCGGCGTGTCGACTCAGGATCGACATGAATCGGCCGATAGCAACGAATGTCTCGATACGTTGACTGGAAGTCAGGAAGGATATGGAGCCGGAGAATAAGGTTCTGGTTTTTTTAAAGCGCTTTCGTTACCTCATATTGGCGGTAATGGTCATAGCGTCTTTGGTAGGCGCCATTGCGCGCTCCAAAGGCGACGGGAGTCTGGTCTGGACGGTATTGGGAGCGCAGGCCTGGTTTACCCAAGCTGTTTTTGCCTACCTTCGCGGCGGTAATGTATTTATCGGACCTGGCGGCCTTTCCAAGGATGACAGCCCGATTGGCAGAGCATTGCTGGCGGTGGCAGCGTTTGGTTTCTACCTGTTGATGTTCAGCTATGACGCACCTCAGCATAATTCGATTTATGAAAAGCGACCGTCGGACTGGACGATGCCTGCGCGTGAGGAGATCGGGCGGTCTTCGGGCGTAGGCGGCACGTTGACGGTGCGCCCTGATTAGCACGCATTTGTCGGATAGCGCTCTTCAGAGGGTCAATGTTTCCGGCGCTATGACCCACACGCTGCAAGGCATCTTGTACAACAGATGCTCTACCGTACTGCCGACCAGGCGGCCTATCCCTCGATGGGCAATACGGCCCATCACGATCACGTCGACGTCGTACGCATCGGCATAGCTGGCAAGCACCTTGGCTGGGTCTCCCATAATCATGTGCTGGTTTTCTGCCGGGATGTTGTTGCGTGCAGCCAGCGCCTGGAAGGCTTCACCTTGGGCGTCGAACAGCTTCTTGGCGGCGCTTGAGGAAAAGAAGGCTGACGCGTTATCGAAGCCGAATTCGGCGGCGCTGATGGACGACAGGTCATGGGCATAGATCACGTCCAGATCGGCGTTGCAGGTGCTTGCCAGTCTTGCTGCTTCGCGCAGTATCCGGTCGTTCAGGCCTTGGTATTGGCCATCGCGATGGAACGGGTCGACCGCCGCGACGATTCTGCGTGGCAGGGCATGCTGAACATGGCTGACAAAATGCAGCGGCACAGGACATTCACGCAGCAGGTGGACGTCCAGCGGCGTGAACACAAGGCGTGACAGCAGCGATTCGTGCTCCAGTGCCTTGATCAGCGCGGCCATGGGTTGCTCCCTCAAGTGAATGAGGATTTCCTGCAAGGGCCTTTCGACCCACACCACTTCAGTGGTGACGTGTACGCCGAGTTTGCGCAGAGGCCGCGCCTGATCTTCCAGCCACTGGTGATGGCGCTCGACATAACCTACTCGCATTTGCTCCAAGGCTTGCTCGTTAACCAGCCCGGCGGTGGCCAGGCCCTCCAGATAGTCGAACGCCACGATGTGCAGCGCGGCATCCGAGGCTTTAGCCAGCGCGGCAGCCCGGTCGAATGCCGGACTGTTTTTCATCAGCGGCGAGACGACCAGCATGAAGCGTGATTGCTCGGACATGACAGAACTCCCGTGGATCAACACACAAGCACTGCGCTGTGAAAGGGCAGTGGGACGTGTGCTCATTCTGGCGCGGGCTGGCCAGGCGGGCTTGATATTTGTCAACTGGATGGCAGGACGAATCGTGTGGGCGGATATACGGTTGGGCAATGCGGTTCATCCACCGATTGTTGACCATTATCAACTACCGGCCCGAAGTGTCGGCGCAAGCTTTTGTCCTGTGCTGAGCGCACAGGCCAATCTGTGTCCGATTCCGGCCTGGATGATTACAGCATCGTCTCCACACGGTGCCCCGGCGGCAAGGGGCGTAATGAAAGTAGCCATCACCCTTGAACGCAGATGGGTCTGCCGTTTCGACCGAGGTTTACCATGAACATCGAGATCAGTGAGAGACAGGCACCCCACGGCTGGGTCGTGCATCTGGATGACTGGAACGTGAACTTCAAGCACCTGCAAGCGGCGCAAGACTTCGTCAGTCTGCTTCAGGCCCGCATCGATGCACCGCATGTCTGGCCGAGCACCTTCGGTGAGTCGTTACGCACGGCGCCAGTGCCTCGTCGTTTGGGCGTCGCGAGCGTTGAATGATCCCGCTGAGTCAAGCACAGGGCAGGGCGTGAAAGCCCTGCGGGATGCGATAAATCATGAATGAGATGTTCGATCTTTCGGGTGCTGCGGCGGCGTTGGGGATCGGCATGCTCATCGGGCTTGAGCGTGAACGGCACAAGGGTACCGGCGATGCGCGACACTGCGCCGGCTTGCGCACATTTGCCATTACCGCGCTGCTGGGGTACGTCGCGCTGCAGATAGGCGGTGCCCTGCTGCTGGGGATCATGGCTGTCTGTGTGACGTTGCTGGTGAGCATCGCTTATTGGCGCAGCTTGAGTGATGACCCCGGCGTGACCAGCGAAGTGGCGTTACTCGCGGTGTTGCTGCTGGGAGCGTTGTGCGGTGGTGCGCCGGCCCTGGCGATTGCCCTGGGCGTGGTGATCGCCGGGTTGCTGACGTATCGCGAGAAGCTGCATCATTTTGCCAACAGCCAGTTGACCGACACGGAGATGCGCGACGGCCTGGTCTTGCTGATCGCGGCGCTGGTGGTGCTGCCATTGGCGCCGGACCGTTACATCGGCCCTTATGCCGCGATCAACCCGCGCACCATTTGTACCCTGACGGTGTTGCTGATGCTGGTAGGGGCGATCGGCCATATCGCCGTGCGTGCGCTGGGCACCCGCTATGGCTATGTCATCAGCGCGATAGCCTCCGGGTTTGCCTCCAGTACCGTGACGATCGCCACCATGGGCCAACGGGTAGCCCATGAACCGGGCAACATCAGAATCCTCAGCGCTGCCGCCATTCTGTCCAATCTTGCCACCGTGGTTCAGGCCGGCCTGATCCTCGCCACGGTTGATCCGGGCCTGCTGCGCAGCCTGTGGGCGCCGCTGTGTTTCGGCCTGGTGGCGACAGCGTTGTATGGCGCCTGCCTGATGTTTCCCGACCCGACGCGAGGTACTCGCAGCGAGCCGATCAAAACGGCGGGGGCGTTCAACCTCAAACTCGCATTGGTCGTGACCCTGACCCTCACCGGCATCACACTGCTGTCATCGGCAATGCTCCACCACTTCGGACAGGTGGGTGTGATGCTCACGGCGACACTGACAGGCTTTGCCGATGCGCATTCCGCCACAGCCTCTGTGGCGAATCTGGCCAAGGCGGGGCATCTGCCATATGACGCCATCGCCGCGCCCGCGCTGATTGCCGTCAGCAGTAACTCGGTGAGTAAATGTGTGGTGGCCTGGGTCAGCGGCGGCAGGCGCTTCGCCGCCTATGTGATCCCGGGCCAGCTATTGTTGACGCTGGCAATGTGGACGGGCAACGTGTTGGTTTAATCTCAAGCTGACTGAACTCGTCACCGCTCAGATCGATGAACATCAACGCCTGGGGCGACCGATGAGTGTGAGCGCCGTTGATTACCTGATCTTTTGCTCGAGTGATACCCCGCGTCAAAATCCGTGCAGTTGCTGATAAAGATCAAAGTGCTGGCGGCCGCAGCGTTCACGCTGAATGTCTATTCCTTCTGGCTGGCCGCGTGCCGAGGTATCCCATGTCGCAAACTCAGCGTTTACTGTTGATCGCTCCTCCCGCCATGGAGCGCACGCCGGCGTTCGAGCGCGCCGCTGTGCTGGCCCAGGCCATGCAACTGCCGCTGCACATCGTGGCCTTCGATTATGTGCAGGCGCTGGCGGTGGCGGGGTTGTTTGCCCCTGAGCAAATTCGCCTGGCCCGCGATGGTTATCTGCGCACCCATCGTCAGTGGCTCACAGAGCAGGCGTCATTGCTGGCCAGGCATCACATCGAGGTCACCACCGAGGTGGTCTGGGTTCAGGATCTCTTTGCCGAGATCCTCCAGTTCGTCAACGAGATGCCCGTCATATTGATCATCAAGGATGCCCAGCACGAATCCGCGTTGGAGCGGGTTTTCTACACACCGCTGGATTGGCAACTGTTACGCGACTGCCCCGTGCCGGTTCATCTGGTGACCGACGACATGCATCCACGCCCGCGCAATGTAATGGCCATCGTCGATGTCTTGCGCAGCGAAGAACAGGATTGCCTGTTCAACGACCAGATCATTGATGCAGCCACCCGGCTGGCTGAGCAATGTGATGCCGGGCTTGAACTGGTGCATGTCTATGACTGGACGTCGGTTTACGCCACGGACATGGGGTTCGGTGCATTGCCATTGGCCACCGGGATCTATGAAATGCTGGGCAGTGCGCAGCATGAGGCGTTTGCGGCCCTGGCCGAGCGTCACGGCGTACCGGTCTCGTGCCGGCATTTCATCGAGGGCGCGCCGGTACCGAGTATCTGCGAGTTCGCCCTCAAGAAGCAGATTGACGTCATTGTGATGGGAACGGTGCAGCACCACGGCTTGAGCAAGTTGTTAGGCACCACCGCCGAACAGTTGCTGCATCGCGCACCTTGCAGTGTGTTGGCGATCAAGCCGCAACAAACACTGCAATCCTGAAACGAGATCGCCCCGGGGGGAGTCGTTGGCCGACACCTCATGGGGCGATTTTTTACAGGTAAAGACGATGAATGACCTGGCGCGGATCGTCAGGATCATTGTGGGTCTCGAAGCCCAAGTGCTTGGCCAGATCGCGCATCGAGGCGTTACTTGAGGCATCGACCGAATACATCTGGCGAAAACCGTTGTGGCGAGCCGCTTTGATCAAGTGCTCCATCAGCAATGTGCCCAGGCCCAAGTGCTGCCATTGATCGGCGACCGTCACGGCACATTCGCATTGATGTTCGCCGGTGCCGGCATAGCGGCTGATGCCGATTTCGATCAACTTGCCGTCCTCGTGAACCATTGCGATGAATGCCGTGCGCTGTTGGTTATCAGTGTCCATCAACTGGTCGAGCAGAGCGGTGCCGGGCTCGCTGATCTGGGCGAGAAAGCGCATGTGCCTGGATTCGGGGGACAGGCGCTTGATGAAGTTGTGTTCGCGCTCACGATCTTTTCCCATGAGAGGGCGGATCAACACATGGCGGCCGTCCTTGATCGGCTCGATCCAGTATTGTCCGGAGACTGCCGCATAGGCGGCGACGGCCTGATCGTTGTGGTCTTTAACGGTGAGCATGGTTCATCCTCCATCCAGTTTGAAAGGCTGGCGGGCGGTGAAAAAACGTCCGCTTGGCATCCTTCTACACCGTTGGCCACGGTGGCATCTGATCTAAATCAGACACTGGCCATGGCGATTTTTCATTGGCATCGGTTTGATGTAAATCAACATCAGGCAGGGAGGCAGGTGCAGTCTTGAACCCTGCCAGGCCACAACGCCGGTGCCGAGCGGAGGTGTGTAATGGGCCAATATCAACGTCTTTTGCTGGTCGCCGACCCGACACTGCATCAATCTGCGGCAATGATGCGTGCTATCGCGTTGGCGAAGGCGAGCGGCGCGGCGCTGGATGTGCGGGCCTTCGTCGAGCCGGTGCCGGTCACTCATGTGTGGGAAGAGAGAATCGATGAGGTGGATGCGCAGCGCTATCAGCGCCGCTACCGTCGCTGGGTGGCCGACGAGGTCGAGCAGCTCAACGCCCATGGCCTGGACGTGACGGTGGACGTGGTCTTCACCAGTCATCCGTTGCTGGATATCCTGAAATCTGTCAAAGCGCTCAAACCCGATCTTTTGATCAAGGATGTGACGCTGGAACCCGCACTCAAACGCGTTTTCATCACGCCGCTCGATTGTCACTTGCTGCGTGAGTGTCCTGTTCCCGTGCACCTGGTCAATCAAATCCGCTACGCGTTGCCTCATCGCGTCGTGGCGGCAGTGGACCCGTTTGATCCAGGCACACAAATCAGTGGATTGAATGACGCGATCATTCAGACCGCGAATGCGTTGGCGTTGCAATGCGATGTGCCGTTGCATCTGCTGTACGCCTACGATTTGTCAGCGGCGTTCAACGGTGATGCGCCAATGGACACGGGTGGCTGGAACGAAGATTTTGCAAGCGAGCTGCGCGAGTCCCAGCACCAGACCTTTGTCGCACTTGCGGATCGCCACGGTGTGCCTGCGGAGCGCCGGCACTTCGTCATGGGCCATCCGGTGCCGGTGATCACTGAGTTTGTCGAGCAGTATCTGGCCGACGTGGTGGTGATGGGCTCGGTTCATCGAGTAGGCATTGATCGCTTGATCGGCAGCACCACCGAGCGTGCGCTGTATTCGGTGCCGGGGAGTATTCTGGCCGTCAGGCAAGGGGGCACGGTATGAGCACAATCGCTCCGTTGAATTGCCCCGGCCGTAAACCGTCAAGATGACAACCGGTGAACCGCACCTGATCGCAGGAATTCTCTCGATTGCAAGTCCAATCGCTTAACTGCAGAGGCATTCTGGGCTGATTGAACTCGACATTTCTGACATGTCGCTATGGTATTGCATAGATCTTGAATAGCTTTTTGGCCGCACTGTCGGCTCCGCCCAGGTGTTTTTCGAATGCCTGTTCAATGTCGCCGGATCGATACATTTCACTCAGGGCAGTGTCGACCAGCAGACGGAAGTCTTCATCCTCTCGATCCACTGCCATTGCAGTCGGTGCGTACTCAAAAATCCGCTTTAGCAGTACCAGGTTTCCTGAAGGGTAATTCCGGGTCAGCAGATGCTCGAGCATCATGCGTTCAGCGAAGAACGCATCGGCTTTGCCATTGGCAACCAGCTTGAGACCTGCTTCTGCGTTCTCCACTGTGACGAGAGTGGCTACAACCCCCAGCAATCGCATTTGCTGATGTATCCACGCCTCGGTGACACCGCCAGCGATGGCGGCGAACGTCTGATTGGATAGACCAAGGTTCACAGTGGCTCGCCATGTTGGCCCTGTATGAGCCACCTTGCCACCCAGCACATTGAGCAAGGGTTCGGCGGCATCCTGGCGCACCACTGCCGACAGACCGGCGGTGTAAATCGGCACCGAGTAACTGACGATCTTGCGCCGCGCCAGTGTGGGTGGGGTCGGCGTACAAAGAATGTCGATCTTCCCCGAACTGACGGCATTCATCTCGTCGTTGAATGAGACAGGCTGGTACTGAATGTTCAACTCAGGCAAATGCAAATCGGTTTTGACCTTCTCGGCTATTTTCAGACAAAGATCGATGGCATAACCGCTGGCTTTATCGGCTGCTTGATCACTGAAAGGCGCGAAGTCGGGTAAGTAGCCCAGGGTGAAAGCATGACTCGCGCGTATGCGTTCAAGCGTATTGCCATGGGCCATTACCGGTAGCAGCGCCAGTATGCAGACGAGCAGCAGGTTGTTGGCTTTGGTCAGTTTGACGTTCATGCGCAGGTTTCCTCGAATTCAGTTATGTGTGCTGTACCGAAGACTTCGATCAAGGGTTATCAGCCCGGGGGCTAACAGGCGCAGGGGCGTCGACAAAACGTTTAGCGAGGAAACCGTAGAGCAGGTAGCCGAATACCAGAACAAGGATGCCGCCGAACACGGCGTCTTTGCCGCAGGCATACAGCGCATACAAGGAATAGGCCACGGCAACCACTAACAGCAGGGTATTGCGCGTGTATACGCCTGCGCTGACTTTGGCTTTGTACATCATGACCAGCAGCCCGGTGGCTGCCGTCACGTAGGGGATCAGGTTGGTCACCGCGGCGAGGCTGACGAGTTTTCCGAACTGCGCGCTCGCGTTCGGCGAAATGGTCGACAGCGCCATCAAGGTCTGCAGCACGCCGCAGACCAGCATCCCGACGATGGGGGCGTTGCGTGCGCTGACCTTGCTGAACAGTTTCGGGAACATGCCCTGATCAGCGGTCACCTTGGCGGTTTGCGCCAACGTGAACTGCCAGCCCAGGAGCGAACCCACACAGGCCATCACCGCGAGCGCCATGATGATGTTGCCGACCAGAGGGTTGAACATATGCGCATAAACGAGTGCGAAAGGTGCGGATGAGTTGGCCAGTTCGGCATTGGGAATGATGCCCTGAATGACCGTCGTCGATAGCACATAAACTACCGCTGCCCCCAATGTCCCGAACAGACAGGCCAGCGGTACGGTGCGCGTGGGATTTTCCACCGCATCTGAGGCCTGGGCAGCCGACTCCATGCCGAGAAACGCCCAGAGGGTCAGAGGAATCGCTTTGCTGATCGCTTCGGATATCGGTAGTTGATTCGGGTTCCAGGCGGCGATGATCAGATCAGGTTTGAACCAGAACCAACCGATGATGCTCAAGCCCGCTACCGGGATGATCACCCCCCACACCGTAACCGCACCAATCCTGCCCGTGATGCCAGGGCCGCCAAAATTAGCCACGGTGGTTAACCAGAGCAAGCCGACCGTTCCGATGAACAAGGGAATGGCCCCGCTTCCCAGCCAAGGCATGAACGATGTCATGTATCCCACTGCGGAGATGGCCACCGCCACGTTGGCGATGGCCAACGACAGGAAATACAGATACGAGCAGAGGAAAAAACCTGATTTTGCGTGCGCTTCTTCGGTGTAGGCGGATAACCCACCTGAGCGCAGACAGAAGATGCCACATTGGGAAAAACAATACGCGATGGCCATGGAGCCGACAGCGGTGACGATCCATGACAACAATGAAACAGCGCCGAGTTGGGCCATGCTCGTCGGCAACATAATGATGCCTGACCCCATCATGTTTACCGTCACCAGTGTGGTGAGCCCCATGAGATTCATTTTCTTGCTTGAGTCGGTCATCGGAATCCCCTCGATCTACGAAACGCATCACCGCTCAGCCATCGAATGCACTTGGAAGCAGGCTCAGGCTCCTGCCCATACTTTGCTAGATGCGAGTTGTTCGGACAGACGCTTAGGCACGCTCTCGTCGCAACACTAGTACCGGCGGACGGTGGCATTTCTGATAAAGATCAATCAACACGGTTTGCCAGCCGTGAGACCCATGGATTGGCACTCAAGCCATGTAGCAGCACGCTGAGTAAAACGGTACAGGCCGCTACAGCGACCAACGTACGACTGGCTTGCAGAGGGTAGTCCAATATCATTACGGCGAAGACGATACTTGCCAGACCTCGTGGGCCGAACCAGCCGATGAACAGGCGGGTTTCGAAATCGAAGCCGGTTCCTGCCAGGCTGATGAGTACCGGCAGTATGCGAACAAGGGTCAGACTGAGCACTGCATACAGCCAGATATTCAGAGTGAAACTGCTCCAGGCCCAAGGGATCACCAGCGCGCCGAATACGATCCAGGTAATGACCGATAGCAGGCTGGCGAACTCTTCGCTGGCCTTGAGCAGATCGTGCTTTTGTTCAGTAAACAGGTAGCTGGCGAGCAGCCCTCCAACGAACGCGGCGATAAACCCGCTACCGCCTAGAGCTTGTGCGGTGGCAAAGCAAAGCAGGGCCAGCCCGGGCAGCGTCAGCTGCGACCACATGGGTGTTTGCCAATGATGTTTTCGAGAATAACGCTGCAACAGCCAGGCAAAGAAGGTAAGGGTGGCGCCGATGAGTGCGCCGATTCCAAGCGCCTCTACAACCAGCTCTACCGCCAGCGAGATGGGAGACTGCGTCTGCTCTTCGATCAACAGGGCCAGGAACATCAACAACACCGGAACGCAGATGCCGTCATTGAGCCCGCTCTCCACGTTCAATCCCTCACGCACGGACGCCGCCACCTTGGGGTTGCTCACTACCGCTTTACCCAGTGCTGCGTCGGTGGGCGCCAGAAGGGTTGCCAGTATTGCCAATTCTATCGAGGGTATCTGCGGGAACAGCCAGATGCCGATCAGCCAGCCACTTAGCATGGTCAGCGGCAGTCCGATCAACAACAAGCGCAGCGGTAATCCTTCGTGCACTTTCAGAACCTTGAGGTCGGCGCTGGCTGCATCACTGAAAAGAACAATCGCCAATGTAAGTTCTGCCAGAATTTTGAGACCTTCCCTGTCAATCCGTGGCTGCAGAATGCCCAGAAACGCGGGGCCGAGAATCAGCCCGGCCAGCATGAACATCAGAGGTCCATTGAGCAGGCGGGATTCGAAACGCCCCGCAAATATGCTGTAGGTCAGAAGGAAAGCGGCAAGCAGGGCTAAGTTCTGATACATGATCACTTGCCTGTTCTGATTGATGCCACAGCAATGGCAGGGTCGGCCGTCTCACGCGATGTTAAAAGCGCAGGACAAAACCAGGCGGGCACGCATGATCAATCTCCGTGACGGACGGGGTCAGTGAGTCTGGCGATTGCAGCCGGACACCATCTGCTTGAGGCCGTCCATGTTCTGGATTTTCACGTCGCGCCCGGCGATTTCCACCAATCCCTGATCGCGCAAGTGGGCGATGCCCCGACAGATGGTCTCCAGACGCAGCCCAAGGTAGGAGCCGATTTCTTCGCGGCGCATTTTCAGCACGAATTCCTTGGCGGAATAGCCTCGGGAGCTCAGGCGTTGCGAGAGGTTGAGCAGGAATGCCGCCAGGCGTTCATCGGAGTTCATGTTGCCCATCAGCACCAACATGCTGTGGTCACGCACAATTTCCCGGCTCAGCAGTTTGTTGAGGTTGTGCTGCAGGGAGGGGAGGCTCTGCGCCAGTTTTTCCAGTTGCGCAAAGTGAATCGGGCAGACTTCGCTGTCTTCCAGGGCATACGCAGTGCAAGCATGCTGATCGGCACTGATGGCGTCCAGGCCGAGCATTTCGCCGGGGATGTGAAAACCGGTCACTTGTTCGCGGCCGTCGACGGACAACACGCTGGTCTTGAACGAGCCTATGCGCACAGCGTACAGCGAGCGTAGCGGGTCCCCCGTCCGGTAAAGAGCGGCGCCTTTCTTCACCTTGTATCGCTGCACGATCAGCGTATCGAGTCGCTCGACCTCCGATCCAGTCAGGCCGATCGGCAGGCATAACTCCACAACGCTGCAGTTGGAACAGGCAGCCTTGAGAAGCGGCGGTGGGGACGGAGCTTCAAGCATGGGAAAGGTGCCTCCAAGGGGTGCCATAAGCATAGGTGTCGTAGCGGCGCACGTGCTTTTCATTTGGCCTTTCACCGTGGTTGCGGACGAGCGGGGTGCCCGTATTACCGAGGCGCTGGCAGCTTCGCCTTTATTAGCTTCAAGGTTGATGTTGAAACTTGATGTAAATCAAGCGTTGCGCTTTGCAGGCTTCCAGAATCAACGGATGACAAGGATTCATCGGTCTTTTGCGGAGCGCTCCATGAGTGATTTTCTGAATGCAGAGCAACTGGCAGGGCTGGACGCCTATTGGCGGGCCTCCAACTACCTCGCCGTGGGGCAGATTTACCTGAAGGACAACCCGCTGTTGCGTCAGACATTGACTCTGGCCCATATCAAACCGCGATTGCTGGGGCATTGGGGGACGACGCCGGGGCTGAACCTGATCTATACCCACCTCAATCGTGTGATCAATCAATACGATTTGAACATGCTGTTCGTCGCAGGCCCCGGGCATGGTGGGCCAGCGGTGGTTGCACAGACCTATCTGGAAGGTACTTACACCGAGTGCTATCCCTCGGTGGAGCGCAATATCAACGGTCTGCAACGCCTGTTTCGGCAGTTTTCCTGGCCTTACGGGATCTCCAGCCATGTGTCGGCGCAGGTGCCGGGGTCAATCCACGAAGGCGGCGAGTTGGGGTACAGCCTGGCCCATGCCTACGGTGCGGCGTTCGATAATCCGGATTTGATCGTGGCCTGTGTGATTGGCGATGGCGAGGCCGAAACCGGCACACTGGCCGCCAGTTGGCATTCCAATAAATTTCTCGATCCTGCGCGTGACGGCGCGGTGCTGCCGATATTGCACCTGAACGGCTACAAGATCGCCAATCCGACGATCCTGTCCTGCATTAGCGAGGACGAGCTGTCGGCACTGATGTATGGCTATGGCTACGATCCTTACTTTGTCGAAGGCGATGAGCCGCTGCGAGTGCATCAAGACCTGGCCAGAACCCTGGACATCATCACTCGCAAGATCCGCGACATCCAGCATCAGGCGCGTCAGCCATCGGCCACCGCGGTGCGACCGCGATGGCCCATGTTAGTGCTGCGCACGCCTAAAGGCTGGACCGGTCCTGAGTTCGTCGACGGCCATCGTGTCGAGGGGACCTGGCGCGCCCATCAAGTGCCATTGGCGGATTTCCAGCAACCGCTGCACATACGGCAACTGGAAGACTGGATGAACAGCTACCGTCCTGACGAACTGTTTGACGACAGCGGCGCCTTACTCCCGGAACTGGCAGCACTGGCGCCAACCGGTCAGCGGCGCATGAGTGCCAACCCCCAGGGCAACGGCGGTCTGCTGTTGCAACCACTGAACTTGCCACGCTTTAGCGACTATGCCGTCACTCTGTCCGCGCCGGGTGCCTTGCGCGCCGAAGCGACCCGAGTGCTCGGTACGTACTTGCGCGATGTGATGAAGGGCAACCGACAGTCGAGCAACTTTCGATTGTTCGGTCCTGACGAAACCGCCTCCAACCGACTGGACGCAGTGTACGAGGTCACCGCCAAGGCCTGGATGGAGCCTCTGCAAGCGGAGGACATCAACCTGGCCCCTGACGGCCGGGTCATGGAAATTCTCAGCGAGCAAGTGTGTGAAGGTTGGCTTGAGGGCTATCTACTGACCGGTCGCCACGGCTTGCTGTCGTGTTATGAGGCCTTTATCCATATCGTCGATTCGATGGTCAATCAGCATGCCAAATGGCTGAAAACCGCTGCCGAAGTGCCTTGGCGAAAACCCGTCGCATCGTTGAATTTTCTGCTCACATCACACGTTTGGCGCCAGGATCACAACGGTTTTTCTCATCAGGATCCGGGGTTCATCGATCTGGTGGCGAACAAAAAATCCGACATCGTTCGTGTCTACCTGCCGCCCGATGCCAATTGTCTGTTGTCAGTGGTCGAGCATTGCCTCAAGAGCCGTGACTACATCAATGTCATCGTCGCCGGCAAACAGCCGGAATGGCAGTGGCTGGAAGTCGATGCAGCGTTGCGTCATTGCCAGGCCGGGATTGGCCGCTGGGAATGGGCCTGTCACAACGACGAACAACCTGATGTAGTCATGGCCTGCGCTGGCGACGTGCCCACCCTGGAAACCCTGGCTGCCGTGACGCTGTTGCGCAGCTATGCCCCGGACTTGCGGGTGAGGGTGGTCAACGTCGTGGATCTGATGGTGCTGCAGCCTGGATACCAACACCCCCATGGCCTGTCGGACAGCGCGTTCGATGAATTGTTTACGCTCGACACGCCCGTGATCTTTGCCTTCCACGGTTACCCGGCGTTGATCCATCGCCTGCTGTACAAACGCAGCAACCACGATAATTTCCACGTGCGCGGTTTCAAGGAGGAGGGCGCCACCACCACGCCGTTCGACATGGCGGTCATCAACAATCTGGACCGCTACCAATTGGCGCTGGATGTGATTGAACGCGTTCCTCGGCTGCACGAGCAAGTGCAGGTTGCGAGGGCGCGCTATTGGTCAATGATGGAGAAACACAAGCTGTACCTCATTGAGCATGGCGAGGATCTGCCGGAAGTCCGAAACTGGCAGTGGACCCCGCCGATTGTCCACTGAATGCTTATTTGCTCATCCAGTTAGCCTGGATGATCGGCAACTTGAACTCACGCCAGCAGCAAATGATCTTCGACTTTCGTCACGCCTGGCACCGACCAGGCCGCCCGTTCTGCGATCTGGCGCTCACGCCACAAGTGGACCCGGCCTTCAAGCGTCACTACGTCGCCTTCGACTTTGACGCGAATCTCGTGGGCGTGTACTTCGGCATTGCGTTTGAGCGCTGCCTCGATGCGCTCCTGAATATCGAAGACGTCTAGCCGTGGACGCAAAACCAGGCGATTGTCGACGCCGATTACGCCGGACAGCTTACGCACCGAGCGATCCACGGTTTCCTTCTGGTATTGCCAGTCCACCTCACCTTCCAGCGTGACCCGCCCGTGCTGCACCGTGACTTTGACATCGCCTTCGGGTACGTCGGAACTCCAGAGGATGATTTTCAAGGCACGGTTGGCGATGATGTCGTCCCCTGTTCCGCCATGGTTGTTGAGCCTGACCTCTAATTCTTCGGCCAGCGCTCGCACTCCCTTGATACTTTTTACCGCCCGCTCCGCACTGACCTTTTGTGCGAGGGTGTTGACGTGACCGGACAGCGTGACCACTCCGTTATCCACGCTGACACCGATGTTGGCGGCGTTGATGTCTGGCTGGAATTCAAGTTCTTCCAAAATGGCTTTGCGCAGATCCAAATCACTCATGACGGCGGTCTCTCTTCGGATGGGGGGCACGTTCGGCGATTGCCTGATCAGTCTTTTTCTACGCCCGAGCGGCGCAAATACATTGAGATAGATCAACAACATCCATTTGCACGGCCACCCATCGATGGCGTCATTAATTGACAAAAATCAGAGTCGGTCGCAGACATCGCCAGATACTCAGATCATCGATTTAGCCGAGCCACCCAGGGGAAACCATGAACATGCGCTTGCTCATCATTGTGCTGAGTATCCTGTTGACCACCACCGGATGCAGCCACCGCCATGCCCAGGAAATCGAAGCGCGACTGGAGTCCGCCGAAGACAACGCGGCAACGGCACGTTTGCGCGCCGACGAAGCGCTATTGAAAGCTGAACAGGCACAGCGTGCGGCTGATGAAGCCAATGAGCGCGCCAAGCGGACGACCGAAAAGGCAACGCGCAAGTAGTTGGCGATCACCTCAAAACCGGACACGGACGTCGGGCTGGCAAACGGGCCGGCAAAGCATTGCCAGGAGAAATACGTGATGTTCAAGCTCAAGCGAATTCTGTTGATCGCACCCGCCGAAATGACCCGAACCCCGGCGTTTGCCCGCGCCCAGGCGTTAGCCAGAGCCAGCGGTGCGTTGTTGCATATCGTGGCGTTCGATTATGTCCAGCCCCTGGCGCTGGCCGGTTTGTTTGACCACAGTGCCATGGCGCAAGCGCGTGAAGGCTACTTGCAGATGCATCGCCAATGGCTGGAACAGCAAGCCCGGTTTCAGCGCAGTGCTGGGGTGCAAGTCACCACCGAAGTGGTCTGGGCCCGGGCCACGCCAGCGCATGTGCTTGAGTACGTAAATGACTTTCATGCTGACCTGGTGATCAAAGACGCGCACCATGTTCCCACCCTCAATCGAGCGTTTCATCATCCATTGGACTGGGAATTGTTGCGTGATTGCCCGGCCTGCGTGCACCTGGTTACCGAAGCCGCAAATCCCAAACCCTTGAAAATCCTGGCGGCCATTGACCTGTCACACCTTGAGGACCTGACACATGGCCTCAACGACCGGATACTCGACCTGGCATCGACACTGGCATCAACGTGCGATGCGTCGTTGCATTTGTTGAACGTGAGCAATTGGTCTGTGGTGGGTGATGCCGCGATGAGTGTGCCGAACCTGAGTCTGGATCACAGTTTGCGCGATGCGATCAACGATACTCAGCAAGAGGCGTTTCACACACTAGCGGAGCGCTATGGTGTCGATGAAAAGCATAGACACGTGTTGACCGGCATTCCTTACCGGGTGGTCGAGTTGTTTGCCCGACAAAATGCTTTCGACCTGGTGGTGCTGGGGACCACCTACCACCATGGGTTTGACGGCTTTATCGGTGGCACCGCCGAATGTCTGGTGAACCGTGCCCCGTGTAGCCTGATGATGGTCAAACCAGCACCTTCTGCAGTTTGACCAGCCACCGCCGCAGTCAATTGACGTCCGCTTTTTTCTCCGGCACCTGAGTGTTTATCGTTGAATCGCTGATCAGGGCACTGATTGAGGACCGCGTGCGCGTTTTGCCACATGCGCAAGATTGCGCAAAACCGGAAGGGCTCAGAGAAGACGATGGGTGTCAGGCGGGAAATGCTTGCTCATTCACGCAGCCGCTGGTCGTTCGGTCAGTCGAAGCTTCCAATCCCCTGAACGTGGCGGAAATAGCTGAAAAGAGGTGGAACCGATCCGAAAAGACAGAATAAAAATCGTAAACCCCAGAAACGACAAAGCGAAAAGGGGACGCATTTTTTTATAGAGCAGGCAGTCTGCTATTGGCCATTTGTACACATTTTATTCATTGCTTGATGAAGCCCGCCTACCAATTTCCACCTAGCGATTACCGTTTTTCTAGCTACGCTTGCCAGCAAGAATGGCGTAACTGCGCCCGTTCATTAATTGTCTGGCAAGGGAGCCAACATCCATGGACAGCCTGCAGGGCGTTTATCCATCAGCAACCGTTCTGGTGGTCGATGACACCCCCGACAACCTGATGCTTATCGCCGAGTTGCTCAAGGACAAATATCGGGTCAAGGCAGCCAACAGCGGAGAGAAAGCCTTGCGCCTTCTGCAGGCGGCCCCCCTTCCTGACCTGATCCTGCTGGACATCATGATGCCGGGCCTGTCCGGTTATGACGTTGCCGAGCAGCTCAAGCTTGACGCTCGCACTCGCCATATACCGATCATTTTCCTGACCTCGATGACGGCCACAGAGGACGAAATTCGAGGGTTGAGCCTTGGCGCTGCGGACTACATCACCAAGCCGATCATCCCCCCGGTGCTGATGGCCAGGGTCGAGACGCAAATCAAGCTCAAGGCCGTTGCCGATTTCCTGCGCAATCAGAACGAATTTCTCGAGCAGGAAGTGCAACGCCGCACCCGTGAGGTGATCGCGATACAGGATGTCACGATTCACGCCATGGCCTCACTGGCGGAAACCCGCGACAACGAAACCGGCAACCACATTCGTCGTACCCAGCACTATGTGAAACGGCTGGCTGAACTGTTGCGCAATCACACGCGCTTCCGACACTTTCTAGACGAAGACACCATCAAACTGCTCTTCAAATCGGCGCCGCTGCACGATATCGGCAAGATCGGCATCCCCGATCGCATCCTGCTCAAGCCGGGACGGCTCACTCCGGAAGAGTTCGAGATCATGAAGACCCACACCACACTGGGACGCGATGCCATCCAGCACGCCGAGGATCAGTTGGGCATAGACGTGGATTTCCTTCATCTGGCCAAGGAAATTGCCTACGGCCATCAAGAAAAGTGGGATGGCAGCGGCTACCCGCAAGGAGTGGCCACCGACGACATCCCGATCAGCGCCCGGTTGATGGCCGTGGCCGATGTCTACGACGCGTTGATCAGCCGTCGCGTGTACAAGCCCGGCATGTCCCATGAGCAGGCAGTGCAAATCATCCGCGAAGGCCGGGGTTCGCATTTCGACCCGGACATCTGCGACGCGTTTCTCGCCAATGCGGAGCAGTTCCGGGAAATTGCCGCACGCTTCGCCGACAGTGACCAGGACATGGCCAGGCAGTTGGCCTTGCATGAGCCGATCGCTGACCATCTCTGAGCCCTTTGTGCCACCCAGCACTTGCAGTTGAACGAGGCCATTTATGAACAGACTGTTCGAGCTGCTCGAGCGCCTGTCCCTGCGCAGTAAATTGATTATCGGCTTCGCTGCGTTGATGACATTGATCCTGATACTCGGCGTGCAAAGCCTGCGCACCCAGTATTCGCTCAGGCATGAAATGCAGCAGTTGTACCAACAGGATCTGGCCGGTATCCAGCATGTGCAGGAAGTTCGGGTGCAACTGCCGCATCTGTTGCTGGCCATGCAACGCGCGGTCGCGACCAATAACGCCGATATCCGCATCAGCGCCAGAGCGCAGATGGACCGCGCCCATGAGCGTCTCCACGAAGCTTTGGAGCAGGTGCGACCAACGCTGCGGCGCCAGAGCAGTCTCAATAGCTTGCTGGAATTCGAAGTGGTCCTGCGGCGTCTGCAAAAAGACGGTGACGACGCACTGGAACTGGCCGGCAAAGGCTCTCTGGGTCAGGCCTTGACGTTGCTCAACAGCAAGGACTTTCTCGCCTTGGAACAGGGCAGCGACGGGCTGCTCAACCAGATAGAGAACAACAAGGAAGCCGATATCCACGATACGGCGAAGAACCTCGCTGAGTACGCCCAGCGCAGCAGCACGATCACCTATGTCTTGCTGTTGGGCGGTTCGACGCTGGCTTTGCTCTTGACCTGGCTGGTCAGTTATTCCATTCGTGTGCCGCTCAACCGCGTCCGCGTGGCGGTTGATGAATTGGCGTCGGGCAAGCTGGACGGCCAGATACCCCACACCGATCTGCGCAACGAAACCGGCGACCTGGCGCGGGCCATTGCCACGCTGCAGGTGGAGGCTCGTCAACTTGAACGCCAGCGTTGGGTGAAAGGTCATGCCTCGCTCCTGCAAGTGGATCTGCAACAGGCAGAGACGCCACAGCAGTTGGCCCAGGCTTTTTTCAGCCGCATCGCGCCCCGCTTGGGCATGTGCCAGGGGGCGCTTTACGTGCTCTATGAAGGCGCGTCACGCCTGCAATTAGTCGGCGGTTACGCGCTGGACAGCAAGCACCCGTTGCCTGTCGAGCTTGAACTCGGCGAGGGGGTGCTTGGCCAATGCGCACTGGATCGCCAACCCCGCCTGCTTGAAGATCTGCCCGAATCGTTCTGGCACGTGCGCACGCAGTTAGGCGCAGCTGCTGCCAGCCATTTGATGGTGCAACCGTTGCTGCGTGGCGAGCGCCTGCTCGGGGTTGTCGAAATGGCGGGGTTCCGGTCGCTGGAGGAAAACGAAGCGTTGCTTTTGCAAGAAGTCCTGCCGAGGCTCGCCGGGGCCATGGCCATCATGGAACGCAGCGAGGCGGCCCAGGCGCTGCTGCAGGAAACCCGTCGTCAGGCGGACGAAATGGGCGCACAAACCTTGCTGCTGGAACACCAGGCCAGTGAGTTGGAGGCTCAGCAGGCGGCACTGCGCGCCACCGAAGCGTGGTATCGCGGCATCATCGAGGCGGCGCCGGACGGCATGCTGGTGCTAGGGGCCGATGGCAACATCCTGATGACCAATCCGCAAATGGACAACCTGTTTGGCTATGCACCCGGAGAGTTGATTGGCGCCAGCATTGAGCGTCTGGTGCCTCAGGCTGCCCGCGAGCGGCATGTCCGGTTGCGCGACGGTTTCATTGCCAGCGGCGGAACCCGGCAGATGGGGGGCGATCTGGATGATCTGAGCGGGGTGCGCAAGGACGGCAGTCTGTTCTCTGTGGAAATCGGCCTGTCCCATCTGCCGCGTCTGGAGGGGCGGGGTGTCTGCGTCTGCGCCTCGGTGCGCGACGTCAGTGATCGCCGGGCGATGGAGGCCCGGCTGCGTACCGCCAGCGATCGCCTGAACCTGGCGCAAGAGTCCGGTGACATCGGCTTGTTCGACGTTGATCTGGTCACCGGCACAAACTACTGGACACCCCAGCTCGAAACCCTGTTCGGGCTGGAGCCCGGCGGGTTCGGCGGCACGTTGGCGCACTGGCAGGCGCTGGTGCATCCCGAGGATGTGGCGCGGGTCAGCAGTACGTTTGAAAGTGCCGTGCAAAGTGATGATGATCGCGTCGAATTCGACTTTCGCATCGTGCGCAAAAACGATGGGCAGGTGCGCACGTTTCGCTCGCTCAACCGGTTTTCACGCACAGCGGACGGCAAGCCATTGCGCGCAACCGGCATCAACATCGACGTGACGGCATTGGCAGAGGCCAGGGCGACGGCCGAAGAAGCCACTCAGGCCAAGAGCGAGTTTCTCGCCAACATGAGCCATGAGATCCGCACGCCAATGAACGCAATCATCGGCATGAGCCATCTGGCGCTGCGGACTGAACTGGACAATCGCCAGCGCAACTACATAGAAAAGGTACACCGTTCGGCGGAGAACCTGCTGGGGATCATCAACGACATCCTCGACTTCTCCAAGATCGAGGCCGGCCGGATGAGCCTTGAACAGGTGCCTTTCCGTCTGGAAGACGTGCTCGACAGCTTCGCCGCCATGATTGGCCTGAAGACCGAGGGCAAGGGCCTGGAGTTGCTGTTCCAGATCCCGTCCGACTTGCCCACGGCCCTGCTCGGCGATCCCCTGCGATTGGGGCAGGTGCTGATCAACCTCGGCAACAACGCGACCAAGTTCACCGAGCACGGCGACATCGTCGTCGGTGTGGAAGAAATCGGCACGCACACCGATAGCGTGCAGCTGCATTTCTGGGTGCGCGACACCGGCATCGGCATGACCGTCGAACAGTGTTCACGTATGTTCCAGTCATTCAGTCAGGCGGACACTTCGATCACTCGCAAGTACGGCGGCACCGGGTTGGGACTGTCGATCTCGAAGACGCTGGTAGAACTGATGGCCGGCCGGATCTGGGTCGAGAGCGAGCCGGGCGTTGGCTCCACGTTCCATTTCCAGGTACAGCTCGGCGTGCAGCAAGACGTTCAGCCGCGTCGTATGTTCAAGGCGGGCGAACTGTCAGGGATGCGCGTGCTGGTCGTGGATGACAACGCAAGTGCCCGTGAAATCCTCTCGGGCATGGCGCGCAGTTTTGGCCTGGAAGTGGATGTCGCGCAGAGCGGCAGTCTGGCGCTGCGCATGTTGGCCGACGCCGAGCAAAAGGCGCTGCCTTACGATTTGGTCTTGATGGACTGGCGGATGCCCGGCATGGATGGCATGGAAGCCGTGAGCAGAATGCATTCTGCCAGCCTGATGCATACACCGTCGGTCATCATGGTCACCGCGTTTGGCCGCGAAGAGGCGCGCGAGGAAGCCGAGCGCCAGGGCATCCGCCTGCCGGTGGTGCTGACCAAACCGGTCACACCGTCCGCTCTCCTCGAAGCCATTGGTGGGGTGCTGGGCAAAGGGCTGCTGGGCGATTCCCGGGCCGGCGAGCGCTCCCAACACAATGCCAGTACCCTCGCCAGCCTTAATGGCGCGCGGTTGCTGCTGGTGGAAGACAACGAGCTGAATCGGGAACTGGCCTGCGAACTGCTGGAGAGTGTCGGAATCAGCCTGCGATTGGCGTGGCACGGCCAAGAGGCCCTGGACATCCTCGCCGAGGATACGAACTTCGATGGCGTGCTGATGGATTGCCAGATGCCGGTGCTGGACGGCTACTCCGCCACCCGGCGGATTCGCCAGCAGCCGCGCTTCAACGCCTTGCCGGTGATCGCCATGACCGCCAACGCCATGGAGGGTGACCGCGAGAAAGCGCTGAGCAGTGGCATGAACGACCACATCTCCAAGCCACTCAACGTCGAGGCCATGTTCGCCACCCTGGCGAAATGGATCAAGCCACGGCCGGCCCAAGCATCGCTGAATGCAGGCCCGCCAGATGGGATGCCTGATCGTCTCGAAGGCATTGAAATGGAGGCCGGCCTCACCACTTGCATGGGCCGTCGTGATCTCTATTTACGCTTGCTCTGCAAGTTTCGCGACACGCAGGCAGGCTTTGCCGAGCAATTCCAGGCCGCACTGTTCGATCCGGATGCTGGCGCCGCCGGACGGCTGGCGCACAGTTTGCGCGGCACCGCCGGCAACATCGGCGCCAAGGCAGTGGCGCAGGCCTGCGCTTTGCTGGAGCAGGCCTGCCAGGACGGCGAACCGGCTGCGATGCTGCAAGCGCTAGCGATACAGGTCGAGCTTTGCTTGCTCCCGACCTTGGCGGCTCTGGCCGACCTCAACATAGACGCACCGGCCGCCACAGAGGATGACCTGCTGGACGACGCGGCATTCAGCGAGCAACTGAACAGGCTCATGGGTCTTTTGGACGAAGGTGACACGGCGGCGCTGGACGCGCTTGCAGAACTGCGCAACATGCCACTTGATCCGGCGTTGGCAGAACGCCTGGCATTGGTCGCGGTGCAGGTGGAACTCTTCGACTTTGATCGTGCCTTGAAGCTTCTGCAGGATGAATAAGTTGAGGTAATGAGGTGGCTGCTGACCCTTCCTGCAGCTGACCTCTACTGGCCGAAAGCTGCCAACCGACCGCATTCAACGCAACAACAAGCTCTGCTTGGTGTGATTTGACTAGCGCAAATCCAGCGGTGTCAGAAGGGCAGGGGTGCGGAAATGGCCGAAAAGATGCGGAAACGATCCATAGGGAGAGGAGCAAATTTCACGAATGCCAGAAACGACAAAGCCCTGAATAATCAGGGCTTTGTCGTACATAAGATGGCGGAGGCGATGGGATTCGAACTCATGGACCTGTTACAGTCGACGGTTTTCAAGACCGTTGCCTTAAACCACTCGGCCACACCTCCGTTGCGTTGCGGGCGCCATAATACCTGAATGAAACACACTGTCAAACTCTCTGCATGGCTTGTTACAGAGCGTCTGTTATGATCTTTGCGACTGAACGTTTCAAACCAACAGGAGTGTCGCCATGCGCGAACAGGATTACGCAGTTAATAACGGCGTGCAGGCTGAGCAGCTAGAGGTTAGCCGCGTCCTGCGCAACACATACGGTCTACTGGCTCTCACCCTCGCATTCAGTGGCGTGATGGCTTTCGTGGCTCAGCAGATGCGTGTTGGCTACCCGAACATTTTCGTGGTGCTGATCGGCTTCTACGGGCTGTTCTTCCTCACCAACAAACTCCGTGATTCCGCGTGGGGCCTGGTGTCGGCGTTTGCCCTGACTGGTTTCATGGGTTTCCTGCTCGGCCCGATCCTCAACCGTTACCTGGGCATGCAGGGCGGCGCTGAAGTGGTCAGCTCCGCGTTCGCGATGACGGCACTGGTGTTCGGTGGTCTGTCGGCCTATGTGCTGATCACCCGTAAGGACATGAGCTTCCTGGGTGGTTTCATCACCGCCGGTTTCTTCGTCCTGCTGGGTGCAACGCTGGCGAGCTTCTTCTTCCAGATCAGCGGCCTGCAACTGGCGATCAGCGCAGGTTTCGTGCTGTTCTCGTCGGTCTGCATCCTGTTCCAGACCAGCGCCATCATTCACGGCGGCGAGCGTAACTACATCATGGCGACCATCAGCCTGTATGTATCGATCTACAACCTGTTCGTCAGCTTGTTGCAGATCTTTGGCATCATGAGCCGCGACGACTGATTGCAGTCGGTGAAATAACGAAAAACCCGCCTAGGCGGGTTTTTTGTTGTCTGCAGAAATGCGGGTCAATTGATCACGATACTGCCATCGGCCTGTTGCTTGTAGATCGTATAAGGCAACAGCAACGTGTCGAGCACCCCTGACAATGCAGCATCTACCAGTACGCCGGGTGTTGCGTTGTCGTAATTGAACGCATCGACATCATCCGGCCGCTCTGCGTGCAGCAAGCAGAAGTCGTAGGTCACGCCGCTATAGATTCGCGGAACAGCGCCGCAATGGGATTTTTTCTCTTTCAGGTAGGCCGCCGCGTCCTGATCGCTATGCACCACCGTCTGCACCGTCCCACACCCGCCAAGCATCAAAGCTGCCAGGATCACTGCCTGAATTCTCATACCGCCAATCCTTCGCCGGAAAAACCCTAATCTACGCCGAAAGCGCAGAAAAAACACTTATTCCATCGGCGGCAAACGGCGCTTGACCGGGGTTTTCTTGACGATTGCGGTATTGGTTTCGGCCAAGGTATTGAGGCGGTCGAGCAGGGTGTCCAGCTGTTCCATCGAGCGCACGTGCAGGCGTGCGATAAAACAGTCCTCGCCGGTAACCTTGTCGCACTCGGTGAATTCCGGGATCGACAGGATCTGCCGCTCCACCTCCTGCAATTGCCCCGGCAGCGGCCGTACCCTGACGATCGCCTGCAATTGATAGCCGAAGCACTTGGGGTCGATCTCGACGGTGTAGCCCTTGAGCACACCGCGTTCCTCCAGTCTGCGCAAACGCTCGGCCACGCTCGGCGACGACAATCCGCTGATTTGAGCCAGCGCCTTGAGCGAGCGCCGCGAATCCTCCATCAAGGCGCTGATGAGGATCTGGTCGATATCGTCGGTCATGAACAAACTCCCGCATTAGGCGATTGGTGAAAACTACCCTCGATAAAAAAGGTAGAAAGCAAGTTTAGCCTGCTTTCTGCGCTGGAGTGCTCGCGTGCCGGCTTGGCATACTTTTGCCACGCTTCTATCAAACGCTGAGGACATTGATGATGGACAACACACTGCGTCGCGGCTCATTTGAAATGACCGCTGCCATGCTGATATCCGGGACGATCGGCTGGTTTGTACTGGTATCCGGGCAACCGGTGCTGGACGTGGTGTTCTGGCGCTGCGTGTTCGGTGCCGGCACCTTGCTGCTGATCTGCGCCGCATTCGGCTTTCTGCGCCCGGGTATTCTGACCCGCACGACATTTTTGCTGGCCGTGCTTAGTGGCGTGGCGATTGTCGGCAACTGGGTGCTGTTGTTCGCCTCGTACTCCCGGGCTTCGATCGCCATTGGCACGGCGGTATACAACGTGCAGCCGTTCATGCTGGTCGGTTTGGCGGCGCTGTTTCTCGGCGAGAAGATCACCGTGCAGAAGCTGTTCTGGCTGGCGATTTCATTTTTGGGGATGTTGGCGATCGTCAGTGCCCATGGCCAGCAAGGTGAGGGCGGAAACGACTATCTGGTGGGTATTGCCCTGGCGTTGGGCGCGGCGTTTCTCTATGCGATTGCGGCGCTGATCATCAAGCGCCTGACTGGCACTCCACCGCATCTGATCGCGTTGATTCAGGTCTGCACCGGCGTGCTGTTGCTTGCGCCGTTCGCGCATTTTTCCGCACTGCCACAGGCGCCGAGCGAGTGGGGCAGTCTGGTCACGTTGGGCATCGTCCACACCGGCCTGATGTACGTCCTGCTGTACGGCGCGATCCAGAAGCTGCCGACGGCATTGACTGGCGCACTGTCCTTCATTTACCCGATTGCCGCGATCTTCGTCGACTGGTTCGCCTTCGGTCATCGCCTGGAAATCCTGCAATGGGTTGGCGTTGCGGCGATTCTGCTGGCGGCGGCCGGCATGCAACAGGGCTGGGGTTTCAAGGCACGGCGGCTGGCCGCGCAGTAAACCTCAGATGTTCCAGCGCGGTGCGGTTTTTGCCAGGCGCTGGCGCATCTCGCCGATGTTCGCGGCGAGTTGTCGGGTCAACAAACGATAGCCATCGAGCGCGCTGTAGACAGGTGCGTCAAGGCTGGTCTCGTGCAGCTCCAATGGCCGATCCAATCGCTGCGCCGCGCCAGATTTCAGGGCACGGGCCATGCCGATCAACTGCACGCGAATGACCCGATGCTCGGCCTTCAGCGCCGATTGCAGATGAGCCATGGCTTCTGGATCGTTGGCATCCGGGCGAGTGTTACCGAGGATCTCCAGTGTGCTGATGCACATGCGCAGGTTGCGCTGGATGGCATCGAGTTCGGTCATGGAGATTTTCACTTCCTTGGACACCGACGGCATCAGCGAGCGCAATTGCACCATCACTGCGCCCAGGCGCCCCATCAATTTCAGATGTTCATCAGCAGCGACGGGTTGGCCGCTGATGATTCGTCCGTACACCGTGGCGCAGTCGCGCAAGGCATCGGCGAGGTTGTAGCGCCACGAGTACACCGCGTACAGCGGCAGCGCGAAGGAGAAGGCCAATGCGAGTGCAATGCCGATCAGAATATCCACCCCACGCCACAAGCCATCGGTGATCGGGTTGTCGCCATGCCCGGCGACAATGAATACGGTGATCGCCGAAAGCAGGGCGGTGTAGCCGCCCTTGCCAATGGCGTGATAGGAGAAAAAGCCGCAGACCACGGCCATGGCGAAGTAGGTCAGCCACGGCATGCCGAGCCACGCCTGCTGCGCCACCAGCAATAATCCGACGCCGGCACCGATCAAGGTGCCAGTGGCGCGTTCGGCGGCTTTTTTGCCGATGTTGCCGTGGTGCTGCAATCCGCCGATCACTACCAGCATAGTCACCGACGCCCACTCGCCGTGGGGCAGGTTGATGCCGGTGGTCAGCAGAATCGTTGCCAGCAACCCCAATGCCACCCGCACCGCGTGGATCAATCGGGCGTGTCGGTAGCGCCGGTACGGGTCCAGCAGCGGACGCAGGATCCGGCGCAACAGCGGTGGCAGTCGGTGGGAGCTGAACGTACTCAGTGCAAGGCCCTCGTCAGAAGATGTAGTCGGTGGTCAGGAAGCTCGAATCGCGCCCGCGAATGATCTCGCTGATCAGATCCTTGTTGCTGTCCTGGAATTTGGTCGCCACCAGCGTGCGGATCGAAAACACCCGCAACGCATCGTGTACCGACAGCGTGCCTTCGGCAGAGTTCTTGCGGCCGTTGAACGGATAGGTGTCCGGGCCGCGCTGGCACTGGGCGTTGAGGTTGATCCGGCCGACCTGGTTGGCGAAGGTGTCGACCAGTCGGCCGACCGCCACCGGGTTGGTACCGAAGATGCTCAACTGTTGGCCGAAGTCCGATTCCAGCACGTAATCGATCACGGTATCGAGGTGACGGTACGGCACGATCGGCACGACCGGGCCGAACTGTTCTTCTTGATAGACGCGCATTTGCGGATTCACCGGGTACAGCACCGCCGGGTAGAAGAACGACTCGCGGGATTCACCGCCATTCGGGTTGACCACCTCGGCGCCCTTGCTGCGCGCGTCCGCCACCAGCCCATGCAGATAATCGACCTTGCCCGATTCCGGCAGCGGCGTCAGCGACACGCCGCTGTCCCAAGGCATGCCCGGTTTCAGCGTGGCCAGTTTGGCGTTGAATTTATCGATGAAACTGTCGACCACGTCTTCATGCACGAAGAGGATCTTCAGGGCAGTGCAGCGCTGGCCGTTGAACGACAGCGAACCGGTGACGGCTTCGCTGACGGCGTTGTCCAGATCGACTTCCGGCAGGACGATGCCGGGGTTCTTCGCGTCCAGGCCCAGCGCCGCGCGCAAGCGGTGTGGTTTGGGGTGCAGCTTCTTCAGGTCGCTGGCGGCCTTGTTGGTGCCAATGAAGGCGAAGATGTCGATCTTGCCGCTGGCCATCAGTGCGCTGACGGTTTCGCGGCCGCTGCCGTAGATCACGTTGATCACACCCGTCGGGAAGCTGTCGCGGAACGCTTCGAGCAACGGGCGGATCAGCAGCACGCCGAGCTTGGCCGGTTTGAACACCACGGTGTTGCCCATGATCAGTGCTGGGATCAGCGTGGTGAAGGTCTCGTTCAGCGGATAGTTGTAAGGGCCCATGCACAGCGCGACGCCGAGCGGTACGCGGCGTATCTGGCCGAGCGTGTCCTGTTCCAGCTCGAAACGGCTTGAGCGGCGGTCGAGTTCCTTGAGGGCGTTAATGGTGTCGACGATGTAATCGCAGGTGCGGTCGAACTCTTTTTCCGAGTCCTTCAGGTTCTTGCCGATTTCCCACATCAGCAGCTTCACCACAGCGTCGCGTTGCTGACGCATGCGGCCAAGGAAGGCTTCGACGTGCTGGATGCGCTCGGCCACGCGCATGGTTGGCCACAAGCCCTGGCCACGGTCATAGGCGCGAACGGCGGCATCGAGGGCGGTGAGGGCGGTGTCGGCGTCGAGCAGCGGCGTGCTGCCGAGAATCACTTGTTCGTCGCCTTTGTCACCTCGCAAGTAGACCGGGCTGCGCACTGTGGCGAGCGGGCCGTCCCAGCGCCGCAACTGGCCGTCGACGAGGTATTCGCGTTGCTCGACCGGAGCGCCTGGGCGGTATTTTTCCGGGATGTCGCTGACAGAAGGGAACAGGTTGCCAAGGATGTTTGCTGTGGTCATGTCGCTACCCCGTGTTGGATGTCCGCGTGCAATCAAAAAGTCTGTACAGGTTATACGCCTGAATGCGCCGAAATTTAAACCCGGGAATGTCACACGAATGTCACGCAAAGGCGCAGAACAGAGAGGCTGGCAACGCCGCGAACCCTGTGGCAAGCCAGCTCCCACGGGTTTTTGTGTTATGCCCGACTCCAAGGTGAATCCCGGCTGGCCCCGTTTGCCCCCCTTACTGTCCCGCAATGCCCTCAGCCGTCTGGTGCGGCTGTCTTAAGGTGTGATCACAACAATCAGCGGCACCCCACGCGAGGATCGTTATGCGGGTAATCCGATTCACTCTACTGCTGGCTCTGGCCGCTGCGATGGTGGGCTGTGACGACGAAGCCAAACCATCTGCGGTATCCAGCAACGGCATCCCGTCTGACCCGGCACTGGCGCAGATCTACACCAACAGTTGCCAGCTCTGTCATGCCAACCCAGCGGCAAACGCGCCGCTGACCGGTGATCGCCAAGCCTGGGCGCCACGCATCCAGCAGGGCACTGACACGCTGCTCGACCACGCCATCAACGGTTACAACGGCATGCCGCCGATGGGCCAGTGCGTCGAGTGTTCACAAGAGCAGTTCCTGCAATTGATCGGCTTCATGGCCGACCAGCCTCTCCCTCAATAAGGTGCGCGCATGACGATGGATCTGACACGGCGTCAGTTGTTGCAACGGGCAAGTATCGTCGGCGCGTTCAGTGCCTTGGCGAGTCACCCGGCACTGGGGCAGTTGATGCGCGCGCCACGGCTGATTCCCTGGCGCAACTGGTCGGGCGGGCAGAGTTGCTTACCCGCGGCGCGGCTCGCGCCGAAAAACCTGGATGAACTGACGACAGTGATTCGTCAGGCCCAAGGCAAGATTCGTCCGGTCGGTTCAGCGCACTCTTTCAGCGCCTTGGTGCCCACCGACGGCACGCTTTTATCCCTGAGCTATTTCAGCGGTCTGCTCGAACACGACGCGAAAACCCTGCAAGCCGAATTCGCCGCCGGCACGCCGATGTCACGCATGGGCGTGCCGCTCAAAGACGTCGGCCAGGCCTTGCTAAACATGGCGGATATCGACTACCAGACCCTCGCCGGAGCAATCGCGACCTCGACCCACGGCACCGGCAAAAACTTCCAGTCCTACTCGGCCCACGTTTGCGGCATGCAACTGGTCACGGCCAATGGCGAGGTGCTCGACTGCGATAGCCGACGCCATCCCGAGGTGTTCAACGCTGCGCGCGTCTCCCTCGGCGCGCTTGGCGTAGCGACGAAAATACGTCTGCAAAACCGCCCGGCCTATCGCCTGCGCGAACGCCAATGGATCGCCAAGACCGAAGAACTGCTCGAAGACCTCGATAAAAACACCCGCGAAAACCAGCACTGGGAAATGCTCGTCGTCACCCATTCAGACTACGCGCTGTCCATCGCCCTCAACGAAACCACTGACCCGGCCACGCCGCCGATCAGCCCCGAAGAGGAGGGCGGCAACGAGTTCGTCAACCTGATCGAAAAGATCGACAAGTACGGCAGCGACTTTCCTGACCTGCGCCGCACGATGCTCAACAGCTTGCGCCATCTGGCGAGTTTCGATGACCGCGTTGGCGACTCGTTCGACATCTACGCCAACGTGCGCACGGTGCGCTTCAACGAGATGGAATATTCGGTGCCCGCCGAATACGGCCCGGCCTGTCTGCGCGAAATCCTCAAGCTGATTCAGGACAAGGACCTGCGCACCTGGTTTCCCATCGAGTACCGCTACGTCAAGGCTGACGACATTGTGCTGAGCATGTTCGAGGGGCGCGACAGCTGTTCGATATCGGTGCACCAGCATTACCAGATGGACCATCACAACTTTTTCGCTGCGGTCGAACCGATCTTCTGGAAGTACAACGGCCGGCCGCATTGGGGCAAGTTGCACACGCTCAATGCGCGAACCTTGCAACCGTTGTATCCGCGCTGGCGCGAGTTTGTCGATGTGCGCCAGGCGCTTGATCCGAGCGGGCGGTTTCTCAATGCGCACCTGTCGTCGATTCTGGGGGTGAACTGATGGCGGTCAATCGACGTAATTTTCTGCTCGGCACGCTTGGGGTTGGCGCATTACTGGTGGGCGTTGGCGCCTGGCTAAGGCCGGGGGATCGCGGCGCACCGTACAGCGATTATTTCCGCGCTCTGAACCGTGAGCTCAAAGACAAAGGCCCGATGCGTCCGGTGCTGCTGATCGATCTGGATCGACTCGATCACAACATTGATGTGGTGATGCAGTCGGTGAGACGCGGTGGCAAGCAGTTGCGCTTGGTAGAGAAGTCTCTGCCGTCGCCGGGGTTGTTGAGCTACATCGCGCAACGTGCCGGGACGCAACGGCTGATGTCGTTCCATCAGCCATTTCTCAATCACGATGCGGTGACGTTCCCGCAGTCGGATATTTTGCTCGGCAAACCATTGCCAGTGCGTTCGGCGGAGCTGTTCTATCAAACCCACAAAGGTTCGTTCGATCCCGCAAAGCAACTGCAATGGCTGCTCGACGGCCCCGAACGTTTGCAGCAATACCTGCAACTCGCACAGAGTTTAGGTGCGCGGATGCGTATCAACATCGAACTTGATGTGGGTCTGCATCGTGGCGGCGTCAGTGATGTGAATGAGCTGGGGCAGATGCTCACGCTGATCAGCGCCCACCCTCAGCACCTGGAATTCGCCGGCTTCATGGGCTACGACCCGTTCGTGGGCATGGGGGTGCCGGGCGTCCTCGGCTCGCCGGAGGAACTGTTCGCCAAGGTCATGGTGATTTATCAGCGTTGCGTCGATTTCACCCGGCAGCAGTTTCCCGCGTTGTGGCATGACGGTTTGTGCCTGAACACCGCCGGCAGTCCGAGTTATCGCATGCATGAAAACGAGAAGTTGAGCACGGAAGTGTCGGTGGGCACCGCGATGCTGAAGCCGACTCACTATGATTTGCCGTCACTGGTTGATCATGTGCCGGCCACCTACATCGCCACGCCCGTTCTGAAAAGCACCGGCGCGGTGAACATCCCGGCGCTGGATGACAAGTCGAAACTGTTTTCCTGGTGGGATCAAAATCAGCGCCAGACGTTTTTCATCTACGGGGGCAACTGGATGGCGGAGTTCGAGTCACCGCCTGGGTTGCAGAGTAACGGGGTGTATGGCCGTAGCTCGAATCAGGAGATGGTCAATGGCTCGAAAAATGTGGGCTTGAACGTGGAGGATCAAGTTTTCCTGCGCCCGACCCAGACTGAAGCGGTGCTGCTGCAATTTGGTGATTTGCTGGCGGTGCGCGGCGGCAAGATTGTCGACACCTGGCCGGTTTACACCTGAAATCATATTTCACCCAAACAGCAAGCCAGCTCCCACAGGGCGCGTGGTGTGTTTCAGACTCCATTCCCAACCATTGAGTAATGAAGCTTTTATGACAAAAGTTCGGTAGCACATCGCCAGTCCGGTCATGCCTATGTAACGCGCTTGAGGGGCCCAACGGGGCGCTTTTCACAAGCCGAGGCGGGACGCCGGGAGTGAGGCAATGGGGACTATGGAACGCTACTCGAAAGTGGGCATGCAGGAACTCGATCAACGCCTGTCGAAGATCGTCGAAGCCGCGCGCAAGAAGCCGGTTTCGGTGTATCGCTACGGCGCGCCGTGGGTCTGGATTGTCTCGCAGGATGACTGGCAGGGCGCCTTGAAAGAGGTCTCCAGCTACATTCCGCCAGGTCATTCGCTGGTCTTGCTACGCCCGCAGATCGACGATTTGCTCGACGCCCATCGCGACCTTCTGCACGACCTCAATGCCGAGCCCGGCCGGCTGATCCCCGCGCAAACGGTCATGCACATCCTGCTCCTGCAACTGCTGTATTCGGTGCCCAGCGAGCAGCAGCTCTACGAACAGCTCAGTTACAACCTGTTGTTCCGCTGGTTCGTCGGTCTTGGCCTGCAACAGAAAGTCTGGAGCTTCAATGCCCTCAGTCGCGACATCGCCACGCTGCTCAACAACCCGCAGGCGGTGCAACTCATTCAAAAAATCATCGGCGAAGTGTTCTGCGGTGCCTTGCTGCAAATGCCCGAGTTCTCCTTGAACTTCGCGCTGCTGCACACATGGCTCGCTAAACACGCAAGCGTTGCTACAGCCAGCAATTGACGCAACACACAAGGTGCACGAGCGCCAACAGGTCAACGCGAATTCAGGGGGTAGTGTGGAACAGATTTTCACGTCACGGCTGGCGCTGTGGGGCTGGCTGCTGGTGACGGTCGGCGCGCAGCCGGCGTTGGCCGAAGAGGCCACCGAAACCGCCGCCGCGCAGCGTCTGGTCGACGTCAACGAATACTTCGTGCGTGGCAATACCGTGCTCGATGCAAGGGCGATCGAAGAGGCGGTATACCCGTTTCTCGGCCCGCAAAAAGCCCTGAGCGATATCGAAGGTGCGCGCGACGCGTTGCAGAAGACCTATCAGGAGCGCGGCTATCAATCGGTGTTCGTCGAACTGCCAGAGCAAGCCGTGGCGGACGGCATCGTCTATCTGCAAGTCAGCGAAACCAAGGTCGGCCGCGTGCGTGTGGTCGGCGCCAAACACTATTCTCCGCTGGACATCCGCGACGACGTGCCGGCGCTGAAAGAAGGCGAGGTGCCGGACTTTGCGAAGGTTCAGGGCGAACTGGCGCAACTCAACAAAACCCCGGGCCGCCAGGTCATGCCGCTGGTTCGCGAAGGTCAGCGCCCCGGCACCATGGACGTCGATTTGCAGGTCGAAGACCAGAACCCTTGGACGGCCAGCGTCGGCCTCAACAACGACTACAGCGCTGACACCGAAAAACTGCGGGCCGTCACCAGCCTCGGCTACAACAACCTCTGGCAACTCGGCCACAGCATCTCGCTGACCTACTTCACTGCGCCGCAGGACACCGACAACGCCAAGGTCTGGTCCGGCTCGTATACCGCGCCGCTGACTGATCGCTGGAGCGTGCAGTTCTCCGGTTACCAGTCCGACAGCAACGTCGCCACCATCGGCGGCAGCAACGTGCTGGGCAAGGGCCATTCCTACGGCGTGTCGGCGATCTACACGCTGCCGTCCAGCGGCAGTTGGTCGAACTCGCTGTCAGCGGGTATCGACTTCAAAGACTTCGACGAGCGCCTGACGCTGTCCGGCGAGAGCGACAAGGTCCCGCTGCAATACGCGCCGTTCACCTTCGCCTACAACGGCTATCGCTACACCGAAAAGAGCCAGCTCGGCCTCGGCCTGAGCCTGGTCGCGGCCACCCGCAGCGTCTTCGGTTATGGCAGCTCCGACGAAGACTTCGACTACAAACGCTACCGCGCCAACCCGAGTTTCGCCGTACTCAAGGGCGACACCAGTTTCACCTGGACCTTCGCCAACGACTGGCAGAGCGCGAGCAAAGCGGCGTTCCAGCTGGCTTCGGGGCCGCTGGTTTCCAACGAGCAATTCTCCGCTGGCGGCGCGACCTCGGTGCGCGGCTATCTGGCCGCCGAGCGCACGGCGGATGACGGTTACCTGCTGAGCCAGGAACTGCGCACACCGTCGCTCGCCAAGTACACCGGCACCTGGATGCAGGATTGGCGCTTCTACGCCTTCGCCGAAGGCGCGCAACTGTACCTGCGCGACGAACTGCCGGATCAGGACGCCAATTACGCCCTGGCCAGTGTCGGCCTCGGCACCCGCGCCAGCCTGAGCAAATGGCTGTCCGGCAGCCTCGACTGGGGTTATCCGCTACTCGAAGGGCCGAACACCTCGAAACAGGAATCGCGCCTGCACTTCAACCTTCAAGCCACTTTCTAAAGGAGCACGTACATGCAGCGCCTCTTCCTTTCGTTGTTGATCTGCCTGGGCTTCGTGCTCCCGGCCACGGCTCAGGCCTGGTGGCAGGACGACTGGCACTACCGCAAACAGATCGCCGTCGACACCACGCCGCAGGGCGCGGCGATCAATCAGGCGCTCGGCCGCACTGCGCTGCTGGTGCGCCTGCACACGGGCAATTTCACCTTCGATGGCGTTAAAGAGGACGGTTCGGATCTGCGCTTTGTCGGCGCCGATGACAAGACCGTGCTCAACCACCAGATCGAAAGCTTCGATGCGCTGATGGGCATGGCGCTGATCTGGGTTGATGTGCCGAATGTCGAGGGTGGCCAGCGTCAGGACATCTGGATGTATTACGGCAACCAGAAGGCCCCGGCCACTGGCAACGGACAACTGACTTTCGATCCGAATTACACCGCGCTCTATCACTTTGACGGCGCCACCGGCACCCCGGCCAAAGACACCACCGCCTACGGCAACACCGCGCAAAGTGCGACCGGTGCGGCGATTGACGGCGTAGTGGGGCGTGCCTTGCAGTTCAGCGGCCAGCCATTGCTGCTGCCTGCAAGCCCTTCGTTGCAACACAACGCCGGCAGCGCGTTTACCTTCAGTGCCTGGCTGCGCCTGGATCAGGCCAATGACGAGCAACTGATTCTGGCCCGCCGTGAAGGTGCCAACAGTCTGTTGGTCGGTGTGAATCAGGGCGTGCCGTTCGTGGAAATTGACGGCCAACGTGCAATCGCTACGCAACCACTGAATCCGGGTCAATGGCAGCACGTCGCGCTGACTGCCGAAGGCTCGAAAGTCACGCTGTACATCAATGGCCGCGAAGGCACGACACTGGCGGTAGCGATGCCGGCGTTCAACTCGGTCATGGCTATCGGTGCTGATCTTTCCGCCAGCGCCTTGCAGCCATTCGTGGGCGCTATCGACGAGCTGCGCCTGTCGAAAGTTGCGCGTCCTGCGCCGTTGTTGCTGGCCGACGCTACCTCGCAAGGCGCCGAGTCGAAACTGGTGGCCTACGGCGTTGATGAAGAACAGTCCGGTTACGGTTTCGGCAGCCTCGGATTCCTGCTCAATGCGGTGCCGGTCGACGCTTGGGTGATCATCGCTGTGTTGGTACTGATGATGTTCCAGTCGTGGATCATCATGCTGCGCAAAAACCGTACCCTCGGCCGCGTCAGCAAGGCCAACGAAGACTTCCGCGAGCAGTTTGCCAAGGTCGGCACGCGTCTGGAGATGTTTGCCGACGACGCGCAACTCGCTCAGCGTTTGCAGCATTCATCGCTGTGGCGCCTGTATCTGGTGGCGGTCAAAGAAATCCGTACCCGCCGCGAGCAGGGCGCCGACACCTCTTCGGTTTCCGCTGCAACCATCGAAGCGATCCGTTGCTCGATGGACGGCGTGCGCACCCGGGAAAACCAGGCCCTCAGCTCGAAACTCTCGACCCTGTCCAACGCCATCGCCGGCGGCCCTTACATCGGCCTGCTCGGTACTGTGCTGGGGATCATGGTGGTGTTCCTCGGCACGGCGATGGCCGGCGACGTCAACATCAATGCGATCGCCCCAGGTATGGCGGCGGCGTTGCTGGCCACCGCCATGGGGCTGTTTGTCGCGATCCCGGCGCTGTTTGGCTACAACCGCCTGATCACGCGCAACAAGGAAGTCAGCGCCGACATGCGCGTGTTCGTCGACGAGTTCATCACCCGTCTGGCCGAGATGCACGGCGAAAGCCAGTTCAGTGAGGCGTCGCACGCACGCGGCCATCACGCCAACCACTCCGTACCGGCCTGAGGAACACTGACATGGCGTCCGTAAATGCCTCCCACGATGATGACGAAGATGCTGCGGTGGACAGCATCAACATCACCCCGCTGGTTGACGTGCTGATGGTGGTGCTGGTGATGTTCATCCTCACCGCCACCGCGCAGGTTTCCGGCATCCAGATCAATCTGCCCAAGGCCAGTGCTTCAGTGTCCTTGTCCGAAGCCAAGACCAAGGCAATTTCGGTCAACGATGGCGGTCAGGTGTTCCTCGATGCCTACCCGGTGACGCTCGCCGAGCTGGAAGAACGCCTGCGCATCGAAAAGGCACAGAGCCCGGACTTCCCGGTGATCGTGCGCGGTGACGCGACTGTGCAGTACCAGAAGGTCATCGAAGTGCTGGATCTGCTGCGCCGGCTCGAACTGTCCCAGGTCGGTCTTGTGACCGGCAAACCGAGTCAGGGCTGAGTCATGACCGCACAACTCCCGATCGAGCCGCTCCCGGTGAAAAAGTCGCCGATGCGCTTTGTGAAGTGGGGCGCCGGGCTATTGGTCGGCGCGCTCGCCGCATGGTTCCTGTGGCAGTGGGCCAACGATATGAGTGGCATCCGCCGCGAAGCGCCAAAGGTGCCGACGATCATTCCGTTGCCGCCACCGCCACCACCGCCGCCAGAGAAACCACCCGAGCCGGAAACCCCGGTGGAAGAAAAAGTCGTCGAGCCCGAGCCGACGCCCGAGCCCGAAGAGGTCAAGCCTGAAGAAGAGGCGCCGCCATCGCCAGCGGACGATCTGGCCAACCCGATGCAAATGGACGGCGATGCACAGTCGGGCAACGACGCCTTCAACATCGGCGCGGGCAAGGGCGGCGGCATGGCCGGCGCCGGTGGCGGGCGCTTGGGTAACGGCACTTACAGCCAGTTCCTCGCGTTCACCTTTCAGAAGCTGCTGCGCGAGAACCCCGAGTTGCGCAACCTCGCTTTCACCTTGCAGGCCGATGTCTGGCTGAGCAGCGTCGGCGAGATCACCCGGGTCGAGCTGATCAAATCCAGCGGCAATCCCGAGATTGATACCCAGGTTTTGGCGGCGTTGCGTAACGCGCCGCACTTAAGCGAAAGGCCACCGGCCTCCATGACTTTGCCTGTGCGCCTGTCCCTGCAAGGGCGGCGTCCGGGTTAAACGAATTCTTAGAGTTTTGCCAAAAGGAGTTGTGTGCAGATGATTTCCAACGTGAATCGATTGTCCCTGGCGGTCGGCATGGTCATCGCGACCCTGGTCGGACAGGCCGCAGCGGCGCCTGCGCCCTCGGAAAACGCCACGATCAATCTGATCCGCTTGCTGGTCGAGCAGGGCATTCTGAAGCAGGACAAGGCCGACGCCCTGATCGCTCAGGCGCAGAACGAAGCGGCGCAGGCGAAACAGGCTGCCACCACCACGGCAGTGGCGGCAGGGCCTGTTGCCGCCCCGGGGGATGTGCGTGTGCAATACGTGCCGGCGGCGGTGCGCGACCAGATCCGCGATCAGGTCAAAGCCGAAGTCATGGCCACCGCCAAGCAGGAAAACTGGGCCGCGCCCAACACCTTCCCGGACTGGGCTTCGCGCATCAGCTTCGACGGCGACATTCGCCTGCGTGACGAATCGCGCTACTACTCGGACAGCAACAGCAACGAGATCGTCGACTTCGCCAAGCTCAACAACAATGGCCCATACGACGTTAACCCGAACAGCAGCACCAACCTGCCGCCGCTGCTCAACACCCGCGAAGACCGCACCAATCAATTCCGCATTCGTGCTCGGCTGGGCATGAAAGCGGTGATCTCGCCGGAATGGACCGCCGGCATCCGCATCGGCACCGGCTCCGACAACAACCCGGTCTCGACCACGCAAAGCCTCGGCGGCGGTTTCGCCAAGAAAGACATCTGGCTCGATCAGGGTTACCTGAACTGGAAGCCGACGGAAGACTTGACCCTCACCGGTGGCCGCTTCGCCAACCCGTTCATGTCCACCGACATGCTCTATTCCAATGACCTCAACTTCGACGGTGTGGCGGCGATCTTCGATCACAAGCTCAACCGTGATTGGGGCGTGTTCGGTACCGTTGGCGCGTTCCCGGTGGACTACACCAACGACACCTCCAGCAGTAATGGTTTCGACAAGGAAGAGAGCGACAACAAATGGCTGTACGGCGCGCAGATCGGCGCCAAATGGGCAATCAACAGCAACAACCGCTTGAAGGGCGCACTGGCTTATTACCGCTTCGACGACATCGAAGGCCAGCGCTCCGGCCCCTGCGAGCCGTGGGCCGGCGCACCGGGCTGCGACAGCGATGGCAGCCGCGCGGCGTTCATGCAGAAGGGCAACAGCGTGTTCCTGCTGCGCGACATCACGCCGAACCCGCTCAACCCGACCACCACGCCGCAACCGCAATTCGTCGGTCTGGCGTCCGAGTTCAACCTGCTCGACTTGAACATGGTCTGGGACGCCGATCTGCCGCAAGACTTCAAACTGCGCAGCCAGGGCAACTACATCCACAACCTCAGCTACGACGAAGGCGACATGCGCAAGCGTTCGGCCGGGCAGATCGTCAACAACCTCGACAGCAATGGCGACATCGAAAGCGGCGCCAACGCGTGGATGGTCCAGTTCACCCTCGGCAACGCGCTGGACCTGAAGAGGCAGGGCGACTGGAATATGTTCGCCGGCTACAAATACATCCAGCCGGATGCCTTGCCGGACGGCTTCAACGACTCGTCGTTCCACCTCGGCGGCACCAATGCCAAGGGCTATTTCATCGGTGGCAATTACGGCTTGGCGAAGAACGTCTACGCCACCGGTCGCTGGATGAGCACCGAGGCGGTGTACGGCGCGCCGTTCGACATCGACGTCTTGCAGCTTGAGATCAACACGCGCTTCTAAGGCGCCGGAGAACGATCATGCACGCACGAGTTTTACTGCTGGGGCTGAGTTTTTTCATTGCGCACGGAGCCAGCGCCGAAGGCATGGAAGAGCGCCTGCGCACTCAGTTGCGCAGCACCACCCAGCAGTTGCAGACCCTGCAAAGTCAGCAGGCGCAGGCCAGCGCCGCGCAACTGGCGGCGCAGAACGAGGCCAAGGCTGCGCAGGCGCAAATCAGGCAGTTGAGCGCCGAACTGGCCAAGGCCAAAGGCGTCGCCGAGCAACTCGCCGGGCAGCAGCAAAGCCTGCACAGCCAGGCCCAAGCGCAAGTTGCGGCCAGTAACGAGCAAACCGGCAAGTTCAAGAAGGCCTATGACGAGCTATTGGTCATGGCCCGTGCCAAAGAGACAGAACGGTCTAAGCTTCAAGCGCAATTGGCTGAACGTGACACACAAGTGCAGCAATGTTCAGTCAAGAATCAGCAGATGTACGGCGTCGCCAAACAGATCCTCACTGCCTACGAAAACATCGACGTGGCCGAGGTGATGAAGATCCGCCAGCCCTTCGCGGGCAGCGCCCGGGTCAAGTTCGATGAACTGGCCCAGGGGTTGGGTGACGAGCTCTACAAGACTCAATTCGACGCGCCGCAAGCCGCGCTCGCACACTGATAAACAAGGAAGAAGTAATGACTCAATTGATCAGCCATGTTTCCCCGCAATCCCTGACCGACGTCCTGCAAGCGGCCGGTTATCGCGTCAACCAGACCGAACAGAACGGCATCGTCCAATTGCTCAGCGCCAGCCAGGGCATCGGTTACGCCGTGCGCTTCGGCAACCCGGCGGCGGAGCAGGGTAGCTATGTCGATTTCACTTTCAGCTGTGCGCTGCGGGTGCAGGGTGAGTTGCCAGTCGGTGTGGCCGAGCAGTGGAACGCGACTCGACGTTTTGCCCGCTTGTCGTTGCAGGGCGAGTTTCTGGTGATGGAAATGGACGTGGTGCTGGCCGCCGGTGTCAGCAACGATCACTTGCGCGGCAATCTGGAATTGTGGGATCGCCTGTTGCAGGAGTTCATCGTTTACCTGCGTGACTTCAGTCAGGCTGCTCAAGCATCGGCTGCAAAAGTGGCCGTCGCCGAGCAAGAGGAAGTCGCCCTGTGAAAAAGCCTGCCATGGTGATCGGCGCCGGAGCAGTGGCGCTGTTGGTGGTGGCCGTGGCGCTGGTGGTGCGACCGGGCAGTGACCCGGTCGCCGCCCAGCAATCGTCGCCGGTGTCGGCGACTGCCACGGGGCCGGCGGTGGCGCGGTTGGGTAATCAGCAGGTGTCGCCGCAGGAATTGCAGACATTGCTGGCCACTGTCCCGCCTGAAACCCGTGAACAACTGCGCGGCAATCGTGAAGCGCTGGAACGCTGGATTCGTGCGCGTCTGGCCGAGAAAGCGGTGCTGGAACAGGCCGATGCCCAGGGTTGGGCGCAGCGGCCAGACGTCGCGCGACAGACCCGCGCGGCGACTGAACAGATCGTCTTTCGCGATTATTTGCGTTCGGTCAGCGAAGTGCCGGCGGATTACCCGAGTACGGCCGATTTGCAGAAAGCCTATGACGCGGGCAAGGCGAACTGGCAGACCCCGGCTTTGTATCGGGTCAGCCAGATTTTCCTTGGGGTTAACGATCCGCAGAACCTTGAAGCCGTACGCAAGCAGGCAGTGGATTTGAGCAAAAAGGCGCAGGCCACACCGGGGGACTTTGCCGCACTGGCGAGCCAGTATTCGCAGGATCGTGTGACTGCCGAGCGCGGCGGCGATACCGGTCTGCAACCTTTGCAGCAACTGGTACCGGAAGTGCGCGGTGCGGTGGCGCGACTGAAGGTTGGTGCGATTTCCGATCCGGTGCAAAGCGCGGCCGGGTTTCATGTGATCAAACTCACGGAGCAGCAACCGGCGCGTACCGCGACCCTGGACGAACTGCGCGATCAACTGACTCAGGCGTTACGCGCCCAGCGTCAGGAACAGATTGCCCAGGCGTATCTGGACGGGATGCTCAATACCGCAACGCTGAGTATCGATGGGGCGGAACTCAATAAAGTCCTTGAGGAAGAACACTGATTGTTTATCCCATACAAAACCTGTGGGAGCTGGCTTGCCAGCGATGGCGGAGTGTCAGTCACCGGTGATGTTGGATGTACCTGCCTCATCGCTGGCAAGCCAGCTCCCACAAGGTTTTCATTGGGTTCAGACATTTTTCACAGTGCTGAAAGCCAATAAAATACAAAGATCGACAGGGAGTCATCGATGTCATTCACCGAACCCGCAGGACGACAGGGCAGCGCCGAATTTCGCTGGGCGCAGGACGAGAGTGAACCCTGGCTGGCGCAAGCCGCGATGATCGACACCGAAATCGCTCAATACTTTCTGGTCAGCGCCCGCTGCGGTTGCTTTATGCAAGCGGCGCGCAGCCTTAACGTTCGATCAACCCTGCTGCGCAAACAACTGGCGCAACTTGAGCAGGAACTCCAGCATTCGCTGTTCAGCTTTCAGGGCAGCGCCTTGAGCCTGACCCGCGAAGGCCAGCAATTGCAGGCGAAACTGGTCGCACTGGCCAATGAGCGCAAACTGCCGGTGGTCGAACAACCGCTGATTCGTCTGGCGGTTGCCGAATCGATCCTTCACGACATCCTCGGCCGCGACCTGATTGCGCTGCTGCGGCGCAACGCCAGCGTGCGTCTGGAAATCATCGCCCTGGACAGCGAATTGTCTCTGCGTGCAGTCAGTGCCGACGTCGTCCTCTGGCTGGCCCACGGCGAGACGCCGCTTCCAGGTCCGACCTTCGCCACCAACCCACCGCAGCCCCTGGCGAATCTTCACTACTTGCCGCACATCGCCAAACGCTACTCCCGCGTCACCGCGCGTCCGGACAGCCCCGAAGATCTTGCGGATTTCATGCTGGTGCAATGGCAACACGACCGGCAGATCGACAGCTTCCGCCCGTGGAACGAACTGGTCGAGCAACGTCTGGCGGGCGTAGTGCAGATGCAATCCTACGAACTGATGCTGGAGATGATCCGGTGCAGTGCGTGCATCGGTTTGCTGCCGGCGTACATGAGCCGCTACGACCGTGGGCTGGTAGCGTTGCCGGGGTTGTTCAACGAACCGATGCAACTGACAGCGTGGCTGGCAGTGAATGCCGATTCGCAAGACATCGTTGAAGTGCAAACCCTGGTCGAACTCATCCACCATACCTTCAACGAGCGCCACGAGTGGTTTCAGGATTGACGCAATCCCCTACGGTTTGTGCGTGTCGGACTTTGCGGTTTAGAGTGGTCAGCCACACATCGATCCAGGAAGGATCCGCCATGCCCGACCACAACCCCGCCATCCATATCGAACGCTTCAACGAATCACACGTCGAGGCTGTCACCGCGCTGTACAACGATCCAGCCGTGGCCCGCCAAGTGCTGCAGATGCCGTTTCAGTCTGTCGAGATCTGGCGTCAAAGGGTGATGGCGGATAACGAGCGGGCGGTGAAACTGGTGGCGTTGCATAAGGGCGAGGTGATCGGCCATTTGGGCCTGGAACACTATTCGCGGATCCGCCGCAGCCACGCCGGCAGCATCGGCATGGGCGTGGCGTTGGCCTGGCAGGGCAAGGGAGTGGGCTCTACGTTGCTGGCGGCGGCGCTGGACGTCGCCGACAACTGGATGAACCTGCACCGCGTCGAATTGACGGTGTACGCCGATAACGAAGCGGCTATCGGGCTCTATCGCAAGTTCGGCTTTGAAAATGAAGGCTTGTTCCGCGATTACGCGGTGCGCGACGGGCAATGGGTGGACACCCTGAGCATGGCCCGTCTGCGCAATCGTCCTAAAGGCTGATTCAGTCGCCCAACGCGAACGCCACCGCCGAATGCGCATGCAGTTCGGTGGTGTCGAGCAGGGGCAGGGCGCTGTGTTCGGCTTTGATCAGCAGGCCGATTTCCGTGCAGCCGAGGATGATCGCCTGGGCGCCGCGAGCGGTTAGCGATTCAATCACCCGTTGGTATATCTGGCGCGAAGCCTCACTGATCACCCCGACACACAATTCGTCATAAATGATCCGGTGCACCTCTTTGCGCTCGGCCTCGTCCGGCACCAACACCGTCAAACCCTGAGCAATCAGCCGTTGCTTGAGGAAATCCTGCTCCATGGTGAACGCCGTGCCGAGCAGCCCGACGGTGCGCACATCAATCGCCAACGCCGCTTGCGCCGCCGGTTCGGCAATGTGCAAAAACGGAATGCTGATGGCCGCCTGAATCTGCTCCGCCACCTTGTGCATGGTGTTGGTACACAGCACCACGCATTCGGCGCCGCCGGCCTCGAGCCTGCGCGCCGCCTCCACCAGAATCACTGCGGCATCGTCCCAGCGCCCGGCGTGCTGGGCTTGTTCAACCGGGCCGAAATCGACGCTGTACATCAGCAATTGTGCCGATCGCAAGGGGCCGAGACGATCACGAACCTGTTGATTGATGAGTCGATAGTATTCGGCGCTGGACTCCCAGCTCATGCCGCCGATCAGGCCGATGGTGCGCATTGAAACTCCTCAGGCAATGGCCTGGATCGACCCAGGCCTGCTCCGAGTTTCCGTTGGTTCAATGACGGATACCAGCGTCAAATCAACTGTATCGCTCATCTATCACACAGGTGTCATGGTGCCTTTTCCGGCAGTGGGGCGACATGATTGCATCCGGCTTCCAGCGTTTTGGCATACCCCACATCCGGGCGCCACGGCTCCAGATGCCATTGTGGTTTGTCGCGAGCGGTGGCCAGGTGGCAAATCAACGGGTGACGCATCCATGGGTGTTTTGCCTATAGCGACTACGATGCTGTCAACGGGCGCAGCAGCTTGCGCAGGGGCAGTAAAAACGCTGAGCGTAGTCAGACTGGCGCCTGCCAGTAAACACGGGAGGAGGTTCGAGTACGCGTTGAGCACGCTCATCGGGTGATTCCCTGCTCTGCTGCAAAGTAGGTGAATGTAGCCTTACCGGTTACGACGGTGGGTAGGGCAACACGAAGGATGATCAGGATTGAGGCTATCAGGTGGCGCATAACGCGGTCCTTGCTGCCATCAGTAGACTCAATCCGTTAATGGGTGACGGTTGTGCTGTGTTCTGACCTGCTCAGAGGGTCACGCGTAAGTACCAGGAAAAGATGATCGGCTCGTTTGTGCCGGTTCTTTTAAGGGTGTAGTTGAACAGGCCCTGCTTGCCGATGTTCGGTGTTATCCAACTCGATGGAACAGAAACATTGGTATAGGACGGTTGCGTAATGTCGAACTCCGCACTGTCGTAGCGATTCGTTCCAACGGTCAAAGAGATCCGGACTTTGTACGCGGCTTCAAGCGTGGGGTAGTAAACCCTCAGGTTGTTCTTGGCAGTGTTCAGCGTCGGTTCGGGCAGATGGTGTTTTTGTCCTGTAACGGTCAGGTCCAGATCTCGTGATGGGATGTTTTCATCGGTACCAGGTAACCGCACGGTATAAGACACCTCTGCGCCGCTGCTGAGGGTGTCCACCACTTCCAAGCGCGGCACATGAAACTGTAAGGTCTGGCCGGCACTCGTCACGGTCTGAACCTCGCTGTCATACGTGTTGTTACGGCCCAACCAGTACACCTTCACGCTCTGCCCTATATCAGAACCCGTGTAGTTCACCTCGACGGTGGCATGCTGGGCGGAATAAAAGTCGCGTCCAAAATTCAATACCGTGCCGTTGGCGTCCTTGGCTTCCAGGACTTTGGGCGCAAGCAGATCCAGCTCAGTTTTGCGGATGTGTACGTCAACCAGCGTGGTCTTCGACCAGATTGCCTGCGGACCCGAGCTATTACCGAGCTGGTCGACCACCCTGAAACGCAGGGCGAACTTCGGGTTGTCTTGCCAAAAGTTGGCGGTGGTGAGCGTCAATACCACACGGCGGGCGGTAACTTGGGCAGCGGTCACCTTATGCGATATGTTTCGACCGTCACAATCGAGCGTGATGACGTCGTGTTCTCGCATGTAAACGTAACTGAGGGTGATGTCCACTCCGATTGCTGCCCGGTCGGCATCAATACCATTGGCGATCACATCGGCCGGAAGGGTCATGAGCAGATTCGGGTTGTCGCCGGTGCCGGTGATCTCGCCGGCCGGTCGGGGGGTGTGGTAAAGCACAACCAGTGGCTCAGAGGTTTCCTCGTTACCGCTGATCCGCTTTACCCGTAAGCGAAGCTGATTGATACCTTCATTCAAAAGATCCGCGGGCAATTGCAAATCGAATCGCTGGTTCTCTTCACCCGGCTGAATTGTTTTATGGGCCGCCGAGCTATTGGAGTTGTTGAGCAATACATCGGCGAAGTCATAAGCGGATTGAGTGTCCCAGGGGTCGATGACCAGTTGGATGTGTCCATCCGAGATCAAGGAAAGTGGCACGCCACAGTGCGGATTCTCCGGGTGCTCCACTGTCCAAATGCAGCCGGGAATATTGACCCGGTCGATTTGTAACGTTGTTTCATCGTCAATATGTTGCGTCATCTCGAATGCTCCGATCCGCGTCATTAATGGATAGAGGTATTTAGAACCTTTGGGGGGGCGGATGCCTACTGTCAGATCTGACAGGTGAATGCGGCTAATACCTACCGTTCGTCGCATCAAGACGTGGTAGAGGACTACGAAACCGGCGATTGCCGTACGCGCAGACTTCGATCTGCCACTATCGAACTTCGCAGGCTCCTCCGAGGAATGCAGCAATGAACGACGTACAACAATTGGGCGAAATGCTTCGTCATTACGCCGAAAGCGAAGCGCACAAGAAGCAACTGTTCGAGACGCAATCTGCGGCATGGTCTACGCGAATTACCGAGCTGTTCGGCAACATCGAGCAATGGCTCGAGCCGGTGCAGACACCGCATCTGCTGGAGGTCAGCCGTGAGGCGTACGTGGCGTTCGGGCCGAGCACTCCGGTCGAAACTTCTACCTTCAAGACAGAGAAGCTAACGATCCTGATTGCTGGCAAACCGGTGGAGTTCGTGCCGGATGTGATGGGCAGCGCGGGGCAGATTTCCCTGGCGGTGATGGGATTGACAGCGGCGCGTTACGGCAGCATTTCGCTGGCAGGATTGCCGGGGGGAGAGTGGCAGTGGCGCAAAACCAATGGTTTGAAGGACCCGGACACGTTTGTGTTCGATGCAGACTTTCTGGCGCTTCAATTGCAAAGTCTGATCCCCCGCGATCGCGCCTGAGCGCATCTCTTCTATGTTGCTGCCGCAGGCTGCGACCTTTGATCATGTTGCTGAAGACACGACCAGGAATCGTACCGGCAACCTGAGCTATTTGACTTGGTCAGCCGCGGTGTCAATAAACTGGGCGTCGGTGGGTGGGCTGGTTGGCCGCAAACACTAGCACTGTCGCAGATTGCGATCTTTTCACTTCGGTTTTAGCAAGATCAGAAGATCGCAACCTCGCGTCACTCCACAACACTTCGTTTCTACAGGGATGAGGGCTCACATATCGAGGTTGATCCAGCCCGGTCTGGTTTCTTCCGGCGCGACTGCTTTTACCGTCTTGCCAGTCGCGAGTTCGACCCGCCGCGCCACCTCCGGATCATCGGCAAATGGCGTCAGGCTCGCATCATCCAGGCTCTCGGCAGTCTCATGATGCAAGCAGTACTCCACCGCCAGCCACAAAAAAACCATCCCCAACACATTCAGGAAAATATCGAACATGACCGGCTCCCTGCTTCAGGCGATCTGCGCTTCACTGCGCGCCAGTGCCACGTCGGCAACCCGTACCGTGCGCCACACGTTGTAAGCCATCAACAACATGCCGCTGAGGAAAAACACCCCGCCGGCAAAGCGCACAATGAACCCCGGATGGCTGGCTTGCAGCGCCTCGACAAACGAGTAAGTCAGCGTGCCGTCCTCGTTGATCGCCCGCCACATCAGGCCTTGGGTGATACCGTTGACCCACATCGATGCGATGTACAACACGGTGCCGATGGTCGCCAGCCAGAAGTGCAGGTTGATCAGCGGCGTGCTGTACATCTGCTCGCGGCCGAAGACTTTCGGCACCATGTGATAGGTCGCGCCGAAAGTAATCATCGCCACCCAGCCCAACGCCCCGGCGTGAACGTGGCCGATGGTCCAGTCGGTATAGTGGGAGAGGGCGTTAACGGTTTTGATCGCCATCATCGGCCCTTCGAAGGTCGACATGCCGTAGAACGCCAGCGACAGCACCAGGAAGCGTAAAATCGGGTCGGTGCGCAACTTATGCCAGGCCCCCGAGAGCGTCATCATGCCGTTGATCATCCCGCCCCAACTCGGCGCCAGCAGGATCAGTGACATCGCCATGCCCAGCGACTGCGCCCAGTCCGGCAGTGCGGTGTAGTGCAAATGGTGCGGGCCGGCCCAGATGTACAGAGTGATCAGCGCCCAGAAATGCACGATCGATAACCGGTACGAATAGACCGGCCGGTTGACCTGCTTCGGCACGAAGTAATACATCATCCCGAGGAACCCGGTGGTCAGGAAGAAACCCACCGCGTTATGCCCGTACCACCACTGCACCATGGCGTCGGTGGCGCCGGAATACACCGGGTAGGACTTGAACCAGTCCACCGGAATCGACAGATGATTGACCACGTGGAGCATGGCGATCACCAGAATGAACGCGCCAAAGAACCAGTTGCCGACGTAGATGTGTCTGGTCTTGCGCTGCACCACCGTGGTGAAGAACACCACGGCGTAAGCGACCCAGACCACGGCCATCCACACCGCACCGGAGAACTCGATCTCCGCGTATTCCTTGGTGGTGGTGTAACCCATTGGCAGGGTGATCAGCATGATCACGATCACCGATTGCCAGCCCCAGAAAGTGAACGCCGCCAGTTTGTCTGAATACAGTCGCACCTGGCAGGTGCGCTGCACCGCGTAGTAGCTGGCGGCGAATTGTGCGCTGCCGGCAAAACCGAAAATCACCAGGCTGGTGTGCAACGGTCGCAAGCGGCCGAAGGTAGTCCACGGCAAGTCCAGATTCATCTCTGGCCAAACCAGTTGCGAGGCGATCCATACCCCCATCGCCATCCCGACGACACCCCAGAAAACTGTCGCGATAACGAATTGGCGGACGACCTTGTAGTTATATGCCTGTCCGATTGTTGCTGTGCTCATGGTCAGTTCATCCACGGTTGCAAAGTCTTGCCAGGCCACCCGGTCTGGCATGGACTGCACTGTAGGAACACTGCCGGAAACAAAACAGGCTCAGGAATCTTTCATTTATGCGGATCAGATTGAAGTGCTGCCTGCGGCGTTCTGCCGCGTCCTGATATGGTTTTTATCGCTTCAGGTGAATCTGTAACGAACTGCGCTGCTCCGTCATAGTGCTCTTAAGAAAACTGTAGGAGTGAGCCTGCTCGCGATAGCGATGTGTCAGTCAACATCTCAGTTGCCTGACACATCGCTATCGCGAGCAGGCTCACTCCTACAGGTATTGCGCACAATTCTGATGGGGTAGCTGCTGTATGTATCAATACGACGATTACGACCGCGCACTGGTGTTTGAGCGCGTTGCGCAATTTCGCGATCAGGTCGAGCGCTTTATGGCCGGGGAGTTGAGTGAAGATGAGTTCCTACCGCTGCGTCTGCAAAACGGCCTGTACATGCAAAAGCACGCGTACATGCTGCGCGTGGCGATTCCCTACGGCACCTTGAGCGCCGAGCAGATGCGCACGCTGGCTAGCATCGCCACTGACTATGATCGCGGCTACGGGCACTTCACAACGCGGCAGAACATGCAATTCAACTGGATCGAACTGGCCCAGGTGCCGGACATCCTCGAACGTCTTGCGCAGGTCAACATGCATGCGATCCAGACCTCCGGCAACTGCGTGCGCAACATCACCACCGAGGCGTTCGCGGGGGTGGCGGCGGATGAGATGATCGACCCGCGCCCACTCGCAGAGATCCTGCGGCAGTGGTCGACGATCAACCCGGAGTTCCTGTTCCTGCCGCGCAAATTCAAGATCGCCATCTGCTCGGCCAGGCAGGATCGCGCGGCGATCATGATGCATGACATCGGCCTCTACCTTTATCCCGGCCGTGACGGACAAATGCTGTTGCGGGTGATCGTCGGCGGAGGGTTGGGGCGCACGCCGATCCTTGGTTTGCAGATCCGCGAAGGTTTGCCGTGGCAGCATCTGCTGTCCTACGTCGAGGCGGTGCTGCGGGTGTACAACCGCCATGGCCGGCGCGACAACAAGTACAAGGCGCGGATCAAGATTCTGGTCAAGGCGCTGGGCATCGAGGCGTTCGCCAAAGAAGTCGAAGAGGAATGGCAACACCTTAAGGACGGCCCGGCGCAGCTGACCGACGCCGAGTATCAACGGGTGGCCAGCGCTTTTGCGCCGCCGACCTATCACACGCTGGCCGATACCGATCTGGATTTCGGCACGCACCTGGCCGAAAGCCCGGCGTTCGCCCGTTGGGTCGCGCGTAACGTGCAGCCGCACAAAGTGGCGGGTTACACCAGCGTCGTGCTGTCGACCAAGCCAGGCCTGGCTGCGCCGCCGGGAGACGTCACTGGCTTGCAGATGCTGGCGGTCGCTGACTGGTCTGAGCGTTTCGGTTTCGGCGAGATTCGCATCGCCCATGAACAGAACATCGTCCTGCCCGATGTGCCGAAAGCCAATCTGTATGCGCTGTGGAAATTAGCGTGTGAGCTAAACCTGGGAACGGCCAACGTCGGCTTGTTGACCGACATCATTGCCTGCCCGGGAGGCGATTTCTGTGCCTTGGCCAACGCCAAGTCGATCCCGATTACCCAGGCAATTCAGGCGCGCTTCGACAATCTCGATTACCTGCATGACCTGGGCGACATCAGTCTGAACATCTCCGGCTGCATGAATGCTTGCGGTCATCACCACATTGGCAATATCGGCATTCTCGGCGTCGATAAGAATGGCAGCGAGTGGTACCAGATCACCCTCGGTGGCGCGCAGGGCAAGCACAGCGCGCTGGGCAAGGTCATCGGCCCGTCCTTCAGCGCCGCCGAAGTGCCGCAGGTGATCGAGCGGATCATCGGCACCTTCGTGCGCTATCGCGAGAGCGAGGAATTGTTTGTCGATACGTTGGCGCGTATCGGGCTGGAGCCTTTCAAGGAGCGTGTCTATCTCAAGGCGCCGGAGGTGTCGGCATGAACAATCTGCTGCGACTTGAGCAGGGCGTGGCGCGGATTGAAAGCGATGACCCGTGGAAGCTGGTGCGCGAGCCGTCGACGCCAAGGCCCTCAGGATTGTTGATACTGCCGCTGGCCCATTGGCTGGAGTCACCGTCGACCCATGCGGTGTGGCTGGGGCCGGACGATGAGGTGGAAAGCCTGGTTCCGTGGCTGGCATCGCTGCCGCTGATCGCGCTGGACTTCCCGAGTTTTCGCGACGGCCGTGCGTACAGTCAGGCGTATCTGCTGCGCAGTCGTTTCGGTTGGGCAGGGGAGTTGCGCGCGATTGGTGATGTGTTGCGTGATCAGCTCAGCCATATGCGCCAGTGTGGTTTTGACAGTTTCGCGGTGCGTGAGGACAAGTCGGCGGAGGATGCGTTGAAGGGGCTGGCCGGGATGAGCGTGCTCTACGGCCGCTCGGTCATCGAACCGCGCCCGCTGTTCCGTCGGCGCTGACGTTTGAAAAGATCGCAGCCTGCGGCAGCTCCTACAGTGGATCGCGTTTAGGAGCTGCCGCAGGCTGCGATCTTTTGATCTTCGATGTACACCGGGGAAACCCCTAGAAACCTCATGAATCGGGCATTTTCCCTTGGGTCAGTGGTGGCCTTTTGGTAGAGTCCACGTCGCCAGCGGGTTTTCGGCTGGCCGATGGAACCGAAGAAGGGAGTCTGATCAGTGAGTCCGGGCAAGAAAATCCTGGGCCTCACCGCGTTGCTTTTGATGCTGACGCTGTGGGCCAGTTACTTTTATGTATTCAAGGAAAACCGTGACGGCCAACTTGGCGGCGTTGGCGAAAGCACCGCGTGGTGCGGCACGCCGCCGACCAGCGAAGCGGCGTTGCTGGGCAAGGATCAACTGACCTTGCGCGTCACCAACAACCTGCGCGGCGAGTTCATGCTCAGCGGTTCGCTGGTGGTCTCCGAACGCACCTTCAACCGTTATGACCTGAGCCGCAACGAATTGCGCCTGCGTCTGGAGCCGTTGCAATGGTCTTACGGCGTTACGCCGATCTTCCTTGAGCAGGTGAAGGTCCAGCCACTGAGCCGCAACCTCTCTGCCACCAACAAAAGTGCCTACGCGGAACTGGAACCCCGTCCGATCGGGGTTCAGGGCCAGGTCGCCGAGTTTCCGTTCGACACTTACCGCTATGGCTACAAACCGGTGCTCTATTACCTCAAGGGCAGCGAGCGCATCGACCTGCGCTTCAAGAACATCACCACGTTGATGGAGATGTCCAACACCTTCACACCGATCCAGAAATACAACCGCGTCGATTACATCAACGAGAAAACCTCGATGATCCGCGACGAAGACTACAAGGCCTACGGTCCGCACGAATGCGCGTTCAGCGTCGAGCGCAAGGGGTCGTTCAAGGTGGTCGTGCTGTTGCTGCTGTTGGTGTTATGCCTGCCGTTGCTGCTGGTGTTTTATCGTAATGAACCGGGGATCGACTTCCTCGCCACGCTCTTGGGCGCTGCGATCGTGCGGGTGTTGCTGATCGGGCCGGTGCAGGACTTCAAGCTGTACAACATCGATTTCCTGTTGGGTGCGGCTATTTTGCTGGTGGGCACGGTGTCGCTGATCAAGGCGATGCGGATCAACAGTCGGCGTGAGATGGCGTTGCGCAGTGGTGAGACTTCGTCCTGGTAATTCCAGGAGCTTGAGTCCGGCACCGATCCTGTAGGAGTGAGCCTGCTCGCGATGGCGGTGTATCAGTCAGCATTGATGTAGCTGACACACCGCCATCGCGAGCAGGCTCACTCCTACAGGGAATTGTGTTCAGCCCGAGCGGTTATTTCAGCGCCGGATCCCCCATATTCATCTTCCTCCACCCCTGCAACAGCACCTGCGCCTTGGGCTCCTGGCCACTGGCGAGGTAGTACTGAATCAGCGACAACCGCGCATTGCGGTTCGCCGGTTGTACCTTGAGCAATCCCTCCAGCACCTCGCACGCCTCGTCGACCTTGCCAGTATCGTGCAGCGCCACGGCCAGTACATAACCGTACTGCGCGTTCTGCGGCTCCAGCAGTGCGGCTTTTTTCAGCGGTGACATGGCTTCGGCGGTCTTGCCGGCGCGGATCAGCGAAAGGCCGTGAGTGTGCTGTAACAACGCGGCGTCCGGGTGCTGCTTGAGGCTGTCATCCAACAACTTTTGCGCCTCGGGGACGCGACCATTGGCCTCCAGCCATTGCACCAGCGTGACCAGTGCCGGGTAGAAATCCGGGTCGCGTTTGAGCGCCGTGCGCAGCAAGCCTTCCACCTCCGAACCGCGACCACTGGCCTGATAGAGCATCGCCAGATTCAGATTGGCCTCGGCGCGTTCCGCCAGGCTTTTCTGTACCGCCTCGTATTCGGCAATCGCCGCGTCCCAATGGGCCTGCGCCGCGCCCAGACCCTGCTTAAGGGCGACACTCAGCAGATCCCGTGCAGCAACAATGCGCACGGCTTTCACCGGATCAGCCAATAGCGGCGACAACAGCTTCGCGCGCTGCTCTGGCGGCAAAAACGCGCTGATCACGCGCGTGGCACTTTCACGAACCTGCGGCGCCGGATTTTTCAGGTCCTGCGTCGCCAGTTTCAACGCCTGCTCACTCGGGTACAGCGGCAATTCCGCGAGCAGCGTCGCCCGTTGTATCGCCGGCAGGTTGGCGCGCTGCAACTGTTCAAACAGCGCGCTGGCCGCACCGGGCTGGCCGTTGCGGATCAGCCACAGACTTTCGTCATAACGCGGTGGCTGCGGTTCGCTGGACGCGTTCCACAACTTGAACTGCGCGGTGACCTTGTCACCTGCCTTGCCTTGATGACAGGTCAGACAGGCATCCGGCGTACCGAGTTTCAGCGCCCGCACCGGGTTGGGAATGCTGAAGCTGTGGTCATGGCGGAAGTCGTTGCCCATGTAGAACTTGCCCGGCATGTGGCAATCCACGCACTGCGACCCCGGCTGGCCTAGGGTGTGGCGGGTGTGCTCGGTGGCATCGTAGTTCTTCGCTTGCAGGCCTTTACCTTCGACACCCTCGACCGAGGTTTTGCCGGCCGTGTTGTGGCATTGCAGGCACACCTTGTTACCCGGTGCTTTCAGTTCCGTGCTGTGCGGGTTATGGCAATTGCTGCAACGCACGCCTTTGTCGAACATCTTGCTTTGTAGGAATGAGCCGTGTTCGAACACTTCATCCTTGATTTTGCCGTCCAGCGCATAGAGTTCGCGGGTGAGGGGGCTCGGCAGGTAATCGTCCATCAAGCGCTTGCCGACACTGTAGCCATCGCCCAGCGGTGCACGGCGGGCATGGCACCGCGCGCAGGTTTCAATTTCGACGGTGGCGTTCTTGTCCTTGAGGTCGACGTCGAAGCCCCGATGAATCAGATCACCTTTTTTCTGCGTCCACTCCAGGTGATTCGAGGCCGGGCCGTGACACGCCTGGCAACCGACGCCGAGGCTGCTCCAGTGGCTGTTGAACGTGTTGCTGGACGCATCGAAATTGCGTTTGAAACCGGTAGTGTGGCACTCGACGCACATGAAGTTGGCGTTCTGGCTCGGCTTGCTCCAGTGCAGCGGATTCTTGAAGTTCACGCCCTGGCCGGGGTAAAGGTGGAACCAGCGGTTTTTCTCGGTATCCCACGCCACACCTAGCGCTTGCAAACGACCTTCGCCGACTTCGATCAGGTATTGCTGTAGCGGCGCGATGCCGAAGGTGTAGGCGACTTTGAAGTCGGCATTCTTGCCGTCGATTCCGGGCGTATTGACCCAGAACTCGTCACCCTTGCGCGAGAAACGCGTGGTCTCGCTTTCAGCCTTGAAGGTGATGTTGTTGAAGTCGCCGAGCAGGGTTTCGCCATTTGCCGGCTGCATCGCCAATTGGTGATGCGAGCCTTGCCAGTCCTTGACCTGTTCGGAGTGGCAACCCTGGCATTGCTGCTCATCAATCATTGTCGCCGGTTTGCTGGCGACGACCGGCTGCGGTTTGGCTGGCTGGACTATGGGCGAGCTGATCGGCGTCGGCTTGACCGCCGCCGGAGCAGGGTTCAACAGAAACCAGCCGATGCCCGCGACGGCGGCCAACAGCAAGCCGATGGTGACCGTGAACAAAAAATGGGGAACCGGCAGTGGGGACGAATCAGGGTCAGGTTTTACTGTTTTATTTTTATGCTTGGGCATTGCGACTTCCGTCGTCCAGGCGAATGTACTGTCTTGCGTGTGTAGAAGCTCGATGTAGCTTTGGCGGATGGTCGGCGCGTGTCAAATGACGGTTGTGATCAGCCGCGCAACGTCGCGTGAATTTTGTAATTTTCAATCGCAATCGCTGGGGTTTTAGCTATACCTGTACCACCCCCCATAAATAACACATTCAAGCCTTCTGACAGGAGTTACAGCATGAAGCTAGCAGTAATGATGGGCACACTCTGCATCGCCAGCCTTGGCGTGGTTGGCTGCTCCAGTAAAACTGTTTCTCCCGATGAATACTCCGGTTTTCTCAAGGACTACAGCCAACTCAAGGAGGCCAAGTCACCTTCCGGCGCCGAGGTGATGCGCTGGATTGATCCGAAAGTCGACATGAAGAAATTCACCAGTGTTTACATCGAACCGACCCAGCTCTATCCAAAACCACAAGCCACCACCAAGATCCCTCAGCAAACCCTCAACGGCATCACCAGCTATTACGATCAGGCGCTCAAGCGTGAGATCGGCAAATCCCTGCCATTGGCTGCCGGCCCAGGCCCTGGCGTGATGGTGGTGCGTGCGGCGATCACCGCCGTCAGCAGCAAGACCGAAGGCCTCAAACCCTATGAAGTCATTCCGATTGCACTGGTGGCCGCGGCTGTCAGCACCGCCAGCGGCATCCGCGATCAGGAAACCACTTTGGCCACCGAGGCGGTGTTCCTTGATGGCGGCAACAACAAAGTGGTCGCTCAGGTGGTGCGCAAAGGCACCGGCAAGCCGCTGGAAAACGAATCACAGGTCATGAAGGCTAATGACGTGAAAAACGTAATCGATGGCTGGGCATCGGATCTGAACCAGTCTTATCTCAAGCTCAAGTCCAAATAAGTCAACGTACCAGGTGTTGCCTCAGGCGTGATCGATGACGGTCACAACCTGAGGCAGTACCTGAGAATTTGGGATCGCCTGCCATGGCCGTTACAGCGAGTCGTACATCGAGACCTTAAGTCCCGACGCCACAGCTGACAAATGTAATTGCAGGCATCAGTGCCACCACCAATAGCCATGTATGCATTATCAGTTTCTTCACCATGACTTCGGTTTCCTGGTGACTCATAGGAGAGAGGCCAGCACGCAGGTGCCGTCGTTTTGTAGTCCCGTTTTACCAAGCCTTTAGGGCACGCCTGATTGAAGCTAGCAGCTAATCGAGGCTTGGCCAGTGGCTGGCGTGGTGGATCTAAGGGTGTTTACGTCAGGACTTCTTCGCTTGCTCGCGAATGCGCTCTTCCTGCTCACGCAACTCAGGAGTGAATTCGGCGCCGAAATCCTCGGCTGAGAATATCTGCCGAATCTCGATATCCGACTCGCAGCCCGGCATCGGGTTGGGGCAGCGCTTGACCCACTCGATGGCTTCTTCTTTCGACTTCACGTCCCAGATCCAATAACCGGCCACCAGCTCCTTGGTTTCGATGAAGGGGCCGTCTATGACTGTGCGTTTGTCTCCTGAGAATCGTACGCGCGCGCCCTTACTGCTCGGGTGCAGGCCATCGGCTGCGACCAGAATGCCGGCCTTGGTCAGTTCTTCGTTGAAATTGCCCATGGCGGTGAGCAGCTCTTCGCTGGGCATCATGCCGGCTTCGGAATCGGCACTGGCTTTTACGAGGATCATGAATCGCATGGTGAGTACTCCAGGGAATGTGGGGGATTCACTGCTTAGTCGAATGGGCGCGCGACTAATCGACAGATGCGCTGAAAAAATGCAGCCACTGCCAGTGTAGGAGCTGCCGCAGGCTGCGATCTTTTGACCTTGATCTTAAAAAAGGCAAAATCAAAAGATCGCAGCCTGCGGCAGCTTCTACCGGGTAGAGGAGTTGTATGCAGTTTTGTGTGCTAGTAGATGACAATTTTGGTACAGGCATAGGTTGTCGAACAATTTCGTGGTTAACTTCGGCCCTTGCGTGATTTTCTAAAACAACGTTCAGAAGGACTCAAGTCATGGCTCAAGTCACCCTCAAAGGCAATCCGGTTCAAGTCAACGGCCAGTTGCCACAAGCCGGTTCCAAGGCGCCAGCCTTTTCTCTGGTTGCCGGCAATCTGTCCGACGTCACCCTGAAAGACTTCGCCGGCAAGCGCAAAGTGCTGAACATCTTCCCAAGCGTCGACACCCCGACCTGCGCCACCTCCGTGCGCAAGTTCAACGCTCAGGCCAACGACATCAGCAACACCGTGGTGCTGTGCATCTCGGCTGACCTGCCGTTCGCCCAAGCTCGTTTCTGCGGTGCCGAAGGTCTGGAGAACGTCCAGAACCTGTCGACCCTGCGTGGCACCGAGTTCATCGAGAACTACGGCGTGGCCATTGCTGACGGCCCACTGAAAGGCCTGACCGCCCGTGCCGTGGTGGTGCTGGACGAAAACGACAACGTCCTGCACAGCGAACTGGTCAAGGAAATTGCCGAAGAGCCTAACTACGAAGCGGCGCTGTCCGTTCTCAAGTAAGCACTTTTACAATTGTTAACGGCCTGGCCCTGTCCAGGCCGTTTTCATTTGTGTATCAGTGTTTTGCCTCACACACCTTGAAACGTAAGTTGAAGGTAAATAGCCGGTAAAGCTGCTTTGCTTAATTCCCATCAGTGCTTATCGTTCAGCCTCCCGTAAAAGAAGCCCACGCGCCCAATGGTTAATCACTCCATGCAATCGTCCTCCCGTAATTCCCGTCGCTGGCTGATCAGCCTGCTTGTCTTGTTGGTGATCGCCGTCCTGTGCTGGAAATTCTGGCCTGCCGGTTCAGCCCAGAAAGAGAGCGCCGACAAGGCCGCGGCCGGGCATACCGGGCGTTCGGGGATGATGCGACCGGGCTTCGGTGGCGGCACCGGGCCGATTCCGGTGCGGGTGGCGCCGGCCGTCACGGGCGACTTCCCGCTGTATTACAAGGCGCTGGGCACCGTGACCGCACTCAACACCATCAACGTGCGCAGCCGGGTTGGCGGCGAATTGGTGAAGATCCATTTCGAAGAGGGCCAAATGGTCAAGGCCGGCGACCTGCTGGCGGAGATCGATCCGCGCCCCTACCAGAACGCCTTGCTCCAGGCTGAAGGCACCTTGCTGCAAAATCAGGCGCAACTGAAAAACGCGCAGGTCGATGTCGAGCGTTATCGCGGGTTGTACAAGGAAGACAGCATCGCCAAACAGACTCTGGACACCGCCGAAGCGCTGGTCGGCCAATATCTGGGAACGGTCAAGACCAATCAGGCGGCGGTCAACGACGCCAAGCTCAATCTCGAATTCACCAAGATCCGCGCTCCGATTGCCGGTCGTGTCGGTCTGCGTCAGGTCGACGTGGGCAACCTTGTAACGGCCAATGACACCACGTTCATCGCGGTGATTACCCAGACGCAGCCGATCAGCGTCGCATTTACCCTGCCGGAAAACAGCCTCGAAACCGTGCTGGCCCGGTATCGCAGCGGCGCCAAACTGCCGGCCGAAGCCTGGGATCGCGGCGACAGCAAACTGCAAGCCACAGGCGTACTGCAAAGCCTCGACAACCAGATCGATGTGGCCACCGGCACCTTGAAATTCAAGGCGCGTTACGAAAACCGCGATCAGTCGCTGTTCCCCAATCAGTTCGTCAACGTACACCTGCTGGCCGACACCCTCAAAGGCGTGGTGCTGGCACCGTCCGCCGCCATTCAGTTCGGCACCAATGGCACGTTCGTCTACGCGCTGGAAGGCGACAAGAAAGTCACTATCCGCCAGTTGAAGATCGGCGCCAGTGACGGTGAAAACACCGTGATCACCGAAGGCCTGGCCGCTGGCGAGCGCGTGGTGCTGGAAGGCACCGACCGCCTCAAAGAAGGCAGCGAAGTGGAAGTGGTCAACGACAGCAACCAGGTACCGACCACGCCGACCGAACACCTGCAAGGCAAGTCCGCCGCCACTCCGACTGACGCCGCTGTCACCGACAAGGCCAAGAAGGGCGCATGAACATTTCGCGGCTGTTCATCCTCCGTCCGGTAGCCACCACCCTGAGCATGCTGGCCATTATCCTGGCTGGTCTGATCGCTTATCGCTTGTTGCCAGTGTCGGCGTTACCTCAGGTCGATTACCCGACCATCCGTGTCATGACCCTGTATCCCGGTGCCAGCCCGGACGTGATGACCAGTGCCGTCACCGCGCCGCTTGAGCGCCAGTTCGGGCAGATGCCGGGCCTGACACAAATGGCCTCGACCAGTTCCGGCGGTGCTTCGGTGCTGACCCTGCGGTTCAGCCTCGATATCAACATGGACGTCGCCGAACAACAGGTGCAGGCCGCGATCAACGCTGCGACCAACCTGTTGCCGACCGACTTGCCGGCGCCGCCGGTGTACAACAAGGTCAACCCGGCGGACACCCCGGTGCTGACCTTGGCGATCACTTCGAAAACCATGCTCCTGCCCAAACTCAATGATCTGGTCGATACGCGCATGGCGCAGAAAATCGCCCAGATCAGTGGCGTCGGCATGGTCAGCATCGCCGGCGGCCAGCGTCAGGCGGTACGGATCAAGGTCAACCCTGAAGCCCTTGCCGCCAACAGCTTGAACCTGTCCGACGTGCGCACGTTGATCGGCGCCTCCAACGTCAACCAGCCGAAGGGGAACTTCGACGGCCCGACGCGGGTATCGATGCTCGACGCCAACGATCAGCTGACGTCGCCCAAGGACTACGCCAACCTGATCCTCGCCTACAAGAATGGCGCACCGCTACGGCTCAAGGATGTCGCGGAGATCGTCGACGGTGCCGAGAACGAACGTCTCGCCGCGTGGGCCAACCAGAATCAGGCGGTTTTGCTCAACATTCAGCGTCAACCTGGCGCCAACGTGATTGAGGTGGTCGACCGGATCAAAGCCTTGCTGCCGAGCATCACCGACAACCTGCCGGCCGGTCTCGATGTCACCGTGCTGACCGACCGCACACAGACCATTCGTGCTTCGGTCACAGACGTACAACACGAACTGCTGATCGCCATCGCGCTGGTGGTGATGGTGACCTTCCTGTTCCTGCGCCGTGCCAGCGCGACAATCATTCCGTCGGTGGCCGTGCCGCTGTCGCTGATCGGCACCTTCGGCGTGATGTACCTTGCCGGGTTCTCGGTGAATAACCTGACCTTGATGGCGTTGACCATCGCCACCGGTTTTGTGGTCGACGATGCGATTGTGATGCTGGAGAACATCTCGCGCTTCATTGAAGAGGGCGACAGCCCGATGCAGGCCGCGCTGAAGGGCGCCAAGCAGATCGGCTTCACCCTGATCTCCCTGACCTTGTCACTGATCGCGGTGCTGATCCCGCTGTTGTTCATGGCCGACGTGGTCGGACGCCTGTTCCGCGAATTCGCCATTACCCTGGCGGTGGCGATCCTTATTTCTCTCGTGGTGTCGCTGACCCTGACGCCGATGATGTGCGCGCGTCTGCTCAAGCGCGAACCCGAAGAACACGAACAGGGTCGCTTCTACCGGGCCAGCGGCGCGTTTATCGACTGGATGATTGCCAAATATGGACGCGGATTGCAGTGGGTGCTCAAGCATCAACCGCTGACGCTGGTGGTGGCCATTGGCACACTGGCGCTGACCGTGTTCCTTTATATGGTCGTACCCAAAGGCTTCTTCCCGGTGCAGGATACCGGGGTGATTCAGGGCATTTCCGAAGCGCCGCAGTCGATTTCCTTCGCCGCCATGGGCGAGCGTCAGCAGGCATTGGCCAAGGTCATTCTTGAAGACCCGGCAGTGCAAAGCCTGTCGTCCTACATCGGCGTCGATGGTGACAACGCCACGCTCAACAGCGGCCGCCTGCTGATCAACCTCAAGCCCCATGGCGAGCGTGATCTCAGCGCCACCGAGGTCATTGCGCGGCTGCAACCGCAACTGGACAAACTGGTCGGTATCCGTCTGTTCATGCAACCGGTGCAGGACCTGACCATCGAAGACCGCGTCAGCCGTACTCAATACCAGTTCAGCATGTCGTCGCCGGATTCAGAACTGCTCAGCCAGTGGAGCGGGCGGTTGGTCGAAGCGCTGGCACAGCGCCCGGAACTGACCGACGTGGCCAGTGATTTGCAGGACAAGGGCTTGCAGGTCTATCTGGTGATCGATCGCGATGCCGCCTCGCGCCTCGGCGTATCGGTGGCGAACATCACCGATGCGCTGTACGACGCCTTCGGTCAGCGGCAGATTTCGACCATCTACACCCAGGCCAGCCAGTACCGCGTGGTGCTGCAAGCCCAGGCCGGCGAAAAGATCGGCCCGCAGGCGCTGGATCAAATTCACGTTAAAACCACGGATGGCGCGCAGGTGCGGTTGTCGAGTCTGGCGCATGTCGAGGAACGCCAGGCGCAGCTGGCGATCACTCATATCGGTCAGTTCCCGGCCGTGATGATGTCGTTCAACCTGGCGCCGGGCGTGGCGCTGGGGCATGCGGTGGACATCATCGAGCAGGTACAGAAAGACATCGGCATGCCGGTCGGCGTGCAGACCCAGTTCCAGGGCGCCGCCGAAGCGTTCCAGGCTTCGCTGTCGAGCACCTTGCTGCTGATTCTGGCGGCGGTGGTGACCATGTACATCGTGCTCGGCGTGCTCTACGAGAGCTACATCCACCCGATCACCATTCTCTCGACTCTGCCATCGGCGGCGGTTGGCGCCTTGCTGGCATTGCTACTCAGCGGCAATGACCTGGGCATGATCGCGATCATCGGCATCATCCTCTTGATCGGGATCGTCAAGAAAAACGCGATCATGATGATCGACTTCGCACTTGATGCCGAACGCAATCAGGGTATGGCGCCGGAGGAGGCGATCTATCAGGCAGCGCTCCTGCGTTTCCGACCGATCCTGATGACCACGCTGGCCGCATTGTTCGGTGCGGTGCCGTTGATGCTCGCTACCGGTTCCGGGGCTGAGTTGCGTCAGCCACTGGGTCTGGTCATGGTCGGCGGTTTGCTGGTGAGTCAGGTGTTGACCCTGTTCACCACGCCGGTGATTTACCTGTACTTCGACCGTTTGGGCCGTCGCTTTGGCAAAACCAATGCCGACACCGAAGAGGTGCCGGTATGACCCAGCGCAAAACCTGTAGGAGCGAGCCTGCAGTGAAGCGGTGCGATGGCGGGGACTGCGTTCGATGAATCTGTCGGGTCCTTTCATCAAACGCCCGGTAGCAACCATGCTCCTGAGCCTGGCGATCATGCTGCTGGGCGGTGTCAGCTTCGGTCTGCTACCGGTTTCGCCGTTGCCGCAAATGGACTTCCCGGTCATCGTCGTGCAGGCGAGCCTGCCCGGCGCCAGCCCGGAGGTCATGGCGTCCACGGTGGCCACGCCGCTGGAGCGTTCGTTCGGCGCGATTGCCGGCGTCAACACCATGAGCAGCCGCTCCAGCCAGGGTTCAACCCGGGTCATTCTGCAATTTGACCTCGACCGCGACATCAACGGCGCGGCGCGGGAAGTACAGGCAGCTATCAACGCTTCGCGCAACCTGCTGCCGAGCGGAATGCGCAGCATGCCGACCTACAAGAAGGTCAACCCGTCGCAGGCACCGATCATGGTGCTGTCGTTGACCTCGGATGTGCTGGAAAAGGGTCAACTCTACGACTTGGCGTCGACCATCCTGTCGCAGAGTCTGTCGCAGGTGCAGGGGGTCGGTGAGGTGCAGATCGGCGGCAGTTCGTTGCCGGCCGTGCGTATCGAACTCGAACCGCAGGCCCTGAACCAGTACGGCGTGGCGCTCGATGATGTGCGCAAGACCATCGCCGATGCCAACGTGCGCCGGCCCAAGGGCTCGGTCGAGGACAGCCAGCGCTTGTGGCAGATCCAGGCCAACGACCAGTTGGAGAAAGCCAAGGATTACGAGTCGCTGATCATCCATTACGCCGATGGTGCCGCGTTGCGCCTGAAGGACGTGGCCAAGGTCAGCGACGGCGTCGAAGACCGCTACAACAGCGGCTTCTTCAATGACGACGCGGCGGTGCTGCTGGTGATCAACCGCCAGGCCGGGGCCAACATTATCGAGACGGTCAACGAGATCAAGGCGCAACTGCCCGCGCTGCAAGCGGTGCTGCCGGCCAGCGTGAAGCTGAATCTGGCGATGGACCGTTCGCCGGTGATCAAGGCAACGTTGCACGAAGCCGAGATGACCCTGTTGATCGCCGTGGTACTGGTGATTCTGGTGGTGTTCCTGTTTCTCGGTAACTTCCGCGCCTCACTGATTCCGACCTTGGCGGTGCCGGTGTCGCTGGTCGGTACGTTCGCGGTGATGTACCTCTATGGCTTCTCACTGAACAACCTGTCACTGATGGCGCTGATTCTCGCCACCGGTCTGGTGGTGGACGATGCCATTGTGGTGCTGGAGAACATTTCCCGGCACATCGACGAGGGCGTCAAACCCATGCAGGCCGCGTATCTGGGGGCCAAGGAAGTCGGCTTCACGCTCCTGTCGATGAACGTCTCGCTGGTCGCTGTGTTCCTGTCGATTCTGTTTATGGGCGGGATTGTCGAGAGTTTGTTCCGCGAATTCTCCATCACGCTGGCTGCGGCCATCGTGGTGTCGCTGGTGGTTTCGCTGACGCTGACGCCGATGCTCTGCGCGCGCTGGCTCAAGCCGCACACGCCAGGGCAGGAAAACCGTCTGCAACGCTGGAGCCGCAAGACCAATGACTGGATGGTGGCCAAGTACGCCACCAGCCTCGACTGGGTGCTGCGCCACCGCCGCCTGACGTTGCTGAGTCTGTTCATCACCGTTGGCGTCAACGTTGCGCTCTACGTGGTCGTGCCGAAAACCTTCATGCCGCAACAGGACACCGGCCAGTTGATTGGTTTTGTGCGCGGTGACGACGGTCTGTCGTTCAGCGTGATGCAGCCGAAAATGGAAACCTTCCGCCGCGCCGTGCTCAAGGACGAAGCGGTGGAAAGTGTCGCCGGGTTCATTGGTGGCAGCAACGGCACCAACAACGCCTTCATGCTGGTGCGCCTGAAGCCGATCAAGGATCGCCAGTTGTCGGCGCAAAAAGTCATCGAGCGTTTGCGCAAGGAAATGCCCAAGGTGCCCGGTGCGCAGCTGATGCTGATGGCGGATCAGGATCTGCAATTCGGCGGTGGCCGCGAGCAGACCACTTCGCAGTACAGCTACATCCTGCAAAGCGGTGATCTTGGCGAGTTGCGTGAGTGGTATCCGAAAGTGGTCGCCGCGCTGCGGGCTTTGCCGGAGTTGACGGCCATTGATGCCCGTGAAGGCAAAGGCGCGCAGCAGGTGACGTTGATTGTCGACCGCGATCAGGCCAAACGCCTGGGTGTCGACATGGACATGGTCACGGCGGTGCTGAACAACGCTTACAGCCAGCGGCAGATTTCGACGATCTACGACAGCCTGAACCAGTACCAAGTGGTGATGGAGGTCAATCCGAAATACGCCCAGGATCCGATTACCCTCAAGCAGGTCCAGGTGATCACCGCCGACGGCGCACGGATTCCGCTATCGACCATCGCTCACTATGAGAGCAGCCTGGAGGACGATCGCGTCAGCCACGAAGGTCAGTTCGCCTCGGAAGATATTTCTTTCGACATGGCTGAAGGCGTGACGGTAGAGCAGGGCAGTGCCGCCATCGAGCGGGCGATTGCCAAGCTCGGCTTGCCGGAAGACGTGATCGCGAAAATGGCCGGTACTGCCGATGCTTTCGCCGCGACCCAGAAGAGCCAGCCGTTCATGATTCTCGGCGCGCTGCTGGCGGTGTATCTGGTATTGGGCGTTCTGTATGAAAGCTACATTCATCCGCTGACGATTCTGTCGACGCTGCCGTCGGCCGGTGTCGGCGCATTGCTGTCGATCTATGCGCTGGGTGGCGAATTCAGCCTGATCTCACTGCTCGGGCTGTTTCTGCTGATCGGCGTGGTGAAGAAAAACGCGATCCTGATGATCGACCTCGCACTGCAACTGGAGCGTCATCAGGGCATGTCGCCGCTGGAATCGATCCGCAGCGCCTGTCTGCAACGTCTGCGACCCATTCTGATGACCACACTGGCGGCGATTCTCGGTGCCTTGCCGTTACTGCTCAGCCGGGCCGAAGGCGCGGAAATGCGCCAGCCGCTGGGCCTGACCATCATCGGCGGGCTGGTTTTCAGCCAAGTGCTGACGCTTTACACCACCCCGGTGGTCTACCTCTATCTCGACAAGCTTCGCCATCGTTTCAACAAATGGCGTGGCGTGCGTACTGACGCTGCTCTGGAAACTCCGCTATGACTGACCGTTCGCTTATCCATCTGGCCACTGTTCGCGGCTCGCGTCTGTTGAGCCTGTCGCTGTGCGTGGCAATGCTCAGTGCCTGCGCCGTCGGCCCGGACTACCAGCGTCCGCAGACGGTCGAAGTCGCTCAATACAAGGAAGCTGAAGGCTGGCGTCAAGCCAACCCGAGCGATTCGCTGGCGCGTGGCGCGTGGTGGGAGTTGTATGGCGATCAGCAACTCAACGGGCTGATCGAAAAACTCAACAGTTCCAACCAGACCGTCGCGCAATCGGAAGCCCAATACCGCCAGGCCCAGGCTTTGGTGCGCAGTGCGCGTGGCGCGTTTTACCCGAGTGTCGACCTCAGCCTGGGCAAGACTCGCTCCAGCCAGGGCACCGGCAGCAGCAGTTCGAGTCTGAGCAGTTCTTCCAGCGGTATCCGCGACACTTACAGTGCTGAGCTGGGAGTGAGTTGGGAGGCCGATGTTTGGGGCAAGTTGCGTCGTGGTCTTGAGGCCGATCAGGCCAGTGCACAGGCGAGTTTCGCCGATCTGGCCGCGATGCGTTTGAGTCAGCAGTCGGAGTTGGTGCAGAACTACCTGCAGCTACGGGTGATCGATCAGCAGAAGCGTTTACTCGAAGCGACGGTTGCTGCGTATGAGCGCTCGCTGAAAATGACCCAGAACCAATACCGTGCCGGCGTGTCCGGGCGTGACGCGGTGGCGCAGGCGCAGACGCAACTGAAAAGCACCCAGGCTGATCTGGTCGATCTGATCTGGCAGCGTGCGCAATTCGAGAACGCCATTGCCGTGCTGACCGGTCAGGCGCCTGCGGACTTCAATATCGCCGAAACCCAGACCATCCCGAACTTGCCGCAGGTGCCGTTGAGCCTGCCGTCGCAGTTGCTGGAGCGGCGTCCGGACATCGCCTCGGCCGAGCGCTCGGTGATCGCCGCCAACGCCAACATCGGTGTGGCGAAAGCGGCGTATTACCCTGACCTGTCCCTGAGCCTGAGCGGTGGCTACAGCAGCAGTACTTCACAAAACCTGATCAGTTTGCCGAACCGCTTCTGGTCCGTCGGACCAAAACTGGCCTTGCCGCTGTTCGACGGCGGTATCCGCTCGGCGGAAGTCGACCGCACTGAAGCGGTGTACGACCAGACGGTCGCCAAGTACCGGCAGACCGTGCTCGACGGTTTCCGCGAAGTGGAAAACTATCTGGTGCAGCTCAAGGTGTATGAGGACGAAGCGGCGGTGCGCCAGGAAGCCCTCGATGCTGCCCGCGATTCCTTGCGCCTTACGGAAAACCAGTACAAGGCCGGGCTGATTGCCTACATCGACGTGGTCGTGGTGCAAGCCACTGCGTTGAGTAATGAGCGCAGTGTGTTGACGATTCTGCAGAACCGATTGATTGCCAGTGTGCAGTTGATTGCCGCGCTGGGCGGCGGTTGGGATGGGGAGTTGGAGGCTAGCGAGACCAAAAACTGATGGTTGGCAATGACCTGTGGTGGAGGAACCAGCCCCAATCCCTGCAACCCAACCAGTCCTGAAACACCGCGTTGGATGGTTCCAGGGCTACTTCGCAGGCCAACGGGATTCATCCCCCGCCACAGGGGTTCAGTGTTAGCCGTAAACACCGGACCAGAGGCTTGCAGGACTATCGAACAAGCGTTTCATCGGGTTGATGGCAGTTTGGTTACTTTGTCAGTGCGTTCTGCTGTGCAATCAGTACAATCGCCGCATTTGCCCGACCGAGAATGGACGCGATCCGGTTTGGGTAGTCATGAGAATCCGCATGCTCATCGGTAGTTATTCCTCCACCCTGGTTTTCATTTCGTTGTGTGTAGCGATCCTCGCGTCCTACACCGCCCTCGACCTTACCGGACGCATTGCAACAGCCAAGGGCCGTGCCGTGCATTTCTGGACAGCCGGGGGCGCGTTCGCCATGGGGGTGGGTGTCTGGTCGATGCACTTCATCGGCATGCTCGCGTTCAAACTGCCTATCGATCTGGGCTACGACATCACCCTCACGGCGCTGTCGCTGCTGATCGCGGTGCTGTCCTGTGGTTTTGCCTTGTGGTTGGTCAGTCAGCCGAAATTGCCGATTTTGCAGTTGGCTTTTGGTTCGCTGATCATGGGCGCCGGTATCAGTGCCATGCATTACACCGGCATGGCGGCGATGCGCATGACCCCCGGGATCGATTACGACCCGACGCTGTTTGGCGCCTCGTTACTGATTGCCATCGGTGCCTCGGCCGCGGCGTTGTGGATTGCTTTTCGCCTGCGCCAGCATTCGCCCTACGTACGGCTGATTCGCGCCGGGGCTGCGGTGATCATGGGCATCGCCATTGTCGGCATGCATTACACCGGCATGGCCGCTGCGCAATTTCCTGACGGCAGTTTCTGCGGCGCTACGCTCAACGGTCTGAAGGGCAATGGTCTGGACAGCCTGGTGCTGATCACCACGCTAGCGGTGCTGACGATTGCCTTGTTGACCTCAATCCTCGATGCACGGCTTGAAGCGCGCACCGCCGATCTGGCGCACTCGTTGACGGTGGCCAACCGCGAACTCACGCAACTGGCGCTGCACGACACCCTGACCGGTTTGCCAAACCGCATGCTGCTCGACGACCGGATCAATCAGGCGATCAAGAAAGTCCAGGAGCAGGGCGGCTGTTTTGCCTTGATGTTCATTGATCTGGACGGCTTCAAACCGGTCAATGATGCTTTTGGCCATCACCTGGGCGATCAACTGCTGCGCGAAGTCGGTGTGCGCTTGCGCGAAGATTTGCGCAGCCTCGACACGCTGGCACGCATCGGCGGCGATGAGTTCGTGTTGCTGGTGCGCCTGACCGAGCCCGATGATGCATTGGGATTGGCGGCACGCCAGGTCAGCCTGATCGCGCAGCCGTTTCGTGTGGCCGAACATGACTTGCAGATATCCGCCAGCGTCGGCATTGCCCTGTATCCGGGCAATGGCCAGAACGCCCCGGAACTGCTCATGAACGCCGACGCGGCGATGTATCACGCCAAGGGTGGCGGCAAGAACGGTTACAGCTTCTTCGATGCGTCGATGAACACCAACGCACGCAAACAGTTGCAACTGTTGCAGGACTTGCGCGCGGCACTGGAGCACCGCCAGTTCAGCCTGCATTACCAACCCAAGTTCGATGCCGCCAGCGGTCATCCGGTGGGTGCCGAAGCGTTGTTGCGCTGGCAACATCCGGTCCACGGCATGCTGATGCCAGACAAGTTTATCGATATGGCGGAGAAAACCGGCCTGATCATTCCAATCGGCGAGTGGGTGCTCAACGAAGCCTGCCGGCAGATGCGCGAGTGGTACGTGCTGGGCTACACCGACTGGCGTATCGCGGTGAATCTGTCGGCGTTGCAGTTCTGCCATGCCGGATTGGTCCGAAGTGTTGCCAAAGCCTTGGCTACGCACCATTTGCCTGCGAATAGCCTGACCCTGGAAATCACCGAAACCACGGCAATGAGCGATGCCGATGCAAGCATGACGGTGTTGCAGGAGTTGTCGGACATGGGGGTCGACCTGTCCATTGATGACTTCGGTACCGGTTATTCGAGCCTCATGTACCTCAAGCGTTTGCCGGCCAATGAGCTGAAGATCGACCGTGGGTTTGTACGGGATCTGGAGCATGACAGCGACGATGCGGCCATCGTGTCTGCGATTGTTGCGTTGGGGCAGGCGCTGGGGCTGCGGATTGTGGCGGAAGGCGTGGAAACGGGTTCGCAGCAGGATTTCCTGACGCAACTGGGCTGTGATTCGCTGCAAGGGTATCTGCTGGGGTATCCGAAGCCGGCGGATCAGTTCATGCGTGACATTGTGTGGGGCGAGAAGCTCGCGTTGGTCTGACTTCGGACAGGCATCTGTGGCGAGGGGATAAATCCCCTCGCCACAGGGTGTTTTCACTTGGGTTTTTCGGGGTAAGCATTGGCGCAACACACCTCATGCAAAACCCGCCAATGGCGGTTATTCTTCCTCCCGACTGTTACGTGTGCATTCAGGGGAAAGGCCAGCATGGATAAAGTCATTGTGATCACCGGTGGCGGGCGCGGGATTGGCGCCGCTACGGCGCTGCTGGCTGCCAGGCAGGGCTATCGGATCTGCATTAACTACCAGTCAGATGAACAGGCCGCGCAAAGCGTGCTGGAGCAAGTCCGCGCGTTGGGCGCACAGGCCATCGCGGTACGCGCCGACGTCAGCATCGAGGACGAAGTGATCGCCCTGTTTCATCGAGTCGACACCGAACTGGGTCGGGTCACTGCATTGGTGAACAACGCCGGCACTGTCGGACAGAAATCGCGGGTCGACGAAATGTCTGAATTTCGCATCCTTAAAATCATGAAAACCAATGTCCTGGCGCCGATCCTCTGCGCCAAGCACGCGATCCTGCGCATGTCGCCCAAGCACGGCGGGCAGGGCGGCAGTATCGTCAATGTGTCGTCGGTTGCCTCGCGACTCGGTTCGCCCAATGAATACGTCGATTACGCCGCGTCCAAAGGCGCGCTCGACACCTTTACCATCGGGTTGTCCAAGGAAGTGGCAGGCGAAGGAATTCGCGTGAATGCGGTGCGTCCGGGTTACATCTACACCGACTTCCATGCCCTGAGCGGCGATCCGGATCGGGTCAGCAAGCTTGAGTCGGCGATCCCGATGGCCCGGGGCGGGCGCCCGGATGAAGTGGCGGAGGCGATTGTCTGGTTGTTGTCGGACAAGGCTTCTTATGCGACGGGGACGTTTGTTGATCTGGGGGGCGGGCGGTAATACCGGGGATTGATAGCGTCATGTCGGGCCCCATCGCTGGCAAGCCAGCTCCCACCGGTTTCGATGCAGTTCACAAACTCTGTGTTCAACACAAATCCCTGTGGGAGCTGGCTTGCCAGCGATGGGGCCATTGCAGGCAACATCAATCTGTCAGAACGACCGCACAATCCGCCCCAACGTCTCCATCGCCTTCTCCGAATCCTCGGTCCACGGGCTGCCGTAATTCAAGCGGATACAATTCCTGAACCGCTGGGTTGGCGAAAAAATCGGCCCTGGCGCAATGCTGATGCCCTGCGCCAGCGCCATCTGAAACAACTTCAACGAATCCATCTGCGGTGGCAGTTCCAGCCACAAGAAGTAGCCGCCCGCCGGTTGGCTGACCCGGGTTTGCGCCGGGAAGTAACGGGCAATAGCCGCGAGCATCGCGCTTTGCTGTTCTTCCAGCGCATAACGCAATTTGCGCAGATGCCGGTCGTAGCCGCCGTGTTGCAGGTAGTCGGCAATCGCCGCTTGAGCCGGCATCGAGGCGCACAGCGAGGTCATCAGTTTCAGCCGTTCGATCTTCTGCGCGTAACGCCCGGCAGCGACCCAGCCGATGCGATAGCCGGGGGCCAGGCTTTTGGCGAATGAGCCGCAATGCATCACCAAACCCTCAGTGTCGAAGGCCTTGGCCGGTTTCGGCGCTTGCTGGCCGTAATAGAGCTCGGCGTAGACATCGTCTTCGATCAGCGGCACTTGATGGCGGCGCAGCAGTTCGACCAGTTCCTGCTTCTTCGCCTCGGGCATGGTCGCGCCCATCGGGTTCTGGAAACTGGTCATGCACCAGCAGGCCTTGATCGGGTGGCGCTCCAGCGTCTGCGCGAGTACGCCAAGGTCGATGCCATCGCGCGGATGCACGGGGATTTCCACGGCTTTGAGTTTCAGCCGTTCAAGCACTTGCAGGCTGGCGTAGAACGCCGGGGCTTCGATGGCCACCAGGTCGCCCGGTTCGGTTACGGCTTGCAGACACAGGTTCAGCGCTTCGAGGGCGCCATTGGTGATCAGCAGTTCTTCCATCGGCAGCATCAGCCCGCCGACCATATAGCGCAGGGCGATCTGCCGGCGCAGTTGCGGGTTGCCCGGCGACATGTCGGTGACCACCATGCGCGGGTCCATCTCCCGGGCGGCGCTGGCCAGCGAGCGGGACAGGCGTTGCAGCGGGAACAGCGTCGGGCTGGGGAACGCCGAACCGAACGGTACGGTGCTGGGGTCCTTGATCGATTCCAACACGGAGAACACCAGTTCGCTGACGTCGACCTCTGTCGAATCGTTGACGTGGCTGCTGATCACCGGCTCCGAGAACGGACTGGGGGCGTGGGTGTTGACGAAATAGCCGGAGCGCGGGCGGGCGCGGATCAGGCCACGGCGTTCGAGCAGGTAATAGGCCTGGAATACCGTGGACGGGCTGACGCCGTAGGTCTGGCTGGCGTAACGCACCGAGGGCACGCGCTGGCCGGGGCCGAGCACGCCGGAGCGGATCAGTTCAGCGATGTCATCGGCGAATTTTTCGTAGCGTTTCATCGAGGAACCTTGGTGCTTGTTGATTGATGGGTGTCATGGGAAAAGCCCCTCAGCCTAGCCTTCTCCCCTCGGGAGAGGGCTGGGGTGAGGGGAAACGATTCTAACGGCTCAACGATTCATCGGCGCCACAAACCTGCTCTTCGCCACGCTGTAAACCTCTGGCTCATTGCTGTCGGCAATCTTGAAACTCAACGTCTGCGAGCTGCTGCTCGGCCGATCCGTAGTCATCGCCACCGATACCGGCACATCGACAATCTCACCCGGTGCCAGGCTCAGTTCGGTCTTGCCTTGCAACTGGAAGCCGTCACCGTCCACCAAGGTCAGGTTGTAGTTCTGGCGCTGCTGGGTCTTGTTGATGACTTTCAGCGAGTAGATGTTTTCGATCTGGCCCTGACCATTTTCACGAAACAGTCCGCGATCCTTGGTCACGTCCAGCGACACCATGGGACGTTCCACCAGGGCCAGTGCCAGCGCACCGATCATCACCAGCAACACCGCGACGTAACCGATCAGCCGTGGTCGCAGCAGATGCGTTTTGCCGCCCTGCAATTCGCGCTCGGAACTGTAGCGGATCAAACCGCGTGGGTAGTTCATCTTGTCCATGATCGAATCACAGGCGTCGATGCACGCCGCGCAACCAATGCACTCCATCTGCAAACCGTCGCGGATGTCGATGCCGGTCGGGCACACCTGCACGCACAACTGACAGTCGATGCAATCGCCCAGTCCGGCCTCAACCGGTTTCACATCACGCTTGCGCGGGCCACGGTTTTCGCCGCGGGCCACGTCGTAGGCAATCGTCAGGGTGTCCTTGTCGAACATCACGCTCTGGAACCGCGCGTACGGGCACATGTGCATGCACACCGCTTCACGCAGCCAACCGGCATTGATGTAGGTGGCGGCGGTGAAGAACAGCACCCAGAACAGGCTGACTCCGCCGATTTGCAGGGTCAGCAGTTCTTCGGCCAGTGGCCGGATCGGGGTGAAGTAGCCGACGAAGGTCAGGCCGGTCATGACGCTGATTGCCAGCCACAGCGTGTGCTTGGCCGCGCGCCGGGCCAGTTTGTTGAGGCCCCATGGCGCGGCTTGCAGTTTGATCCGCTGGTTGCGCTCGCCTTCGGTGATCTTCTCGCACCACATGAAGATCCACGTCCACGAACTCTGCGGGCAGGTGTACCCGCACCAGACCCGCCCGGCGAACACGGTGATGGCGAACAGGCCGAATGCAGCAATGATCAGCAGAGCCGAGAGCAGGATGAAATCCTGTGGCCAAAAGGTTGCGCCGAAGATGTGGAATTTGCTCTCGGAAAGATCCCATAGAACAGCCTGACGCCCGCCCCAGTTCAGCCACACGGTGCCGAAGAACAGCAAAAACAGAAACCCCGCACCACTGATGCGCAGGTTACGAAACAGGCCGGTGAAGCTGCGGGTGTGGATCTGGTTGTCGCTGGATTTGGCCGTCGCCTTCATTGGGCGTGCGGGCACCTTTTTTATATGAGGAGCTATTGTCGGCGTTGCTTCTACGGTTCGGACGGGGATTTGTTCGCTCATGGTCGTTCGCTCATCAGCCTCCATCAGGCCGATGCACTATGAGCGCCGATCTGTTTGCATAACAGACTCAGGTATTTCAATAAAAAGCGGATCAGATGGTGTCGGGCTCAGACCCTGCGACAACTTGAAGCAGCCCACAGACAAGGGGGCAAACGCCTATCCCAGGCGTTTGCGTGGGGTGTTGATCTGAGTCAGTCAGATCACCGAATCACTCTCTTCTGCCTTCAGGTGCTTACGCCCGTCTATGGCTCCGGCCACGGTCAAGGCGTCGGCTTCTGCTTCGGTGATGTAAATACGCTGGCCTTCGATTTCCACGGCCGACATGGATTTTTCACTGTCGGTGATCACTGTCACGTCCTCGCACAAGCGGATCTGCTCGCCGTTTTCAACGGTGAAAAAGCAGGTCTGGTTTTCGATTCGAACGGTCATGGTGGCTGTCCTTTTTCCAGGGGGGTCTGAAACGTTAGGGCCCAGGCTTTGCCAATCGTTCTGCGCAACTGATTAATGGTCGCCGCTGTCCATCCTCTATAAACCTCTTGGAAGGACGGCAGGATGAACGCGTGGTGGCATGAAGTGTGGGTAACCCTGCAAGCGGAATTCGCCGACATCGGCGATGCCTCACAGCTCACGCGGATCACCGTGCGCCTGCTGATGGCGGCGGTGTTGGGCGGGATTCTCGGATTCGAGCGTGAACACAAGGGCAAGGCTGCCGGTGTACGCACGCACATGCTGGTGGCGCTGGGGGCGGCGCTGTTTGTCCTGGTGCCGCAAACCTCGGGGGCTGAGTCTGACGCGATGAGCCGGGTATTGCAGGGAGTGATTGCAGGGGTTGGCTTCCTCTGCGCCGGCACCATTCTGAAAAATCAGGAAGGCGATGAAGGCCACGTCAAAGGCCTGACCACGGCGGCCGGGTTATGGATGACCGCTGCCATCGGGGTCGCAGCCGGTTTGGGCAGAGAAGCGACGGCGCTGCTCAGCACGATGCTGGCGTTGGGGATTTTCAACTTGATGCCACGGATCGTCAGGTTGTTCGAGAAGGACGACCAGAAGAATGACCACCTTTAGAACCCTGCAGGAGCTGCCGAAGGCTGCGATCTTTTGATTTTGATTGTTAAAACCAGGATCAAGAGATCGCAGCCTTCGGCAGCTCCTGCCAGGGGCATGCGAGCTTAAAGGATCACCGGCGGCATGGTCGTCGGTGGTTCTTCCTTCGGTGGTGGCGTGGTGCCTGGCGGTTCCTGCTCGGGAATCGGTTGAGGCTCGGTCTCGGTAATCGTCGGGTTGTCGATGTTCGGATCAGGGGTTTCAGCCGGGATCGGGATGTTCATCAGATAGACCTCCGTGTGGCACATGGCGTGAGAAGTGCTTAAGTGAGTTGACCACCTCTCGGCGAATTCGATCCGCTTTTTCAACCAGGCAAATTTCGCTGAACTTTTCCCGGCGCAGGCTGCTCGGAACCTAAGTGAGTTCATTGCGGGGCAGGCGCTTCGTTGCGAAAACTGATCCGCTACAAGAGCGTCCTTTGGGCGTTAAGGAGAGATGCTCAATGACTGCTGAAAAACCCTCAGAGCTGAGCTACAACCCGCACATGCCGCTGTCGCAGGCATTGCTGTTACCACGCATTGTCATCGAAAACACCATGCCGACCCTCGACGGCGGCCAGTTCGCCGTGAAGTCGATTGCCGGACGCGACGTGGTCGTCACCAGCAAGGTATTTGCCGACGGTCACGACAAACTGGCGGTGCGCATTCGCTGGCGTGAGGAGGGTGAAGACACCTGGCAAAGCGAGGTCATGGCCGATCAGGGCAATAACGGCTGGAAAGGTCAGTTCCGCCCTGAGCATCAGGGTCGTTTTGTGTACTGCATCGAAGCATGGATCGATCATTTCGCCAGTTTTCAGTACGAACTGGAAAAGAAACACACCGCCGGCGTGCCCGTCTCGCTGGAACTGCAAGAAGGCCGAACCATGGTGCAACAGGCCGCCGAGCGCAGCGAAGGTCAGCTGAGCGAACAACTCGCCGCCCTGCATCACGAACTGTCCGGTCTGCTCGAAACCGAGCAGGTGGCGCTGTTTCTGCACTCGCGCAGTGCGCAATTGATGGCCCAAGCCGATCACCGCGCGTATCTGAGCGTGAGCCCCGAGTTCCCCATGGATGTCGAACGTGAGCTGGCTGAATTCGCCAGTTGGTATGAACTGTTTCCGCGCTCGATCACCGATGATCCCAACCGTCACGGCACCTTTAACGATGTCCACTCTCGGTTGCCGATGATTCAGGACATGGGGTTCGACGTGTTGTACTTCACGCCCATCCACCCGATCGGCCGCGCCCACCGCAAGGGTCGCAACAATTCCCTGACTGCCGGCCCGGATGATCCGGGCAGTCCTTATGCCATCGGTAGCGAGGAGGGCGGCCACGAGGCGATTCACTCGCAACTTGGCACCCGCGAAGACTTCCGCCGTTTGGTGGCTGCCGCCGCCGATCATGGTCTGGAAATCGCCCTCGATTTCGCCATCCAGTGTTCTCAGGATCACCCGTGGCTCAAGCAGCATCCCGGCTGGTTCAACTGGCGCCCCGACGGCACGATCAAATACGCCGAGAACCCGCCGAAGAAATATCAGGACATCGTCAATGTCGATTTCTATGCGCCGGACGCGATCCCGAGCCTGTGGGTCGAGCTGCGTGACATTGTTGTCGGCTGGGTCGAGGAGGGCGTGAAGATCTTTCGCGTCGATAATCCGCACACCAAGCCGCTGCCGTTCTGGCAATGGCTGATCGCCGATGTGCGGGCGCTGCATCCTGAAGTGATCTTCCTCGCCGAAGCGTTCACCACGCCGGCGATGATGGCGCGTCTGGGCAAGGTCGGCTACACGCAGAGCTACACCTATTTCACCTGGCGCAATACCAAATCCGAGCTGGCCGCTTATTTCACCGAGCTGAATGAATCGCCGTGGCGTGAATGCTACCGGCCCAATTTCTTTGTCAATACGCCGGACATCAACCCGGCGTTCCTGCATGAGTCCGGGCGCGCGGGTTTCCTCATTCGCGCGGCACTGGCAACCATGGGTTCGGGCCTGTGGGGCATGTATTCCGGTTATGAACTGTGCGAAGCGGCGCCGGTGCCGGGCAAGGAGGAATATCTCGATTCGGAGAAGTACGAGATCCGCGTCCGCGATTTCACTGCGCCCGGCAACATCATTGCCGAGATCGCCCAACTCAACCGCATCCGTCGACAGAACCCGGCGTTGCACACGCATCTGGGCCTGACGATCTACAACGCCTGGAATGACAACATTCTGTATTTCGGCAAGCGCAGCTTTGACGGCAGCAACTTCATTCTGGTGGCGGTGAACCTTGATCCACACAACGTGCAGGAAGCGAATTTCGAACTGCCGTTGTGGGAAATGGGCTTGCCTGATGATGCCACGACCCACGGCGAAGACCTCATGAACGGGCATCGCTGGGACTGGCACGGCAAATATCAGTTCATGCGCTTAGATCCGGCTTACCAGCCATTCGGCATTTGGCGGATTACTACCTGAACACAGATCTCCTGTGGGAGCGAGCCTGCTCGCGAAAGCAATTTTGCAGGCGACATTTTTGCTGAATGTTGATCCGCATTCGCGAGCAGGCTCGCTCCCACAGGTTGCTCATTGAGTTGGAGTCAGGTGATCGGCTCACGGCTTTTCTAGAATTGAACAGGAGTTTCACATGGCGAAGAAACCCAAGGCAGCCACCTTCATCAAAGACCCGCTCTGGTACAAGGACGCGGTGATCTATCAGGTTCACGTCAAATCGTTTTTCGACTCCAACAACGACGGTATCGGTGACTTTCCCGGCCTGATCGCCAAACTTGATTACATTGCCGAACTCGGCGTCAACACCATCTGGCTTCTGCCGTTCTACCCGTCACCACGCCGTGATGATGGCTACGACATCGCCGAATACCGTGGCGTACACAGTGATTACGGGACCATGGCCGACGCCAAGCGCTTTATCGCCGAGGCGCATAAACGCGGTTTGCGGGTGATCACCGAACTGGTCATCAACCACACCTCCGATCAGCACCCGTGGTTTCAGCGTGCGCGCAAAGCCAAGCCGGGTTCAGCGGCGCGGGATTTTTACGTGTGGTCAGATGACGACCAGAAATACGACGGCACGCGGATCATTTTCCTCGACACGGAAAAGTCCAACTGGACCTGGGACCCGGTCGCCGGGCAGTACTTCTGGCACCGTTTCTACTCGCACCAGCCAGACCTGAACTTCGATAACCCGCAAGTGATGAAAGCCGTGCTCTCGGTTATGCGCTACTGGCTGGACATGGGCATCGACGGCCTGCGTCTCGACGCGATTCCGTATCTGATCGAACGCGATGGCACCAACAACGAAAACCTCCCGGAAACCCACGACGTCCTCAAGCAGATCCGCGCCGAGATTGATGCGAATTATCCCGACCGCATGTTGCTGGCCGAGGCCAACCAATGGCCGGAAGACACCCAGTTGTACTTCGGTGACACCGATGCCGCAGGCCTGAATGGCGACGAATGCCACATGGCGTTTCACTTCCCGCTGATGCCGCGGATGTACATGGCGCTGGCCCAGGAAGATCGTTTCCCGATCACCGATATTCTGCGTCAGACCCCGGAAATCCCCGCCAACTGCCAATGGGCGATTTTCTTGCGCAACCACGACGAACTGACGCTGGAGATGGTGACCGACAAGGAGCGCGACTACCTGTGGAATTACTACGCCGCTGACCGCCGCGCGCGAATCAACCTCGGCATTCGTCGGCGTTTGGCGCCGTTGATGGAGCGCGATCGCCGCCGAGTCGAGTTGCTCAACAGCCTGCTGCTATCGATGCCGGGCACGCCGACCCTGTATTACGGCGATGAAATCGGCATGGGCGACAACATCTACCTCGGCGACCGCGATGGCGTGCGTACACCGATGCAGTGGTCAATCGACCGCAACGGCGGTTTCTCCCGCGCTGACCCGGCCAGCCTGGTGCTGCCTCCGATCATGGACCCGCAGTACGGCTACTTGTCGGTCAATGTCGAAACCCAGGCCGGCGACCCGCATTCGTTGCTCAACTGGACGCGGCGCATGCTCGCCGTGCGCAAGCAATCCAAGGCGTTCGGCCGTGGCACGCTGAAGATGCTCTCGCCGAGCAACCGGCGGATTCTGGCCTACACCCGCGAATTCACCGATGCTGATGGCAAGCACGAAATCATTCTCTGCGTGGCCAACGTGTCGCGCAGTGCGCAAGCGGCGGAACTGGATCTGTCGGCCTACGTCGGCATGGTGCCGGTGGAGATGCTCGGCGGTAATGCATTCCCGCCTATTGGCCAATTGAATTTCCTCCTGACCCTGGCGCCGTACGGCTTCTATTGGTTCGCACTGGCGACTGAAAACCAGATGCCTAGCTGGCACGTCGAACCGGCGCAGAGCCTGCCGGACTTCACCACGCTGGTGCTGAAACAACGCATGGAAGAACTGCTTGAAGCGCCGTCCCGCGCGACGCTGGAGCAGGGCATTCTGCCGAGCTGGCTGCAAAACCGCCGCTGGTTTGCCGGCAAGGATGCGGCTATCGACAAAGTCAATCTGGCTTACGGTGTGCGCTTTGGCGATGCGCAGCATCCGGTGCTGCTCAGCGAAATCGAAGTCACCAGCGGTGGCCAGACCAGCCGTTATCAACTGCCGTTTGGCTTTATTGCCGAAGATCAGGTCGGCGCGGCGCTGCCGCAACAATTGGCGCTGGCCCGTGTACGCCGCGTGCGTCAGGTCGGGTTGATCACTGATGCATTCAGCCTTGAGGCGTTTATCCGCGCTGTCCTGCAAGGCATGCAAAACAACACCGTGCTGGAGTCGGCCGAAGGCGAAATCCGCTTCGAACCGACCCCGCATCTGGACAAACTCAACCTGGGTGGCGAGTCCGAAGTGCGATATCTGTCGGCCGAGCAATCAAACAGTTCAGTGGTGATCGGCAACAGTCTGGTACTTAAGCTGATCCGCAAAGTCGCTTCTGGCGTACACCCGGAACTGGAGATGAGCGCTTACCTGACAGCTGCCGGATTTGCCAATATCTCACCGCTGCTCGGTTCGGTGATTCGCCGCGACGGCCAGGGCGAGGACAATCTGCTGATGATCGCCCAGGGTTATCTGAGCAATCAGGGCGACGCGTGGGAATGGACGCAGAACAACCTCGAAAGGGCGTTGCGCGACGAACTGGCCGATGCCATGTCCGAGCAGGACCAGCACTACAACGCGCTGAGCGAATTGAAGGATTTTGCCGGGATGCTCGGCCAGCGTTTGGGTGAAATGCATCAAGTGCTGGCGGCGCCAACCGACAATGCCGACTTTGCGCCGCAAGTCAGTACGGCCAAGGATATGCAGGCCACTGGCAAGGATGTCGCCGGGCAGGTGGAGCATGCGTTGAAGCTGCTCAAGCAGCATCAGGGCGAGCTTAGCGCGGCAGATCAGAAACTGGTCAAGCGACTGGTCGATGAGAAAAAAACCATCCTGGCCCATGTGCAGGAACTGGCGAAAAAAGCCGTCGGCGGTTTGCGTATTCGCGTGCATGGCGACCTGCATCTGGGCCAGGTGCTGGTGATCAAGGGCGATGCCTATCTGATCGATTTCGAGGGTGAACCGGCGCGGCCATTGAGCGAGCGTCGCGGCAAGCACAGTCCTTACAAGGACGTCAGTGGTGTGCTGCGTTCATTCGATTACGCGGCGGCGATGACCATCAACGTGCACAACGTCGATCACAGTCCTGAGTCAGAAGCGTCCCGTCATCGTGTGGCCGAGCGTTATTTGCGTGAGGCTCGAGAGGCATTTGTTCAGGCATATCGCCGTGCGGCAGCTAGTCTTGATCATGCCTGGCAAGATCCTGATGGTGCCGACGCCGCACTGGCGTTGTTCGGTCTGGAGAAGGCGGCCTATGAAGTGGCCTATGAAGCCGAAAATCGCCCGACGTGGCTGCCCGTGCCGTTGCACGGTTTGTATGGGTTATTGACGGGGCTTAAACCCTTTTCCGATCTTGGTGGAGAGTAGTCATGAGTTTCTCGAACAAGGAACAGGGTCAGGTCAAAGAAGCATTGCTACCGTCAGCCAGCGATATTGACGCGCTGGTACGTGCGGAACATCAAGACCCGTTTTCCATTCTTGGCCCGCACGGCGATGGCGCCGGCGGGCAGTTTATCCGCGCCTATTTACCGGGTGCGCTAAGCGTTGTGGTGTTGGACAAGGAGTCCGGCGAAGAACGCGGTCCGTTGGAGCAAAGTGAAACGCCGGGATTGTTTGTCGGTCACTTCGATCAGGCGCGGCCGTATCTGCTGCGCACTCGTTGGGCCGGCGGCGAGCAGGTGGCGGAAGATCCCTACAGCTTTGGCCAGTTGCTCGGTGAAATGGATTTGTATCTGTTCGCCGAAGGCAATCACCGAGACCTCAGCGCCTGCCTTGGCGCACAACTGACAACGGTCGATGGCGTCGATGGCGTGCGCTTCGCCGTGTGGGCGCCGAATGCGCGGCGAGTGTCGGTAGTCGGTGATTTCAACGTCTGGGACGGGCGTCGGCATCCGATGCGTCTGCGCCACCCATCCGGGGTCTGGGAACTGTTCATCCCGCGTCTGCAAGCGGGGGAGTTGTACAAATACGAAATCCTGAGTGCCCAAGGGATTCTGCCGCTCAAAGCCGACCCGATGGCGCTGGCCACCAGCCTGCCACCGGACACGGCGTCGAAAGTCGCCTCGCCATTGCAAGTCGACTGGCAGGATCATGACTGGATGAACGGCCGCCGCGAACGGCAGAAGCATTCGGCGCCGCTGTCGATCTACGAACTGCATGCCGGTTCGTGGCAGTGCGAGCTGGATGATCTCGGCGAGGTCGCGCGTCAGTACACCTGGCCGGAACTGGCCGAGCGCTTGATTCCCTATGTGAAAGAGCTGGGCTTCACCCACATCGAATTGATGCCGATCATGGAACACCCCTTCGGTGGCTCATGGGGCTATCAATTGCTCTCGCAGTTTGCCCCGAGCGCGCGTTATGGCACGCCGGAGCAATTCGGCGAGTTCGTCGACGCCTGCCACCGCGCCGATATCGGCGTGATTCTCGATTGGGTGCCGGCGCATTTCCCGACCGATACCCACGGCCTGGCGCAATTCGACGGCACCGCGCTGTACGAGTACGGCAATCCGCTGGAAGGCTTTCATCAGGATTGGGACACGCTGATCTACAACCTCGGTCGCACCGAAGTGCATGGCTATATGCTCGCGTCGGCGCTGCACTGGTTGAAGCATTTCCATATCGACGGCCTGCGGGTCGACGCGGTGGCCTCGATGCTCTATCGCGACTATTCGCGCAAGGCCGGCGAATGGGTGCCTAACCGCCACGGCGGGCGGGAGAATCTGGAGGCGATCGACTTCCTGCGTCATTTGAATGACGTGGTTGAACTGGAAGCGCCGGGCGCGCTGGTGATCGCCGAGGAATCCACGGCATGGCCGGGCGTCAGTCAAAGCACCCAGCAGGGCGGTTTGGGTTTTGCCTACAAATGGAACATGGGCTGGATGCACGATTCGCTGCACTACATTCAGCAGGATCCGGTGTACCGCGCCCATCACCACAACGAGTTGAGTTTTGGCCTCGTCTACGCCTGGTCCGAGCGCTTTATCCTGCCGATCTCCCACGATGAAGTGGTGCACGGCAAGCATTCGCTGATCGACAAGATGCCCGGCGACCGCTGGCAGAAGTTTGCCAACCTGCGCGCCTACCTGAGTTTCATGTGGACCCATCCGGGCAAAAAGCTGTTGTTCATGGGTTGCGAGTTCGGCCAGTGGCGCGAGTGGAATCACGATCAGCAACTCGATTGGTACTTGCTGCAGTATTCCGAGCACAAAGGTGTGCAGAAACTGGTGGGCGACCTCAATCGGCTTTATCGCGAACTACCAGCGCTCCATGATCAGGACGACGCTCCGCAGGGCTTTCAGTGGTTGATTGGCGATGATGCGATCAACAGCGTGTACGCGTGGTTACGCTGGAGCAAAGAAGGCGAGCCGGTGCTGGTGGTGGCCAACTTCACGCCGGTGCCGCGTCAGTCGTACCGGGTCGGCGTACCCTTTGCCGGGCGCTGGACGGAATTGCTCAACAGCGATGCCGACACCTATGCCGGTTCCAACTATGGCAATGGTGGCGGGGCGTTTACCGAGGAAGTACCGAGCCATGGCCAGTCGCTGTCGCTGGAGTTGAATCTGCCGCCGTTGGCGGTGTTGATCTTGCGGCCGGAGGGCTGATCGAATACCGAGTCGCTGCCATCACGGGCAGGCTCACTCCTACAGAGGAACGCATTCCAAATTGTAGGAGTGAGCCTGCTCGCGATGGCGTCGTTTCAGCCACCGAAAAAGCAGTGGCTCACCACCTCATCCGCACCCCGAGGCTGCCAATCAACCCATTCAGGTCATTGTCATCCACATCACTGCTGTAATCGGCGCTCACATACAGACTCACTGCAGGCGTCACCCGCGCCACCAATCCCAATCCCAACTCAACGGTCGAGGATTTGCGACTGCTGCTGATCTTGTCGACCTGATCCAGTGTCACCGTGTTGCCGGTATACACCGTGTGCCAGAGGTTGGTGCGCACGTAGGGTTCGACCGGCAAGCCATTCAGGTCATAACTGCCTTTCAAGCGGGCACCAACGCGGCCGCTCCAGGAGGTCACATCCGTTGAAGAGGTATTGCCAGAGCCCGCGTAAGGTGTGTCGAGGGTGATGCGCTGATTGATCAATTGCGCCTGCGGTTCAACCACCCAGTTTTCGCTCAAGCCGATCGGATAACCGCCTTCGACCGAGAAGGTGACGGCGCTGCCTTCGGTGGCTTGCCGTGCACCTTGTTCGTTGCGGCTGAAGCCGCTGACCCGGCCGCCACTGGCTGACAGGTCGACGTGCCAGCCCTTTGCGCCCGTCAAGCTGTAATACGCACCAAGGCTTTGGCCCTGGAGGTTAAGCGTATCGGTGGTCGGGTCGCTGAGGGCGCGGCTGGTGATCAGCCCGTTGCCATTGGCTTGAATCTGGTTCTGACCGCCGATGAGTCCTATGGTCTGGGTAGGCCCATTGCCGCTTCGCAGGGTAAGGACAGCGGGACCTTTGAAATGACCGCTGCCAGGCGTTGCGAAGCTTGAGGACAGCACGTCGGTTTGCGCTTGTCGGGCACTGCGCCCGTAAAGCTGCTCCCAGGCACCCGGGGCGAGATCTTCTGTAATGAGATTGGCCCCTTGCAGGTCCGGGCGCGGGTCGATGCGTTGCGGGCCGGGCGTGATCACTGTCGCGGGCAGGGTCATGACCGGTACGTTCTCTCGATACCACGGGGTAGTTTCATCCGTCGCAGGGCCGGCCTGCACCTCCATGGATGAGCACAGCAAGATAGAACTCGACACTGTGCAGAACCTTATTTTGATCTCGTGTGGGTTGAATGAAGTTTTCATGGAGGTCTACCTTGCAAGCGCATGTGGCATCTCGATATGGCGTCTCTCCTACCCCGAACGAGGGGCGACCGAATGGAGCGGGGCGAACCGTGGCCGCTCGATTTCGCGAGTGTCCTGAGGGTCGCCCCGGAAGTAAATCTCGGGGTAGTAAGGTAGAGATAAGAAGAGCTGTGCTCGCGCGTCAAGAAATTGAACGATGAGCGGTAGTGGTAAATCGGGCTTCGCAAGCGTTTGTTTTTCTGTACATAACTAAGTGTTTGTTTGTATGGAAAAACGCCATGAAAGCCCCGCGCCAGAGGTGTTTTATTACCGACGGAAGGTCTACCAGCTAATCCGGATTCCCAGGTTCCCCGTCACGCCGCGCAGATCATTACTGTCAATATTGCGGCTGTAATCAGTGCTGGCGTAAACGCTGACGGCTCGGTCGAGGGTGACCACCACACCGAGTCCGAGATCCGCCGTTGAGGACTTCTGTTCGGTGCTGATCACATCGCTGTCGCCAAACGTCACCGAATCGGTGCCGGAAAACGTATGCCAAAAGTTGGCGCGCAGGTAGGGTTCTACGGGCAAACCGCTGACTTCATATCGACCCTTGATCCGCGCGCCGAGCCGGCCGGTCCACGCACCGTCGGAGTCGAACGACACGCGCGAAATGCCATCGTCCTGACTGTCGAGGGATATTTTCTGGTGAATGACCTGTGCTTGCGGTTCGACCACCCAGGTGTCGTTGATCGGCAACGGGTAGCCAGCCTCTGCCGACACGGTCAGCGCATGCCCGCGATTGTCCAGTTTTATGTCTCGATCTGAATGGTTGTCGCCATCGAAGCGTGTGCCCATGACCACGGTATCGATGTACCCGCCATAGGGATCGGTCAGCGTCCAGTACAGGCCGTAGCTGTCGCCTTCAAGTTTGATTTTGCCGGCGCTGTTGCCCTCGAAGCCTTCATTGAAACCATCGACGTCTCCTTGTAAACGGCTGTGGCCGACGAAGAAACCGATGCGTTGGGTCTGGCCGCCGGAGGTCTGCGAGCTGTACAGGTCATTGCCGACCTGAAAGCCGTTGAGCGATCCGTCCAGGCGCGGGGTGACCGTGCCGGCCCAGGTTTGCTCTAGATTTTTCCCATAGACCCGGCCCCAACCTGCACCGAACGCGCCGGTTTCGTTGAGCAAGCGCTGGTCGCCCTGACGATCATGGAAAGTCCCCAGCGCGTTGAGGGTCAGTTGCGCGGCGGCAGGCGGCAGCACCGACCAGGTCGGAACTTCTGGACGGTACAGCGGAATAGGCGCGGCCCCCGCCACGGCTGCGGGCAAAACCGGCAACGGCGGACTGCCAGCAGGAGCCACGGCCGCGATCGGTGCGGCAACCACAGGCACCAGAATCGGCGGCAAGGTCGGATCAGGGTTAGGCACACTCACCACTTGTGGCGCGACAATGGCCGAGCGCAAGTACCAGCTGTTTTCAGTACCGGCAGTCACGCCGCCCTTGAACAGGTAATAGTCGTAGGCCCCGGCGGAAACCGGGCCGTTCAGAGTAAAGGCGTTATCGGCGCTGACCGTGCTGCCTTGCGCCTGCACCAGTTGAATGCCGTTGACCAGAGTCAGCGCGCCCAGCCCGCCAAGATTGGTGACGCTGATCACTGTCCCGCCACTCAGGCTGCCGTTGTTGACCACCAGTTTATCGCTGGGCGAGTCGTCGCCTGCCACCACACTTTGCAATAACAACTGGCCACTGTTGCCGACGTAGTCGCCTTGTACGGTCAGCGTGTCGTCGGTGCGGCTGTTGCCCTGAGTCAGGTCAATGACGCCTGAGTTGTTGAACTTCACCGCTTGCCCGGCCACTGCCGCAGACACCGTACCTTGCGTCGACAGCACGACGCTGTTGGCATCGACATTCAGCTCGCCACTGCCGGTCCCGGCATCACCCAGCACAAGGTTGCTTGAGCCCAGATCCAGTTGCGAGCCGTTGTTCAGATTGACTGTTTCCCAGTTGATGAAGCGCGTGGGCAGAGCCGTACGCGTATTGTCGAAGGTCAATACATCATTGCCTGCGCCGCCATCGACGTTGGGGGTGAGGGCGAGGATGCTGTCGTCGAGGTTACGCAGGGTGGCGCTGTCATCGCCGACGTCCATCAGGATCGCTGAACGGATGATGCCGCCATCCCACAGCAAGCGGTCGTCACCGGTACTGGCGCGAATCTGGCCAACAATTTCGCCACCGCTTACGGTGATGCTGTCGTTGCCGCCGCTGACGCTGACGTTACCGCCAATGCGGCCTCCGGTCACGATGATGGTGTCGGTGCCGAAACCGGTGACCAGATTGCCCAGAACCTGCCCGCCCGACATATCGAAAATATTGTTGTCGAGTTTCATGTCGACCCGGCCGATGGTGCCGCCGGTCATGCGCGCGATATCGCCGTCCTCGAAGGCTGCAACGATGGTGCCGCCGGTCATGAGGAAGGTGTCGCGACCGTCGCCTTGTGCGAGGAAACCGATCGAACCACCAGTCATCACAAAGTCATCAATACCGCTGCCCTGGTTGACAGCGAGGGTGATGACGCCGGAATTGATTTCTACCCGGTCAGCACCACCGCCGAAGGTCACGCTGCCGTTGATCTGGCCGGTGCCGTTGGCGGGGAGGGTCAGGCTGTTGTTACCTGAGAGGTCGGTGAGCGGGCCGCTGCTGTCACTGTCGCAGGTGTAGGCGTCGTTCCCCGCGCCGGGCGTCAACACACACGCCGACCAGGCTGGTGGACTGACGAGCAGCACCAGGGAGGCGGGCAAAATAAAGGTGTGCGGCAAAATTCTCAGAGATCTGATAGATCGCATCACGGCAATTCCCTGCTTTAGCCAATGGGGAATTCATCCTTGGGTGGGTGCTTGATCTAAAAGCCTCCGAAGCTAATAAACTACGTGAGATCTGTACCCTAACGTTTTGAAAATGCCGATCCTTCAGCTTTTTAAGGTGTAGTTATTTTTCCGCGCTGATCAAACAGTTCTGACAGACGGTATTATCGCAACCCGTCAAAGATGCACTTCAACCGCGAGCGGCAGGTGATCGGAGAGGTGCGTCCACGGCTTGTTGCCGAGGATCTGCGGATCGTGGCTGCTGGCGTTGCGCAGATAGATGCGGTCCAGGCGCAACAATGGAAAACGGGCCGGATACGTCTTGGCCGGGCGCCCGTGATGGCGTTCGAAGGCTTCGTGCAGATATTCGCGACGGGCGAGGGCGACATTGCCCTGCAACTGCCAGTCATTGAAGTCACCGGCGATGATCACCGGTGCATCCTCAGGCAGCGACTCAAGCAACTGACAGAGCAGTTGCAGCTGCAATTGGCGATGGCTTTCGAGCAGACTCAAATGCACGCAGATCGCGTGGACTTCGGCATGCCCCGGCACGTCCAGCACACAGTGCAATAACCCACGGCGCTCGGGGCCGGTGATCGACACATCAAGGTTGCGGTATTCGCGAATCGGGTATTTCGACAGCAGGGCGTTGCCATGGTGGCCGTCGGGATAGACCGCGTTGCGCCCATAAGCGAAGTCGCTCCACATGCTGTCGGCGAGAAATTCGTATTGCGAGGTTTGCGGCCATTCGTTATAGCGGCTGGAATGGCGTTCGTGTTCACCCACGACTTCCTGCAGGAACACAAGATCGGCCGAGGTGCTGCGCACTGCTTCGCGCAGCTCCGGGAGGATGAAACGCCGGTTAAGCGCGGTGAAGCCCTTGTGGGTATTGACCGTCAGCACGCGCAGGCGATGAATGACGGGGGCGTCGACGGCGTGACGCTTGGGGTCGCTGGACACGTTCGCTCCTATGAATCGTGGCTATCTGTTCATGCGACTGATGCGGCAGGACGACAGTTCCTTTGGATCAGCCCACATAACCGTGCAGGCTCGCTCCTGCATTGGAAGGGAGGTGTTCGCGTTTTTCTTGCTCGCCAATCAGACCCGCCACTGAATCTGCCGGCCCAGCACATCCATCACATCATTCGTTATGGGTCATCGAGATGTGCGAGTTCAAGCAGCAAAGGATCGCAACCTGCGACTGCTCCACAGAGGGCGGTGGTGGTCGTTAAAGATAATTCAGTGTGGCAGACGCATGCTTCCCGCGGCCGTCAGACGAAGACGATTTCATAGGGCAAACGCATCCGCTCCAGAATCACCGGTGGCAGCATCGGGGCGATGCCGATCGCCGGTTCGCCCTTGAGCTGGCTGGCGTAGGCGTGGGTGGCGTGGCTTTTGCGCGCGACGGTCCAAGTGTCGAGGCGCAGTTTGCGTGCGCGCTGCCAAGGGATCAGTTTTTGATCGCGCTCTGGCCAGTGCCAGGCCCAGACCGGCACATCGTGGAAGGTCCCACCGGCCAGTTCGGCAGCTTCGGCGGCGGCGCGACCCACCGCCTCATGATCGTCGTTGCCATCCCCGCGCCAAGTGCTGAACACCACGTCACCGGGCCGCAAGTAGCGGCCGATGAACTCGGTCAGTTGAACATGCTGGTCGGTCAGGGCGTTGTCGGTGAAACCGCCGCGCACCCATTTCAGGCTGTGCATCGGCAGGCCGAGGCGACGCAGGGCTTCGACGCTTTCCTGCGGGCGAAATACGCTCAGGCGTTTTTCCGACCATTGGCGCGAGCCGGGGTGGCTGGCACTGCCGTCGGTGATGGAGAGCAGTTGCAGCGGATGACCAAGACTTGAGAGTAATTGCAGCAGGCCGCCGCAGGTCACCACTTCGTCCCCGGGGTGCGGGGCGATCACCACGGCGCGGGCGCCGGGCGGCACCAGACTGCGGGTGTTGATGACGGGAATATTGTCGAGTTGCGGGGCGCTGTTCCAGATTTGCGCCGACGGGCTGTTTTCGATGAGCGATAACGGTTTCATGGGTACGACGTCCTTGTGTTGTCTCGCCCTCAATCGTGCTCGCAGTCCCGAATATCCGACGCGGCCGACCCGTGAAGGCTGGTTGATTGCCGTGCGGTGCTCCGAACCCTGGATTGCCGCGCAGCAGAGTATTGCTCATGAAGCGTGGTTCGTCGCGTCACAGATCAATCTGATCCGCTTTTTTTTGTTTCATCTGTGCCAGATTTCGCAAGTAGTCGCCAAATCCGCCACGCGCGCGGCTGTCGAAGCGGGCGCTGGTATGCACTTGTGGGCGATGGCTCCAGGCGATGTTCGCGCCGACCAATTCCAGCTCCCGCACCAATTGCACGTCTTCGTCGCAGGCCAGCGGTTTAAAGCCTCCGGCCCAGCGATAGGCATCGGCGCTGACGCCAAGATTGGCACCGTGGATATGACGATGGCCGTCACAGGCCCGATAGTGACGGTGGTAGTGGATTTGTGCCGCTTCATCGAACGATTCATGCCAGCGCTCGACAGTGACCGTGCCGCATACCGCGTCCGCACCCAACCCGAGCTGCGCCACCAGCCAGTCATCGGCGACGCGGCTGTCGGCGTCGGAGCAGGAGATCCAGCGCGCCCCGCGCTCAAGCAACAGCTGCGCGCCGGCGGCACGGGCCTGGCCGACATTGCGCGCATCAATATGCAGGCTCTGCACCGGATAGCCGCTGACGATCTGCGCCGAGCGATCAGTGCAACTGTCGAGCACCACCAGCACTTCAACCCGTTCGCCAGCGAGCAAACCGTGCCGGCTGGCCCTTAGCGCGGCGTTCAGGCAGTCGTCGAGCAGGTCTTCTTCGTTGTGTGCCGGGATCAAAATGCCAATCATCGCAAACCCTCCAGCGCCGCCACCGAGCGCGGTTCGCGACTCCATACTTCAAGAATAAAGTCGGCCTCCTGATGCAGCACCACGCGCGGCAAGTGCAATTGTTCGTGGATCAAGTCGTGAACCTGCCGTGCATTCAACGGGCAGCCGTCGATGGGGGGGCGCCAGTGGCAGGCCAGCAGTTGGCCGTCGGCGGTCAGGGAATCGCTGATCTGGCGGATTACTTCTGTCAGATCTTTACTGTCGAGGTAGTAGCCGATCTCGCTAAATACAATCAGGTCGAATTTTTCCTCCGGCCAGTCGCCGGGCAAACGACTTTGGCGTACTTCGGTGTGATCAAACAGGCTCAATCGGGTGGTCGCCAGATTCACCGCAGCGCTCGCCGTGTCACAGCACAGAAGTCGGTCACAGCGACCGGCCAGTTCGGCACTCAACTCGCCATTGGCGCAGCCCGGCTCGAAAATTGACCGGTAATGCGCACGCGGCAAAGCGGCGAGGGTCATTGCGCGTTTGCGTTGCTCATACCAGCGCTGGCGGAACGCCCAAGGGTCATCGTTGCCGGCGAACAGGCCTTCGAAGTAACGATCCTCGACGCTCATAGAAACACCACTTCGAACGGCTGCAGCAGGCGATCGAGCACGTACGGCGCCAGCACCGGGCCGAGTCCGGCGGCCACGTCGCCTTCCAGTTGGCTGGCGAAGGCGTGTACTGCGTGGCGTTTGCGCGCCACTTGCTCAGGCGACAGCAGAATCTTGCGTGCCCGTTGCCACGGCACCAACGTGTCTTCAGGCGTTGCCCAGTGCCATGTCCACACGGGTAGCTCATGGCAGGTTGCGCCGACTCTGCGCGCCGCTTCGATACTGGCGCGACCGACAGCCTCGTGGTCGCAATGGCCGTCCTCGCGCCAAGTGGTAAAAATGACATCATCGGGGCGCAGATGCCGCTCGATAAAGTCGCTCAGCTCAGCTTCTTGCGCCGCTACTTGCGTGTCAGTGAAACCGCCACGCAGCCATTTCAATCGATGCATGGGCAGGCCGAGGCGCCGTAGCGCTTCGGCGGATTCCTGCGGGCGGATCACGCTCAGGCGCTCCACCGGCCAGCGCTCGGAGCCGGGATGACTGGCACAGCCGTCGGTGACCGAGATCAATTGCAGCGGGCGGCCCGCAGCGGCAAGCAATTGCAGCAAGCCGCCGCAACCGAGTACTTCATCGTCCGGGTGTGGCGCGATGATTATTGCTCTTGCGCCCGGCGGAACCAGACTTTGAATATCAATGCTGTCCAGTTGCGCCAGTTGCCGCGAACCCTGCCACTGGTGCAGGGACGTGCCTTGGCCGACGATCGGATTCTCTTTCTTGACGGCGTTCATAGCATCCATGCCTCTTCGGGTTGATCGGCAACCAATTGGCCGAGGGCGGCGAGGTCGCGTTCGGCGTGGCTTTGACGCAGAAACACCGGCAGATCGGCGATCAGCCGGGCGAAATGCCGATCCTTGCAATAGGGCCCGGCCCCCAGGGCACGCCCGGCTTCGCGGATCACGTGCTCGGCAGATTGTTCCACCACGGCGCGGGCGCGCCGGGCCAGCAGTTCGGCGCTGTCCTCAGGATTTGCATCGATGTGCAACGCGCTGAAGCGCAGGACATCGGCGGCCGCCTGCAAGGCAGTGTCGACCGCGCCGAGATGGGCGAGGGCATGCGGCTCGTCTCGATGGGCACAGTGTTTGCGCAGGCATTCACCGATGTGCCGCGCAGCGCCATACCAACACGCTGCGATGCCGATCCCGCCCTGCCAGAAACCCGGGCGTTGCAGGTAATCGCCGGGGTTACCGATGGCCTGCGCTTCGGCGCCGTCGAACAGTACTTCGACGCTGCCGGTCGCGCCCATACCGACCGCTTGCCAGCCTTGATCGGTGACGGTCACGCCCGGTTGATCCAGTGCGACGGCGACCAATTGTTGCTGATCGTCGGCATCCCACGCGGTGAGCAGCGCATGGCTCAGCGCGGCAGCGCCGGAACACCAGGCCTTGCGTCCGTGCAGCGTCACCAAGTGCCCGGCGGGGCGCACTTGCACCCGCGCTTGCGGCGGTTCTGCCGCCCACATGCCCCACGTGCTGCCCGGCGTTGGCGAACCACCCAATTGCTCGATGATTGCCAGCGCGTCGGTATGGCCTTCATAGAGTTTGCATAACCCCAGATCATGCCCGCCGACATCAGCCAGATGCCGAAAACGCTCCAGCGTGTGACCGCTGCCCGGCAGCGGCAAACGATCCAGTCCGGCTTCAACCATGGCTCGCAGGCACCCGCCGAGCGCGAACGTGTCGGCATAGTCCGGTGGGCGGCGGGCCAGATAGTTCTGCAAGTCCATATCAGTCTTCTTCTTCACGTTGCAGTTCAAACAGCAGCAGCGAACGCCCGGTGACCGAGTACTCGTGACCGAAGTCGAAGCGCTCCTGGCCACGGATCGCCGGCTGATTGGTGTCGATCATGCACGTCCAGAAACTGCCCTCCGGGACTTCCGGCAAGGTGAAGTTGACGATGTCGTGATGGGCGTTGACCACCAGCAGCAGGGTCGCGTCGGCACCCTTGCGCAGAATCCCGGTTTCCTGCGCGCGGCCGTCGAGCAACATGCCCAGGCAACGGTTGTGCGCATCATGCCAATGCTCTGTGGTCATCTCGGTGCCGTCCGGGGCGAGCCAGGTGACGTCCTTGACGCCGATGTCCTCGTTGTACTCGCCGACCAGGAAGCGCCCACGACGCAGGATCGGATAAGCCAGACGGAGCTTGATCAGGCGTTTGACGAATTTGAGCAGGGCCTTGCCGTCCTCGCTCAGGTCCCAGTTGACCCAGCCGATCTCGCTGTCCTGGCAATAGGCATTGTTGTTGCCATCCTGAGTGCGGGCGAATTCGTCGCCGGCGACGATCATTGGCGTGCCTTGCGCCAGCAGCAGCGTTGCGAAGAAGTTGCGCATCTGCCGATGGCGCAGGGCGTTGATTTCGGGATCGTCAGTGGGGCCTTCAACACCATGGTTCCACGACAGGTTGTTGTTGCTGCCGTCCTGGTTGTTCTCATCGTTGGCTTCGTTGTGCTTGTCGTTGTACGACACCAGATCGTTGAGGGTGAAGCCGTCGTGGGCAGTGATGAAGTTCACCGATGAATACGGCCGCCGGCCGCGCTGGTTGAACATCTCGCCGGACGCGGTCATGCGGCTGGCAAAGTCGGCGACCTGGGCGTCGTCACCCTTCCAGAACGCGCGCACGGTGTCGCGGAATTTGTCGTTCCACTCGACCCAGCCCGGCGGGAAGTTGCCGACCTGATAGCCGCCGGGGCCGCAATCCCACGGTTCGGCGATCATTTTCACCTGACGCAACACCGGGTCCTGACGGCAGGCAACGAGGAAGCTGTGACGCTCATCGAAACCGTCGTGATAGCGGCCGAGAATAGTCGCCAGGTCGAAACGGAAGCCGTCGACATGCATCTCGCTGGCCCAATAACGCAGCGAGTCGGTGACCATTTGCAGCACGCACGGGTGGCTCAGATCCAGCGTGTTGCCGGTGCCGGAATCGTTGATGTAGTAGCGCTTGTCGTCGGGCATCAAGCGGTAATACGAGGCGTTGTCGATGCCGCGCATCGACAGGGTCGGGCCTTGCTCGTTGCCCTCGGCGGTGTGGTTGTAGACCACGTCAAGAATCACTTCCAGATTGGCTTCGTGCAGGTGCGCGACCATCTCCTTGAATTCGGCAATCTTGCCGCTGGCCAGATAGCGCGGATCCGGGGCGAAAAACGCGATGCTGTTGTAACCCCAGTAGTTGGTCATGCCTTTGTGCAGCAGATGCTGATCGTTGACGAAGGCATGGATCGGCAGCAACTCGACGGTGGACACGCCGAGCTTGCGAATGTGTTCGAGCACATCGTCGACCATCAACCCGGCGAAGGTGCCGCGCACATTCTCCGGCACCGAGGGATGGCGCATGCTGATGCCGCGCACGTGGGTTTCATAAATGATCGTCTTGTCCCACGGCACGCTGACGCGATGGTCGTTGCCCCAGGTGTGGGCCGGGTCGATGACTTTGCATTTGGGCACGAATGGCGCGCTGTCGCGTTCGTCGAAACTGAGGTCGGCGTCGGGGTGGCCGATGGTGTAGCCGAACAAGGCTTCTGACCACTTGAGTTGGCCGACCAGTTGTTTGGCGTAGGGGTCGATAAGCAGTTTGTTGTGGTTGAAGCGGTGGCCGTTGGCCGGGTCATACGGGCCGTAGACGCGGTAGCCATAAATCAGCCCCGGATGGGCGTCGGGCAAGTAGCCGTGGTAGATCTCATCGGTGTATTCGGGCAGTTCGATGCGTTCGAGCTCGACTTCACCGGCATCGTCGAAGATGCACAGTTCGACCTTGGTGGCGTTGGCGGAGAACAGGGCAAAGTTCACCCCCAAGCCGTCCCAGGTCGCACCGAGCGGGAAGGGCAGACCCTCACGAATTCTCGAGGGCTCGGCGTGCTGTGCGGGCTCGGCTTTTTTTGGACGGGTCATGATTGCTCCTGCAAAAAAACGGGTGAATTCTGGGCTGACACAAATCTTCAGGAGTGAGCCTGCTCGCGATAGCGGTAAATCCGGCGACATCGATGTTGACTATCAGCAAGCGATCGCGAGCAGGCTCACTCCTACAGGGGTTATGCGTGTTTCTTGAGGGCGAACGACCCCTCTGTGGCGAGCACGCCCGCCACACAGTCATTCAGTTCAATAATCGGGGAAAGCGTCAGTTCGCCGGGGGCTTGCGTGGCACCTTAGGCTTTTTCTCGACTGCTTTTTCGCCCGGTGGCACGACTTTGGCGGCGCTCGCAGGCTTGGTTTTGGCCGGGGCTTTGGGCTTGGCGGCTGGCGCCTTGACCTCGGCGGTCTTGCCAACGGTTTTGCTGCCGGCAGCCTTCGGTGATTTCTTCGGTGCCAGTGCTTCGGCCTCGGCCAGTTTGCGCGCCATCTCCCAGTGGCGCTCTTCGTGGCCCTCGGGCTTACCTTCCGATTCCCAGATCTGATAGGCGAATTCGCGGATGCGTTTATCGTCGGTGCTCATCGCAATGCTCCTGAACTGAACTCATGCTTACGTTAAGTGTTGGATAAAGAGATTGACCGGGACATCCCCCAGCGCGTCGCTGACATTCAGCTCCCTGTTTTTTGTGACTGCTGTGGTTGCAAAAAGTCCCTTCAGATTTTTGTCAGAGGCGGCGAACGGTAAAACCACCCGCGTATCGCCCCAGCGCAGCGCATCGATTTGCGGGACGGCACTGTTTTCCAGCAGTGCCGCGCAGCGAATCGGCACGATCACGATGGCTTGCTGACCTTGATGTTCGCGGGCGAACGCGAGCACGTGGTGCGCCTGGCTACCCAGCACCTCCAGAGCCTGATACGTGCCACGCCGGAACAGCTCGGCGTGTTCAGCGCGCAGGTTCAGCACTTGGGCAATCAAGGCTTGCTTGATGCGACCGTCACGCCAGTTCGACAGCAGGTCTGTGATCGGCGCCTGCGCCGCCAAAGCCTGCTCCCGAGCGGGGTAATCCACCGGCCGGCGGTTGTCCGGATCGACCAGGCTGAAGTCCCAGAACTCGTTGCCTTGATACAAATCCGGCACCCCCGGCACCGTCATGCGCAGCAAGGTTTGCGCCAAGCCGTTCAGTGCGCCGGCCGCCGCGATGCTGTTGACGGTCTTGCTCAACGCCGCGCGCAGCAATTCACCTTCTTCACCGGTGAGGAGTTTTTCAGTGAACGCTTGCGCTGCGTCTTCATAGGCTTCGTTGGGCGCGCTCCAACTGCTTTGCAGCTTGGCTTCACGCAGGGCTTTCTGTTGCCATTGCCAGATGCGTTTGGCGTAGTCGGCAAAACCCGCCTGATCACCGTCGTGTAAATCCAGCGGCCAACTGCCGAGCAGTGCCTGGTAGAGAATCAGCTCATCACCGGTCGACGGCATTTGGTCATCGCTGCGCACGGGGCGGGCGAGGGCGCGCCACAGTTCAATCTGTTCGGCATACCAGTGGCTGCGCTCGCTGAGCACCGCGAGGCGCGCGCGGGTATCTTCGCCGCGTTTGTGGTCGTGGGTGGCTGTGGCCAGCAGGTTGTCGGGGAACTGGCTCAAGCGTTGCTGATTGATCTCGTGGAAATCGCTGACTGGCGCGCTGAACTGCTCGGTGTTGTAGCCGACGTCATTGCGCGACAGCAGCACCGCCGAACGATACAGCGCGGTGTCTTCCACGGCTTTGGCGGCCGCCGGGGAAGTCAGTTGCTGGAAGCGCACGCAGGCATGTTTGAGGATTTTGCGCGAGCGTCCGCGTGGCTTTTGTCGCCATGGGGTGCCACCGAGCCACGCTGCAACGCAATCGAGCACCGGCCAGTCGCCTTCGCCCAGTGCCTGCCGCGCACCGTCCATGGCCTGCTGGAAAAACACGTCATCCTGCGCCGAGCGACCCATTGCGCTGATGTAGGTGCGATACACCGGGAAGTGCACGATCAACGCCTGTAACACACGGCGAATCGCGCCGAGGGTCAGGTCGCGGGTCATCAGGTCATCACGGGCCACTTGTAGCAGCGCCTGGGCGACGCTTTCGCAATCGCTGGCCAGCGAGCCGTTGAGGATCTGCTGACGCGCCAGTTGTGCTTCTTCGATAAACGCGGCAGGGCGTTCGGTGCGGCGTTGCCACAAGTCGCCCAAGACGTATTCGCCGTCCGGATCGTGTTGCAGCAGCGACAGCTGATTCATGAACTCGTAACCGGTGGTGCCATCCACCGCCCAGTCGCGGCGCGGGGTTTCGCCGGCACCGAGGATCTTTTCGACGTAGATCGGCAAGTGCCGCCCCGGCGCCAACAGGTCGACGCGCCGACGCAGTTTGCGGCAGTAACCGCGCGGATCGGCGAGGCCGTCGATATGGTCGATGCGCAAACCGTCGACCAACCCTTCGGCGATCAACTGAAAGATTTTGCCGTGGGTCGCTTCGAACACCGCCGGACGTTCGACGCGCAAACCACCCAACTCATTGATGTCGAAGAAACGCCGCCAGTTGATGTCGTCAGCCGCCGTGCGCCAACTGGCGAGGCGATAACTCTGGCGCTCCAGCAACTGATGGAGCTTGTGGAAGCCTTTTTCGGTGGTTGAGTCGTAATGCTCCAGATTGCGCTGGATGGCTTCAAGGATCTGCGGATCTCTGGCCAGTTGCCGCAGCTCTTCCTTCAGTGGGCCGGCCAGTGAATGGGCATTGGTCTGATAGCTGAGTGTACTGAAATGATCGGCGAGAGTTTTCAGCGCATCCTCGGGTTTGAGCAATTCGCCGTAATCGTTCGGGCAGATCGGGAAATGGTGGTCGTAATGTTCGACGTGGAAGCTGCCGTTTTGCGCATTGAAATGCAGCTTCAGCGTGCCTTCCTGCAACGCGACGCCGTAATCGCTGCCGAGAAACGGCAACAGCAACTGGCCTTCCATCAACGGATCCGGCGAGTGCCATTGAATGTCGAAGAACTCACCGTAGGGGCTCAGGCGTCCCCATTCCAGCAGGTCCAACCACCATGGATTGTCACTGCCGCCGACCGCCATGTGGTTGGAGACGATGTCGAGGATCAGGCCCATGTTGTGTTCGCGCAGGGCGCTGACCAGATTCCTTAGCGCGGGTTCGCCGCCAAGTTCCGGGTTGACCTGAGTCGGGTCGACCACGTCGTAGCCGTGCATCGAGCCTGCCCGCGCCGCGAGCAGTGGTGAGGCGTAGATGTGGCTGATGCCCAGACGGGCGAAATACGGCACCAGCGGCACCGCTTGTTCGAGCGTGAAGCCTTTGTGAAATTGCAGGCGCAGGGTGGCGCGCAACGGCTGGATGAGCGCTTGATTCATTGGTCACGCTCGGCTGCCTGAAGGCGTGCGCACGCCAATAGTTCAAGACGCCGCGCGGCATCCGCACCGTCGAGCAACGCCTCGCTGGCGCCGGGCAGGCGCCGCGACCAGTTCGGATGCGTATCGATCGTGCCTGGCAGATTGGCTTGTTCGTCGATGCCCAGCGCGTCTTCCAGCGGTAGCAACACCAGCGGCGCGCGGGTATGCCCGAGGAAACGCACGCTGGCGTCCACCACCTGATCGGCCTCGTGGGACTCCTCGCGAAAGTTCTGCGGGTCCTGGCTCAACGCTCCGCGCAGGCCTTCGCGTTCCCGTTGACGATGCCGGCGCCATTCGATTTCGCCGTTGCCATCGACAAAACCCAGTCGCGAATTCCAGTCGATGTCGCGACCATGCCACCAGCCGTTTAGCGTCGGCAGATCGTGAGTGCTGGTGGTCGCCAATGCGTTATCCGGCCAGTCGAGAATCGGTTTGAAACGGGTGTTGTCCTGTTCGAACAACAGCACGCGCATGCCGAGCATGGAGCGGGCAATGAGTTTTTCCTGGAGACCGTCGGGCACGGTGCCGAGGTCTTCGCCGAGCACAATCGCTTGATGACGATGGGATTCCAGTGTCAGCAAGCGCAACAGATCGTCCACCGGGTAATAGAGGTAGGCACCGTCGGCCGGTGCCGCGCCGTTGGGAATCACCCACAGGCGTTGCAGGCCCATGACATGGTCGATGCGCAAACCGCCGGCGTGAGCGAAGTTCGCGCGCAGCATTTCGATGAACGCGCGAAAGCCGTTGCGGATCAGGCCTTCGGGGGAAAACGCGGAAATTCCCCAGCCCTGACCGGAGCGATTAAGGATGTCCGGCGGCGCACCAACGGTGAGCGAGGCGAGCAGTTCGTCCTGAAAGCTCCAGGCCTGACTGCCAGCGCCATCGGCACCCACGGCAAGGTCGGCGATCAGGCCGATGCCCATGCCGGCGCTGCGCGCGGCGGTTTGCGCACGCTCCAGGCATCGGTGGATCAGCCATTGGCAGAATGCAAAGTAACCGATGCGCTCGGCATATTCTTCGGCAAACGCTTCGAGGGCGGCGCCGCGCGGGTCGTGCCAATGTTCTGGCCATTCGCGCCAGTCGAGGCTTTCGCCACGTGCGGCGCGCATTTCCTGGATGGCTTCGAAGCGGCAGTGATTTTCCAGCGCCTCGCCACCGGCATGACGAAAACTGGCGAAGTCGGGGTGCAACGGATGATCGCCCGCAGTGAATCCGTCGTACAGGGCTTGAAGCAGTTTGTGCTTGGCCTCGGCAGCGGCGGGCCAGTCGATCAGTTTCAGATCTTCCAGTTTCGCAAACTGCTCGGCCAGCCCAGCGCTGTCGATCGCATCGCGCAAAGCCCGCTCACCGAGAATTGCGCCGGGCGCGGCATACAGGGAATTGAGAAACAAACGGCTGGATGGCGAATAGGGACTGTAGCGCCCGGTGTCGGCGCTGAACATTGCGTGCAGCGGGCTGATCGCCAGTGCGTCCGCACCGCGTTCACCGGCCACCCGCGCCAGTTCTTCCAGTGCCTGGGTGTCGCCGAAGCCACCATCGCCGGGGCGACGCAAGCCATATAGCTGCACGCTGAGACCCCAGGCGCGAGGGATCGGATTGTCTACCGCGTCGCCGACGCTGAAGCAGCGCTCAGGAGCCACGGCAAGTGTGAAGTATTGATCGTCAATGTGAACCTGTTGATAGCCGACCGGGATCAGGCCGGGCAGTACCGACTCGGAATCGAGTTTCAGGTTCATGCGCGAACCGTCTTCAAGGTGGATCTCACACGGGGTCTCAGGCTTGAAATAACGCGCAAGATCAACGCCGACGCCGACATCACTGGTCAGCAGCGGCGGCAAGTGACGGTCTTGCTGGACCTGTTGCAGTTCAAGCAGGCTGGCGTCGATTTCCTGGGAGGTGCTGGCAGGGTGGCCAAGGCCGATCAGGACATTGCGTAACACCGCCGGAGCGACTTTTTGCGGGCGGCCATTGGCGTCGATCCAGTCGACGGCCAGGCCGGCTCTGCTTGCAAGAATTTCCAGTTGCGCATCGCTCATAGGCGCTCTCCATCCAAAGGTTGCAAAGGGGTTGCGGCCGTGAGGCTGACAAGCGCGCAATACGGGGGCAGCAGGCCCTCATCCGACAGTTCGCCTGCGGGTGGCTTTTGAAAAAGCCACACTGCGCCGGACCGTGGAGGGTTGACCACCGCCGTATCACTGAGGTTCAGGTCGATTCGCAGCTCACTGCCATCGCCCAGGCGCCAGCGTGCGCTGACGGCGCCATGGCCGAGCATTTGCGCTCCCAGCGCCTGAGTACCAGACAAGTGGGGGATGATGTGTTTATGGCGCAATTGCAGGAGTTGCCGGTACAGCGCGAGGGTTTGCTGTTGCAGTGGCGTGCCGTTTCCAATCAGCCGTGGCTGTGAGGCATGGAAGGTTTGTTCGGCGTTAGGATCGGGAATTTGCTCGCGTTTTTGCGGATCGTTGAAGGCGCCGAACGCAGCGAATTCGTTGCGCCGGCCCTCGCGTACCAATTCCGCCAGTTCGCCGTGATGGCTGGTGAAGAACAGGAACGGCTGCTCGGCGGCAAACTCGTCGCCCATGAACATCATCGGGATCATCGGCGACAGCAGCAACAGCACGGTTGCTGCCTGAACAGCGCGGGGATCGGCCAGTTGATGCAGGCGCTCGCCAAAGGCGCGGTTGCCAATCTGATCGTGGTTCTGCAGGAACAGGACAAACGCGGTCGAAGGCAGATGTTCACTCGGTTCGCCCCGGGGTTCGCCATGTCGGGTGATGTGGCCCTGAAACACGAAGCCCTGACTCAGACAACGCACCAATTGCTCGGTGGGTTGCAGGGCATAGTCGGCGTAATAGGCATCGGTTTCGCCGGTCAGCAACACATGTAAAGCGTTATGGCCGTCGTCGTTCCACTGCGCGTCGTAATCATTCTCCAGCAGGCTCGATTGATTGAGCTCGTTTTCCACGGTCAGCCAGACATGACGGCTCGGGTCGATCTGCTGGCGGATTCGCTGGGCCATGTCACTGAGAAAGTCCGGATCTTCGATGGCGTGCACCGCGTCCAGGCGCAGGCCGTCGAAGCGGTATTCGAGCAGCCACATCAACGCGTTTTCGATGAAAAACTCGCGCACCTCGGTACGTCGAAAATCGATCGCCACGCCCCACGGGGTATGTTTGTCCTCGCGAAAGAAGCCTTTGGCGTAACGGTGCAGGTAATTGCCATCGGGGCCGAAGTGGTTGTAGACCACATCGAGAATCACCGCCAGACCATGGCCGTGAGCACTGTCGATCAAGTGCTTGAGTTGTTCCGGGGTGCCGTATGACGCTTGCGGCGCATACGGGAGGACGCCGTCGTAACCCCAGTTTCGATCACCCGGGAACTGCGCCAGCGGCATCAGTTCGATGGCGGTGACACCCAGCTCAACCAAGCGTTGCAAGTGCTGTTCGACCTCGGCAAATCCGCCAAGCGCACCGACGTGCAGCTCGTAGATCACCGCTTCACTCCACGGCCGGCCTTGCCAGGCGCTGTGTCGCCACTGATAGGCCAGCGGATCGACTACTACGCTGCGGCGGTCCAGGTCGCCGTCCTGTGCTCTGGAGGCTGGGTCGGGCACCTCAAGTTCGCCATCGATGTTGTAGCGGTAACGCGTGCCCGCCGGGCAACGGGTCTTGATCACAAACCAACCATCGGCCTGCGGCAGCATTGGCAGCGACTGTCCGTCCTCCAGCTCCACGCTGACGTAAAACGCATCCGGCGCCCAGAGCGCAAATTGTGTGTGTTCGGCGTCCTGCATGATCGCGCCGTGGGGCCAGTTCTCTTGGGTCCGTAACGGCATCGTGGAAAACTCCCTGATTATTTGTGGTGTGCTTTACCCAGCGCCTTGGCGACCAGTTGTTCATAGAGTTCAGCGTAGGGTTCGACCGCTTTGCACCAATTGAACGGCGCGGCCATGGCCCGGCAACGCATGGCGTTGAGCAGTTCTGGAAAGGCAAAGACCTTGAATGCGCGGCTCAGAGCTTCGCGGTAGCTGTCGGCGGTAGACTCGTCGAACAGGAACCCGGTGACGCCGTTTTCGATGGTGTCGGCCAGCCCGCCGGTGTTGCGTGCTACCGGCAACGAACCGAAGCGCTGGGCGTACATCTGGCTCAAGCCGCAAGGCTCGTAACGCGAAGGCATCAGCAGGAAATCGCTGCCGGCAAACATCCGGCGGGCGTCGGTTTCGTTGAAGCCGATACGTACGCCGACCTGGCCGGGAAAGCGCAGCGCCAATTCGCGCATGGCTTGCTCTTCTTCCGGCTCGCCACGACCGATAATCGCGATCTGGCCGCCGTTCTGTACGATGTACTCGGAGACTGCCTCGGTCAGGTCCAGGCCTTTCTGATAGACCAGACGCGAGACCACTGCGAACAACGGGCCTTCGGAGTCGTTCAGACCGAAAAGGTCGCGAACGTGAGCGGCGTTGACTGCTTTGCCTTCCCAATCGCCAATGGCGAAGGGCGCGAATAGATGTGGGTCAGTGGCCGCGTCCCAGCTCTCATCAATCCCGTTGGGGATACCGCTGAGCAAACCCTGCTGAGTCTTGGCGGCGAGAAAGCCGTCGAGGCCGCAACCGAAATCCGGGGTAGTGATTTCCTGCGCGTAGGTGGCGCTGACCGTGGTGATGTGGCTGGAGTACGCCATGCCGGCCTTGAGGAACGACATCTTGCCGTAGAACTCCATGCCTTCCTGTTGCAGGGCATGATTGGGAATGCCGAGCTCGGGGCAGGAGCCGAGGCTGGTGACGCCTTGATAGGCCAGGTTGTGAATCGTGAACAGTGTTGGCGTGCGCTGCCCACGCCAGTGCATATAGGCAGGGGCCAGGCCGGCCGGCCAGTCATGGGCGTGCACCAGATCCGGGCACCAGTGGATTTGGGCCAGATTGGCGGCGATATCGGCAGCAGCCAGACCCAGGCGAGCAAAGCGAATGTGGTTGTCCGGCCAGTCGCGACCGTTGTTGGCACCGTAGGGCGAACCTTCGCGCTCGTAGAGCTCAGGGCAGATCAGCACGTAGATCACCAGCCCGTCCGGCATGTCCATGCGTCCGATCTTGCACGGTGGCAGCGCGGCGTGGCCGCCGAGTTCGCCGATGATATGGATCGGGTTTTCGCTGTGCATCACCTGCGGATAACCGGGGATCAACACCCGCACGTCGTGCAGATGGGCCATGGCGCGAGGCAGGGCGGCGGAAACGTCACCCAGACCGCCGGTCTTCACCAGATCTGCGATTTCCGAAGTCACGAACAATACTTTTTTCTTGTTGGGATTCTGACTCGCTACCGGAGTCAGCGTCTTGGTGCCGGGGACGCTGATCGATCGGCTGCCGGGAACGCTGACGGTACTCGCTTCGCCTACTGACTGCTGAGCACGCTCTCCCTGAATATCCAATGCCGCACTGATCATATGAATCTCCCGTCTCGTTGATCTGATTCTTGTCTTGAACAAGCGATGTCCATGGCCAAGTCCTGTGGCCGGGCGCAAACGCGCCTCGCATCGGTGAGCAAACGCTACCCAACACGCGCTAGCAGAATGGGTGGTGAGGCCATTGCAAGGAATGAACCAGTCGTGTTCCCCCTGCCTTTCAGATGACCCGCCGTCTTCGGCAAAAGTTTCGATTATTTTGCTGTGGTGTGACCGGCCGGTTTCGCCCCGCGAAAATCAGTCTAGGCCAGATACTAGAGCGGGCGAGGGGGAATGGGTAAATTGTTCGACAATCGGTTGGCGAGGCACGGAAACCGTGGTGTGAGGATGGAAACGCACCGACGAAGTGCAGGTTTTTTTGCGTAGTGGGGGCAAAACAGTGACTGAGCGGTCACGATTTTGTGCTGGCGGGAAGATGAGGTGCACTGTTGTGGTGCGGACAGTTTTTTGATGGGCTGACAACAGAAGCCACCTGTAGGAGCTGCCGAAGGCTCGGGCCGCGTTCGGCAACTCCTACGGAGCCGTGTTAATTCAATATACGAACAGGATTACCTGCGACCCAAGATTGAATATCCTCGATCATCTGCGAAAAGAACTGCGCATAGTTCTGCCGACTGACATAACCCACGTGCGGCGCGGCCAGCACGTTATCCAGTGTGCGAAACGGGTGCAGTGCCGGCAGTGGCTCCTGATCGAAGACATCCAGCGCTGCCCCGGCAATACGCTGTTTCTGCAAAACCTTGATCAGCGCCGCTTCATCGACGATTGGCCCGCGAGCAGTGTTCACCAACAGTGCAGTCGGCTTCATCCAGCCCAGCGCCTGCGCATCGACCAGCCCGCGACTGCGTTCACTGAGTACCAGATGCACTGACAGCACATCGGCCTGTTCGAACAGTTCCTGCTTGCCGACATAGGTCACACCCACCTGCGCCGCACGTTCGGCCGTGAGGTTTTCGCTCCAGGCAATCACCCGCATGCCGAACACCTGGCCAAACTGCGCCACTCGCTGACCGATACTGCCCAGTCCGAGAATACCCAGCGTCTTGCCGTGCAGATCGCCGCCCAAACCTTGCTGCCAATGGCCTTCGCGCAGCGAATTGACTTCGTTCACCAGATTGCGCGTGGCCGCCATGATCAGCGCCCACGTCAGTTCCGGCGCGGCGTGTTTGTAGCTGTCGGTGCCACACACCTTGATACCCAATTTTGCCGCTGCCTGCATGTCCAGCGCGGCGTTGCGCATGCCACCGGTCACCAGCAACTTGAGATTGGGCAAGCGCTTGAGCAGGTCTTCATCGAACCGCGTGCGTTCGCGCATTACGCAGATCACCTGGTACTTGCCCAGTCGTTCGGCGAGCGTGGCGTTGTCCGCCGGGTAATCATGTTCGAATGTCACTTCACCGATGCTGTCGAGGACCGACCAGTCGACCACGTCGCGGGCCACGTCCTGCCAGTCATCGATTACCGCCATCTGCACCGCCATCAGTCCTGCCTCATCAACGAACGGGATTGGTCTTGTCCAGCCAGCCGAGCAGTGCCTTGTGGAACTGCGCCGGTTCTTCCATCTGCGGAGCGTGGCCCATGCCGGGAAACTCCACCAGCGTCGACTGCGGGATCAATTTTGCCACTTGTTTGCCGAGCACATCGTAGTGACCGATTTTCGCTTTCAACTCGGGCGGTGCCAGATCCTTGCCGATGGCGGTGGTGTCGGAGGTGCCGATGAGCAGCAGGGTCGGCATCTTCAAGTCCTTGAACTCGTAGTACACCGGCTGGGTGAAAATCATGTCGTAGATCAGCGCCGAGTTCCAGGCCACCTGGGTCTTGCCCGGGCCTTTGCTCAGGCCTGCGAGCATGTCGACCCAACGATCAAATTCCGGTTTCCAGCGGCCGTCGTAGTAAGTGGTGCGCTCGTAGTCGCGGATGCCTTGGGCGGTGACTTTGAGTTCGCGCTGATACCATTGATCCACCGTCCGATACGGCACGCCGAGGGCTTTCCAGTCTTCCAGACCGATCGGGTTGACCAGCGCCAGTTGATCGACCTGATCAGGGAACAACAGCGCATAACGGGTAGCGAGCATGCCGCCGGTGGAATGGCCAAGCAGGGTGGCTTTCTGGATGCCCAGCGCTTTGAGCAACTGCTGAGTATTGGTCGCCAGTTGCTGGAAACTGTACTGATAGTTGTCCGGTTTGCTGGAGGTGCAGAAACCGATCTGATCCGGTGCGACCACACGGTAACCCGCTTCGCTCAGGGCCTTGATCGAACTGTCCCAGGTCGCCGCACAAAAGTTCTTGCCGTGCATCAGCACGACGGTGCGGCCGTTGGCCTTGCCGTGGGCAGCAACGTCCATGTAACCCATTTGCAAGGATTTGCCCTGGGACTGGAAGGCGAAATGTTTAAGCGTGTAAGGGTATTCAAAGCCCTGCAACTCCGGGCCGTACGCCGGGCCTTCGGCCGGGGTGGCTGCGGCATGGGCAAACAGGGGCAGGGCGGCGGTAAGGAACAAGCCCGGCAGCCAGCGGGAAATCGTGACAGACATAAGGTCAAACTCCGTTTGAAATCGGCCGATGCTGAAATGGCCGGATTAGGGCGACATTAAACACAGGCAATCTCCGGGCCTGAATGTTCAACCGAGCCAGCCCAGCGTCAGCATGGCCAGTACGGCATAACGTGCGCCTTTGGCGAAGGTGACGATCAGCAGGAAACGCCCGAGCGGCTCGCGCATCACGCCCGCAATCAGGGTCAGTGGATCGCCAATGATCGGCAGCCAGCTGAGCAACAGCGACCAATGCCCGTAACGCTCATAGTGCTTGCGAGCCGTGGCCATGTGCCTGGCGCTGACCGGAAACCAGCGTCGATCCTGAAAACGCTCCAACTCCCGTCCCAGCCACCAATTGACCAGCGAACCAAGCACATTGCCCAGCGTCGCCACTGCCAGCAGACCCCAGATCCAGTAATGGTCGCTGACGATCAACCCGACCAGCAATGCCTCCGACTGCAGCGGCAAAAGCGTCGCCGCGCCGAATGCCGCAAAGAACAAGCCGATGTAAGCAGCGCCCATCAATGGGCCGGGTAGTCCGCCACCACCACGTCAGCGCCGTCCTTTTTCAGGCCGATCACTTGATAGGCGTCGCTCATGCCGTCCATTTCCATGCCTGGTGAGCCCATCGGCATGCCGGGTGCGGCAACGCCGAGCAAATCGTCACGCTTGCTCAACGCCAATACCTGTTCGGCCGGCACATGGCCTTCGACGAATTTGCCGTTGATGATCGCGGTGTGGCAAGAGGCCAGGCGCGGCGGCACGCCATGCTGTTGTTTGAAGCTGCTCATGTCGCTTTCGACATGGTCTTGGACTTTGAAACCGTTGGCTTCCAGATGGCTGATCCATTTTTTGCAGCAGCCGCAGTTCGCGTCGCGATGCACTTCGATGGGGATCAGGTCGGCGGCTTGCGCCAGGGAGGAGATGAACAGGGCGCTCAGGGCGACCAGACGCAGGTGGCTTCGCATGATGGGCTCTCGACTTGGATGGCAGCCAAAAAGAACGCATTTTGACCGAATTATCCTGTCCCGCATCAACGCAATGTTACAAGTTGATACGGCGCAGGCTGGCAGGATGATCGTAGATCAACCCTGACAGCCTGCTGAGCGAGAGATTACAAATTTGTCAGAGGTTTAACTTACCTTGAACCGGCCCATGATCGCACTTACGCGGCTATTGGCTTCCAGCAGCTGACGGGTGTTGAGTTCGCTGGCTTGGCCGCTTTGCACCAGTTCATCGACCATGTGCCGGATCTGCACCATGCTGCGGTTGATCTCTTCGGTCACTGCACTCTGTTGCTCGGCGGCGGTGGCGATTTGTGTGCTCAGGCTGTTGATGTGGCTGACGGAGCCGGCCATTTCATCCAGCCCGGAGTTGACCCGTGCCGTGGCATCGGCGGCCGATTGGCAACTGGCTTGGGTGTTTTCCATGGCGCTGACCGACGAACTCACCCCTTGGGTCAGGCGAGTCAACATCTCGTTGATTTCCGATGTGCTGGCCTGGGTTCGGGCGGCAAGGGCACGCACTTCGTCAGCCACTACGGCAAAGCCACGACCCTGCTCGCCGGCACGGGCCGCTTCGATCGCGGCGTTGAGGGCCAGCAGGTTGGTCTGCCCGGCAATTGCGCCGATCACCCCGAGAATCTCGGTGATGCGCTGGGCGTCCTGTTGCATGTTTTCAACTTTGTGGGTGGCGCTGGCCACTTCGTCGATCAACGCCACCACGCTGTTGGTGGCTTCGCCCACCACCACCCGCGAACGGTCGGCGTTTTCGTTGGCGCGCTGGGTGAACGCAGCGGTTTCAGCGGCGTTCTGCGCCACGCTTTCGGCGGTCGAACTCATTTCGGTGATAGCGGTAACGGTCTGATCGGTTTCCGAGGCGTGGCGCAGCAGGATCTGACTGGTGTGCGCCGAGGTGCGCTGCAGGTTGTCCAGACTCGACGCCATGGCGCCGGTGGCCTGGGTGACTTCGCCGATCATGTTTTGCAGGTAGGCGATAAAGGTGTTGACCGAATGGCCGATGGCGCCAAGTTCGTCTTCGGCGCGGATGGTGATGCGTCGGGTCAGGTCGGCATCGCCGCTGGAGAGCAGGTCGATATTGGCTTTCAAGGCTTTCATGCGCTGCACCAACTGGCGAATCGCATAGAGTTGCAACAGCACCAGCAGGATCACCATCGGAATCTGCAACAGGCTCAGCGTGCTGAGCACGTCGTCGCGCTGGGCGGTGAGCATTTTGGTCGGCAGGGCGGTGGCGAGGAACCACGGCGTGCCTTCGATCGGACGCATGAAGAAGGTGCTGGCCTCACCGTTGTTGTCGAACTCGACACGCTGCGCCTGATCGCGGTTTTGCAGCCCGGTTTTGACTTGACTGGCGAAGGTGGAGCTGGCGGCCAGTTCGCTGATGTTCTTCAGCACGATCGGGCCACTGATGCGCGAACTGTTGCTGATGATCTTGCCGTCGGCTTCAACGATCAGCATTTCAGCGTTGAGGTCTTTTTCCTTGCGGGCCACCAGGTCATTGAAGAAGCCCAGTGTCACGTCGATGGTCGACACGCCCCAGGCGTTGCCGTTCTTCTGGATGGCCATGGCGCAGTTGGTGCGCGGCTCGGCGCTGGCGTCGTCCTTGTAGGCCGCGGCCCAGGCGCACTGACCGCGTGGCGTAGCCATGCCGCCCTTGTACCAGCTTTGGTCGTAATAGTTGGGGGCCGCGTCACTGTTCCAGAACGTGTTGACCGCCAGTTTGCCCGAGGCATCGCGGTGCCAGAAGGTGCTGAACTTGTTGCGCCCGGTTTCACGCTGGCCCGGTAGAGGCCAGATGCCGCCGCCGAACACCTTCAGCTCGCCGTACTGATCCACCAGCCCCGGCAACACCGAGTCGATGGCCGCGCTGTCGAGCAGCGGGATGGTCTGGGTGATGCTGCGCTGTTGCGCCTGAACCTTGTTCAGTTCGCCCTGAATCTGTTCGGCGACTTCGGCGATGCGGTTGAGCACCACCTGTTCTTCGGTATGACGCAGCTTGGGAGCGACCAGTTGGCTGATCCCGACCACGGTCAGCACCGACAACAACAGAATGAACAGAACCAGAAACAGCGTGTAGCGAGCCTGAATGGTGCGGAATGCGGGCATGGGAGACCGGTCCTTGAGCTGCGTTTCTTATTAGGGGGAGGAGGTAAAACAGTGCGGGTATGCCTAACGTATCGTCGCTATGTCGAGAAGCTTTAGGTACAGACGTACTAAAAAGATACGACCCGACGGCCGGGAGGTATCCGGGTTGATACATACAAACTAACCAGCAGCTTGATTAGAGCAGAAGGCCTGGTCAGAACGTTTTGAGGGTTAGCTCAAGGGCCAGCATTTACGGGCATTCGATGGTTTGTATTGAGAATGTACGAGATTTGTAAGCAAACAGATAAAAAGGTTGGTGCCATCAGTTGGCCGGCAGATACTTCCGTGCACCAAAACAGGTCGACAAGGACTTTTTCATGACCGTTCTACAAGGAGCTCCCTCATGACTATCGGCTATACCGGTGCCTGGCAAAGCAAGGCAGGTTTACTGGTTCAGGACACCGGCAGCAGAGGCAAACAGGTGTCGCAAAGTACCAAAGTAAGGCAGATGCTGACCTTGGTTGGAAACGATCCCAATGTGCTCAACATTGCTGAGATGGACAAACAAAAGCTGCACAAGAACATCAAGGGTTTCGATCCGGATAACGTGTCAGCGAAGCAGTTGGGCAACCTCAGTACATTTTTGCGAAGCAAAGGTCTTATTTCCGATCTGACCGCAATGACCTTGCTCAATGCGGGTGACAAGTTTGATCGTTTCGGGGTGCAGAAAGACCCGGATGCGAAGTTCAGTGCGCTGGAATACTTCGCCACGCAACTGGATACCATTCAGACCAACGCCATCAGGGGCGACAAATACGCCAATGGTTTGATCCCCGAGTACAAAAAAGCCATTTATGTGCTGCAGAACCTGAAGACCTACGGCATGGGCAACGGTACGACTCCGCCAACCGACAAAGGCGTCAGATCCAGGGTTTGAGCCCAAGAGATTGGCCCGCTCGAATGTGAGCGGGCCAATCTTTCAGGTCGAGCAAACTTCGATTTTGCGCTGAACCTCATCATGCAGATGCTGCATGCGTGGGCAATGCAGTTCCAGCGCGCGTTGTCGCACGCCACGGTGAAACAGCGCGATCCAGTTCCCGTCTCTGCCGTCAACGGGTGCCAGCCCGGTAAATACAAATCCAATGGCCGCCAGTCTGTCCAGGTCGCGGGCAAAGTGCTGCGACAGTCCGAGCCGAATAGAAATCAACCAATGCTGCGGCAGTTGCTGTATCTGTTTGATCAGGCCGGGGGCTAATTCCTTGATTCGCATGTCATGCCGATTGGCGTGTTGTTCAAGTTGAATCGCCGGGCCACGCCATTGAGTCATTTGCGCCTGTGTACCGAATACCCGACACAGATGCTGCATGAAGGCCCGGCAACTGGCCGGCCAGGTCTGCCTGGGCAAAGGGCGTTGATAGCCGTCGATGACGCGACAGCCCAGGACAATCGATTCAGGCGCCGGGCAACCGAACGGTGAGGGCACGTAATCCGGCAACAGTCCGGTGTTGTGGAAGCCGAGGTTGGTCGCCATGCGCTGCGTGTACGGATGATGGGTCACCTGTTTGATGGATACGTCGTGACAGCCAAGCGCTTGTGCGTGCGCCAGCAGTTGCTGGCCCAGGCGTGTGGCGATGTTTTGCCCGCGGGTATCAGGATGCACCGCGCTCAATGCCAGCTCGGCGGTTTGCGAGTTGGTGTCGCGAAACAGCGTGGCATGGCCGCGAATCTGCTGCCCGACCACCGCGACAAGCGAGTGCCAGCGCTTGTCGGCGTGGTTCTGGCTGATCAGATGCGGCAGGTACACATGGGGCTGCACGTAATGGTCGCCATAGACCTGCCGGAAAAGTTGGCTGACGGCCGTCGCATCGGTTTCGCGATAGTTACGCAGGATCAACTGTTCCATCGATCAACTCCTTGTCGTTGTATTCGTAACGGCGCAGATCCAGCACGCGCAGGCATTTGCCCGAGCGGGGATGGCGTGGCAGATCTTCAAGTGTGCAGCAGCGCACGTGCAGATCCAGAAGTTGGTCTGCCTGCAGTTGCGTGATCAACGGGTACAACTCGATAAGCCCGGCCTCCAGCCCCAGGTTGACCTCGGCCATGGTGGTGGATTGCGCGGTTGCCACCCATTTGAGGCTCAATACGTCTTTGTGCGCGACCTGTTCTATGACCAGTTGCCAGTCATCACTGGCGGCGGTGCGTCGAACCAGTTCGGCGAGCTCATCAGGAATCAGCGACAAAATACCCACCCGTACCCGTTGGCTGTTCGCGCTGCGGCCCTTGAGTGCGAATTTGCGCTGCGCAGTGCCGGCGGGTTCACGCCAACAGGCGCGGTCGCCAACCGGGTAACGAATCAGCGGCATCAAGCGCCGGTTGACGTTGGTGATCACCAACAAGCCGGCGTGATCGCACGCCTCGATGACCTCACCTGACTGCTCGTCGATGATCTCCAGAAGGGCGTGACTGTCATGCATGCGATGTTCGCCGTCGGCACAGTCGCTATGGTTTGCGCCGATGAAGCCGGCATCGACGCTGGCGTAGCCTATGGAGCTGATGCGCGCATTGGGAAACGCCCGGTTGAGGAGGTGGCGCTGTGAAGCAAACAGGCTTTCTCCACCATAGAGCAGGGTATCAACGCCGGGCAGTGTCTGCGCCCGATGCTTGAGCCAGCTCGCAAAGGTCAGCAGGTGTGCGGGCAAGCCCGCCAGCACATTGATCCGATTCTGCGTGATCGCTTCGGCCAGAACGGCCGAATCGACGTCGCCAGTGAATGGAAACTCGGTGATGTTTTCAGCGACATTTGCCAGGGAGTCGTGGATGAACAGGAAACTGGCGTAGAGATCACCTGCAAAGAACAGGTTGGCCACTCGGTCACCGGATTTGAATTGCCAATTCAGGCTGCTACCGAACTCACGCACCAACCGGCGCCATTCATCCCGGGTATACACCGACAGTTTGCCGGCACTGTTTGAACCGCCGGTTTTAAATACCAGTGCCTGTTCTACCGATCCTGTCAGAACCGGCCAATGACTGAGGATCTGACTGTCGCTCCAATATTCAACCGGATCAATCAGTGGTAGTTGTGTGAGCGATGTAATTGCGTCGGGAATATCAGCCAAGTGTTTCCCATAGTAGTGCGAGTGATGGCGAGCAAACGTTATCAACTCGTTTACGCAGTCAGTTGTTTTCACAGCGTTCTCTTTTTTCAATAAAGGGCTAATCGAATTCGTGGTTTTTATTTACGTCGCGAATCAATCAATAGCGGGGTTTTGCCGCTGTGTTTGTTTCGAGTGAAGTTTTGCGTGGCGCAGACCTCAACTTCCAGAACCAACAGAGCGGTTTCAATAACGGTCGTCAGCGTCGGGTAATTTGCCAACCGGGCCCGGACTTCCTGGGCGTTGAGCTCGCTGCGCAGCTGCATGCGCTCGAGGCCGTCGGGCGCATGATCGAGCAGCAGTTGAAACGGTACTTGCAGGTGCGACGCCAATTCGCTCAATGAAATGAAGTCGGTGCCGATGCGGATCAGCTTGCCGTGACGTTGCAGCAGTTCGAAGCGCGGTGAGGTCAGTCCGCAGGCGCAGGGGCCGGACAACCAGCGTCCGCTGTCACCGACGTCGTACCGCTGAACGTGCTGCCCTTCCCGTGCGATGGAGGTGAACAGCAGTCGGCCGATTTCATCGCCAGCGACGGGTCGATCATCGTCGAACGCAACGATTTCCAGCTGCTGGGTGTCGGTCATCAGATGGAACACGCCATCGCCTGTCGCTTGGCAGGCGTGACCAAGAGGGCCGGCGTCGACGCTGCCGTAGATCGCCGAGCGGATGCTGGACACGCCGCAACTGCGCAGCAGTGCCCGGCTCTGTTCGCTCAGGTGCTCGCCGCCGAGATACACCTTGTCGATCCCGCCATAGGCTTGCAGTCGTTGCCGTTCGTTGAGGAACAGGCGGTGCAGGGTACTTGGCATACCCATCAGTACGGTCACGCGCTGATCGACGATCAGTCGGGCGATTTCACGGTAATCATCGTCGGTCGGGGCACCCATGGGCAGGTGCGTGATGTCGAGCAGTTCGAGCACTTTCGCAAAGCTCAGGAAGCCACCGTACAGCCCGCCGCAGAAGAACAGATTCATTACCCGATCCCGCGATGGGTCGAGGCCAGCGGCGAACAAACCGTCGGCGGTTGCGCGCATCTGTCGCTGGAAATCGCGATGGCTGTAACCCGACAAAGCCGGTGTACCGCTGCTGCCTCCCGAACGGAAATACAACTGGGCTTGTGCGTTGATCGGCTGGGCGATGAACGCGTCTTTGTTCATGATCGGCTGGCCGGGCAGCAACACGGGCGTTGGCGTCCGGTCGAGGGTGACATGGTTTGCCAGCACTGCGGCAGGCAAGCTGACAGACACGCGCCGGCTAAGCCGTTGCAATGCATAGACACCATCGTGCGGCTCGCCGTCATAGCCATCGTGGATGCCGTCGATTGGCGCGATACGTGTCACACCGGCAGACATCAGCGTCCGGGCCAGTTCGCCGATGTGCGAGTCGGCGCACAGCAGGGCACAGCTTTGCAGGACATTACGCCATGGCAGCAGAGAGGCTGTGATCAGCGCTCGGGGCACGGGATGCAGCAGCACACTGCGAAACAATGGCGAAGGACCGAGTTGGCGCTCATGCGCCCAGATTACCCGCCAGCCTGGTGCGCTCCAGACATGGCCGGTTTGATCGGCAAAACTTTGCGCCAGCCGGGACATTTGCATGTGCGTGGTGATTTGCGACGCCTCTTGAGGTGTGGGCAGCAGCGCCGGCCATTGCCCGCTGCGCCGTTCGAAAGCCGCAGCCAGGCGTTCACCGATGTCGCGCAGCACTGCCGGGTCGTCGCTGTCCACCAACACCCATTGCGGGCTTGAGCAGGCCTGCTGATCCAGCCGACAGACTTCATCCGCCACAGCGTCCAATGCCTGCGACGTGGCGGCATCGACTGTCAGGTAGACGAAGCTGATGCGGTGTCCCCAATCGATCCAGCGGCAGCCCGCTGGAATCTGTTGACGAATCGCTTGCAGGGCCGATTCACCGCCCCAGGCCGCGACACCGTTGGCGCGTTGGCACAATCGGCCAATCTGCGCAGTGCCGACCGGCAATACGGCCACGTAACCGGCGAGTTGTCCGCTCGGGTCGCATTGCAGCAAAGCGTCGAGCAGTCGGGCGGTCAGATGCTGATCGCTGCTGCTGGGGCGCAACCAATTGACGTTGCCCGCCAGCAGACTTTCCAGTACCGCGCAGAATGCCAGCAGCGGCGCGTTACCCGGGGTGATGTGCACCACCAACCCCAGCGGACTCCAGCATTCGAAGCGCGCTTGCCGATAATCGATCCGCCGCAAAGAGTCGGGTTGCGTGCCGAGTTCGCGTTGCAGTTTGACCTGCAATTTTTCCGCGGCGCAGAAGTCGATCAGGCTTTGTCGTTGTTCGTTATCGAATGCGAACTTGTCGGGGGTGTCGCGCAATTGCTCGGCGAAGCGTGTGGCGGCGGTCACCACCGTACTGCTTTCAAGCGGCGTACTCAGGTGCTGGGCAAGATCCTGTTGGAGGCATTCAAGTGCGTCTTCGAAGTTGTAGGTGTCGTGCAGATGCCCATTTATCAAATACATCTCAGTGCCCCCCCAGCAATTCGGCTGCCGCCATCGCGCAGCTTCTGCCCGCCGTTGTACCGGCGCGGCCATGCAGTTCGAACCAGTCGTTGGCCAGTCCGCAGCCGCAACTCGCGCCGGGGTGTAGCGTGGCCAGGTCACTCATGACTACGGCATGCGCAGGGCTGGACGAGATATAGGGTGAGACAAAGCTCAGCAAACCTTTTTGACCGTAGGGCAGGAGGGATAAATCTGCCGGATTGCGAACAAATACCTTCGAATAGACCGGGACATGGAAACGGTGCTGAGAACATTCGATGTAAGGCACTGCGTGCTCGACGGCGCCGTAGCCATCGCGACAACGGGACGTTTCAATGCCCAATTGCCGGTGGATGCGGGCATAGAGCTGTTGTCTGGGGATCTCGTCGGCGGCCTGGGTTTTCCAGCCACCACCGAAGAAGGCCAGCGAGTCTGCGGGCAATTGAATATTGCCCACGCCGGTGTCCTGCATGCGTTGCAGGGTTTGCCAGAGAAAGGCCGGAAAGCCGAGGATGCGCACCGGCAGACCTTCTTCGGCGAACGACTGCAAGGCCTGGATGACGCCGAACACGTCAAATTGATGGCCGTTACCATTGTTGCGCAGGGCGTAGACCACGCGATGGGGAGGTGCGAAACGACACAGAAACTGATCGGTGAACGAGGTCCCCAAGGTGATGTGGCCTTGCGGCTCATAACTGAGCAGCAGGTAGTTGCTCGGCGTGTCCGGGGTGTCCCAGCCGTAGTGACGAAAAATCTGCGCGACCATGAATTGAGCGGCGGCCAGGCTGCGCTCGTCATAGCGCATGCGACTTTTCTGGCCGCTGGTGCCGGAGGACGTCAATTCCAACGCATCTTCACCAACGCTGCTGAGCAGCAGTTTTTGTTTGAAGTAGTTGGCAAATATCGGCGGCAGGCGTGACCAGTCATCGAGACCCTCCAGATCGTGCGCGTCGAGTCCGTTGGCATTCAACCAATGTTCGTAGCCGGGTGTGTGCTGGCAGTGAAACCGGCTGATTTCGGTCATGGCCTGGTTGAACAGGTCAGGCGGCACTGAATCCGCGCAATAGGGGTGTGTCAACGCGCAGAGTGCGTCACTTGAGGGTAAGTGGATCATTAATATTCCTTTATCGAATTGGAGCAGAGGCAGTTTTTGCACCATGCAAGAAACCGTGCAGCAAGGGCAGGCACAAAAGGCCGCTGAGCGCGGCACACAGGGCGAATAATTCAAGACGAGTGCCACCGCCGATGGCGGCAATGATTGAGCCGCCAATGCCCATCACGGCAATCGAGATCATGCCGATCATGGCCGAGACCAGACCTTTGCTGTCGTCCGTGCTGAACAACGCCAGGCGATACAACGCGGCATTGCTGATGCCCAGTCCCACGGCGTATAGCGCCAGACTGCACACCACTGGCGCCAAACCGGCGCCGAGCAACGCACAGCCCATCAGCGCCAACAGGCCCAGGCAGAGCGGCCAAAGCGCCAGTCGAATCAAGCGGGGTAGCGTGTGAGTGACCAGCAAGCGGTCGAGAATCAGATTCCCGACAATCACGGCTGAGAAGATCGGGATTTGCCACAGGCCGTATTGCAGGGATGTCAGGCCCGACACCTGGATCAGCAGCAGCGGCGACAGCCCGATCCACGCGATCAGCGGCAAGCTCATCAGGCCCAGCGCCAGGCTTGCGCCAAGGAACCTGCGGTTGCCGAGCAGGGCAAGGTAGCGCTGTCGCGTCTGAGCAAGGGAAAAAGGGCGCGACGCTGGTTGGTACCCATCCCGGCGCATAACGCCTACGGTCTCCGGCATGCAGGCGTACAGCCCCAGCCAGACGGCAACGGTTATCAAACCCAGACCCAGAAACAATTCGCGCCAAGTCAACCATTCCAGCAGCAGGCTGCCGAGTAAGGGGCCCAGTAACGGTGACAGCAGCGCAACATTGCCGAGCAGAGCCATCAGGCGCACGGCATCCGCCTCGCAGAATACTTCTTGGAGCGCCGGATAACTGACCGCCACGACAAAACCCAGGCCCATGCCTTGTACAAGACGCAGCAGATTGAACGCTTCAATGCTGTTGGTGATGAATGCCGCTGAGCAGGACGCGGCGAACAGTGCGCAACCGCAAAGCAATACCGGCCGTCGACCCCATTGGTCCGACAGGGGCCCGATCAGCCATTGCAGGCAGACGCCACCCAGCAGATAAAGATTGAACGCGTTGGGAACATGATGGGCATCCGCTTTTAATTCTGCGGTGACGTTCAACATGGCCGGCATAATCAAGTCGCTGGCCATATAGGTCAGAAGTTCAAAAACGGTGAGCGCCAGACAAAAGCCGATTAATTGTCTGGGGCCGGTTTTTATTAATGTTCTGTGCATGGACATCCCTGTTTAAAGTCTCGAAAGAGTTGCCAGAGACTAGATGCAGATGTTCGCGTCGCCTAACGCTTTGCTGAGACATTAAATGTCCAATGCTTTCAGGTTGTTTAATGGATCCAATGTTTCCGTAGTGCAGGAAGTTGCCGGCGGCTGGCAAGTTTCGAAGCAAAACAATGCCCGCGAAGTGGCGGGCATTGTTTTCAAGTTGATCGGGGTTGGGGTGTTCCTGCCCGGTACATTTCTAGTCGGGCGGGCGGGGTGAGTTGTCCTGTTCTAGCGGTGTTGATAATAGCCAGGGCCTCCCTGGTAAAAACGATGATGATCGCCATGCCCACCGCCGTGGGGGAAGATGATGCAACCACTCAGGGTCAGCAGGGCGAGAACGGGAATCAGCCAGGTGATTCGACGCAGCATTTGAAAGTTCCTCATGGTAATGCCGTCATGAAGCCAAAACTCTTCATCGGCTGTAACATGAGACCCCGATTGCTGCGGCGCATCCCCGTAAAACGGTAAGTGCATGGCATGCAAGCAGATACAAACCGGATACATTCCAAAGTTTCAGGAAACCGCAATGACCCAGAAGCAACGCTTGATTTATTCGATTCTGATCGCCGTGTCTGTGCTGGCGATCATGCTCGGCCTGTCCTGGCTGCAAAACGCCGGGAAGATCGATGAAAAGACGTTCCAGTACATTGCCATTGGTGTGGCAGTGGTCGTGGTGATTATCAACGGCGTGATGCGCCGCAAGGTCAAACCCTGACGGCGATCGCCAAGCGCTTCAGTCGTTGTTGAGGACGGCAGCAGCCTGTGGATGCAGGCTGTAGCTCTTGTCGGCATTGAAGGTGATCACCCCCTCGGCGCACAGACGTTTGAGCACTTCGCGCACACTGAGGAAGGACAGTGGAATATCCAGGTCCAGCAATTGGCTGTGGACGCCGCGCACGCCCAGGCGACGGTCGCTTTGCGCCGCAACCAGCAGGGCATCAATGACTTTCAGACGAATCAGGCTGGTGCGCAGCCCGAAACTTTTCAGCAGCAGGCGGATGCGTTCGTTGCCGTGACGCTCGACGCGTTGCCCGAAATCGCTCGCGTGGGGGCTCATGGAAGCTCCTTTTGGGGCCTGGCTACCGTCCGTTGGTAGTTGCGAGTTGTACATGCGATTACTCCTTTTCAGAGCCTGATCGGGAAAGGTTTTTGTGAACTCTCTAAACAAGACGTATCAGCTCGACAAATCATGAAAGAAAAAATGTAGAAAATTTGTCGGATATTCGTCCTTTCCCTGTAATCACAGGAAAAAAACACCCTGCATCGACCTAAATTTTTTTCTCCCGCTTCGTTTTCAGGACAGGCTCATTGCGCGTGGACGCGTGGGTGTTTCCAGAGTGGATCCGCTGCCCGACCTATTCTTCGCGCGGCAACGCCAGATCCGCTCTTCGGCATTTCGATCAGGAGCGAGCGTGATTATTTCCAGGCAATTAACCGGAGTGACCCTAGCCGGTATGTTTTTCGGGCTGAGCCTGTCCGCTCAGGCGTTCAGCCCGGCCGTTGATACCAGTGCGCAGATCCGCCGTACCGGTTTTGGCGTGCCGCATATCCGTGCGCAAGATGAACGCGGTCTTGGTTTCGGCATCGGTTACGCCTATGCGCAGGACAACCTGTGTCTGCTGGCCAACGAGATCGTCACGGTCAATGGCCAGCGCTCACGTTATTTCGGCCCGGATCAATTCACCGTCGAGCAGCGCGAAAACCGCGTCAGCGATGTGTTCTTCACTTGGCTAAACACCCCTGAGGCGGTCAACACGTTCTGGCAGGCACAGCCTGCCCAGGTGCGTGATCTGGTCGAGGGGTATGCCGCCGGCTATAACCACTACCTTGCCGAACGCCGACCGCAAGGCTTGCCGCAACAATGTCAGGGCGAATGGGTGCGTGACATAGCGCCTGAAGATCTGGTGAAGCTGACCCGTCGTCTGTTGGTAGAAGGCGGTGTCGGCCAGTTTGCCGAAGCGCTGGCGGGTGCCACACCGCCAAAGGCGACGGCACAGGTTGAGCACGATGCACACGCCTACCAGATCGCGGACGCCCGCCAGCAGCGCTTTGCCCTGGACCGTGGCAGCAACGCCGTGGCGGTGGGCAGCGAGCGCTCGTTCAACGGCCGCGGGATGCTGTTGGCCAACCCGCACTTCCCGTGGGTCGGCGGCATGCGTTTCTATCAAATGCACCTGACCATTCCCGGCAAACTGGATGTCATGGGGGCAGCCTTGCCGGGCTTGCCGATGATCAACATCGGCTTCAACCAGCACCTGGCCTGGACCCACACGGTCGATTCCTCCAAGCACTTCACCTTGTATCGTCTGCAACTCGACCCAAAAGATCCGACGCGTTATCTGCTCGACGGCCAATCACTGCCGATGAGCAAGCAGACGGTGACCGTGCAGGTCAAACAGGCCGACGGGCAGGTGGTACCGGTCACGCGCGAAATCTACAGCTCGAAATTCGGGCCGATTGTGCAATGGCCGGGCAAACTCGACTGGGACAATCAGTTCGCCTACAGCCTGCGTGATGCCAACCTCGATAACGATCGCGTGCTGAAACAGTGGTATGCAATGAATCAGGCCGCCACGCTCCAGGATTTGCAGGATTCGGTGCACAAGATCCAGGGCATTCCATGGGTCAATACGCTCGCTGTGGATGACAAGGGTCAGACGCTGTACATGAACCTGTCGGTGGTGCCGAACGTCAGTAATAAAAAACTGGCCAAGTGCAGTGACCCGCGCGCCGGTACGCGGATGATCGTGCTGGACGGATCCAACAGCGGCTGTGCCTGGGACATCGACCCGCAAGCCGCGCAGAAGGGCATTTATGCGTCCAGCCAATTGCCGCAATTGCTGCGCAAGGACTTCGTCCAGCACTCCAACGATTCCGCTTGGCTGGCCAACCCGGCGCAACCGCTCACCGGCTTCTCGCCGCTGATCAGTCAGGAAGGGCAGCCATTGGGTCTGCGTTCCCGGTTTGCCCTGGATCGCCTTGCTGGCCTGAGCAAGAACGGTTCGGTGGCGGTGAAGGATCTGCAGCAGATGGTGATGGACGATCAGGTGTATCTGGCGACGCAGGTTGTGCCGGATCTGCTGAAGTTCTGCGCCGCGGACCTTGGCGCCGACGCGCAAGCACTGAAGCCGGTGTGTGCCAGCCTCAAGGCGTGGGACGGGCGGGCCAATCTGGATTCGGGGTCGGGTCTGGTGCATTTCCAGAACATCATGCAAACACTGCAAGAGTCAGCGGATATCTGGCGCGTTGCCTTCGATCCACAAGATGCGCAACACACACCGCGCGGTCTGGCTGTCGATCAACCAGCGGTGGCCAAGCAATTGCGCGCAGCAATGCTGGCGTCGGCCGAACTGGCAGGCAAGATGGGCCTCACGCCGCAAACCCGTTGGGGGGATATCCAGGTGGTCAGCAGCGGCGGGCAGCAGACGCCGATTCATGGCGGGCCGGGCACTTTGGGGATCTACAACGCGATCCAGAGCGTGCCACGCGAGGACGGCAAACTTGAGGTGGTCAGCGGTACCAGTTACCTGCAAGTGGTGACGTTCGATGACAAAGGGCCGCGCGCACAAGGATTGCTGGCGTTTTCATTGTCCAGCGATCCGGCATCGAAGTATTCGCGCGATCAGACCGAGGCATTTTCGAAGAAGCAGTGGAGTGTGCTGCCGTTTACCGAACAGCAGATCAAGGCAGATCCGCAGTATCAAGTACAGACCATTCGTGAGGCGGTGGACAAGGCGGGGAAAGTCGCCGCGCAGTAAACACAGCATGAACTGAAACACAATTGAAGGCCGCATCCCGAAAGGGGCGCGGCCTTCAGTTTTTTGGCGGTTGTTGCGGCATCGGATTGATCACCGGGTTGCCTTCCTTGTTGCGTGTCAGGTAGACGGGCAAGACTTTTGGCAGGGAGTTGGCCAGGTTGTTCAGCTCTTTGATATTGTAGATGCCGCCCACCCGAATCAAACCGGTACTGTTGTCAGCAAGCATCAACGGCTTGTCCAGGTAACGGTTGATCAGCGGCAGGGCTTCATTGAGCGCCAGATTGTCCAGCACCAGTTTGCCATTGCGCCAGGCCAGCGCCGTGTCGTTGGCGTAGGTCTGGCTGATCTGCGGTATGTAGTCGCCGTGTCTGTAACGCGCCTGCATGGCTGGCCCCAGACTCAAACCATCGCCCGGCAAAGCGGTATTACTTTTCACCAGCACCGAACCTTCTATCAGGTTCACCCGCACTTGATCCTCGTACATCCAGACGTTGAACCGCGTGCCCGTGACGCGGATCTTGCCTTCACCCGCACGGACGACAAACGGGTGCGCCATGTCGTGACTGACGGTAAAGAACGCTTCACCTTTTTTCAGCGTAACCCGTCGTTCGTCCTTGTAGTTGCTGAAGGTCAGATCAGTGTTCAGGTTGAGTTCGAGTTGGCTGCCGTCGTTCAAGGTGACCTGGCGCACATTGTCGGTGGCCGAGAAGTGCTGATAGCTGTTGGGCAGCCAGCCGAGGTTCCAGCCTGTATAAGCGGCCAGCGGCAATGCCAGCGCGCAGACACCTGCGGCGATAGCGTATTGGCGCCAAGCGCGCGAAGGCTGGCGAATCGGCACCGCGAGCGTCGGTTCCGGCCTGGGCAAGTGCTCGGCAACGTCCCAGATTTCCAGCATGGCTTCATACTCGAACGCATGCAGGGGATGCGCATCGTGCCATTGTTCGAATGCGCGACGCTCGTCGTCCGTGCAGTCGACGGCATGCAGACGCATGCACCAGTGCGCGGCGGCATCGGTGATCGCATCGTATTCGGCTTCCGAGAGGGTGTCTTGGGTCATTGACTCGTCCTGATTTCGCGCATTCTAACCTTGCCGGGAAGTTACCGAGAACAACCGTCATGGCATTTGCCCATCAAAGTGGAACTTATTTTTCGCTCAGACGCCCAAAAAACAGGACGCCAATGACCACTATCCATAAATGGAGTGAAAAAATGATCAAGAAGACTTTCGCCGCCCTGATTGCTACAGCCACTTTGCTGACTGCGGGTGCCGCGCTGGCGGACAAGCCGGGGGCTGGCTGGATTACCATCGAAAAAGCCATCGAAACAGCCAAGACCAAGGCCGGTTACGTGGAGATTTACAAGATCGAGGCGGATAACGATGGCTACTGGGAGGGCGAAGGGCGTAAAGCTGACGGCGTCGTCTATGAGTTCCGTATCGACGGTGCGTCGGGCAATGTGTTGCGTGACCAGAAAGACTGAGTTGCGTACTTGACTGAATGCGCAGGTTTAACCCCTGCGCATTTTTTTGCGTGTTTCAGGGCTGTGGCACCGGATCCAGATGCCGGCCCGTCTCGCAGATCAGCCGGGCGATGGAATCGGCGTTGCGCAGAATCACATCGATGCGCACATCCGGTGAGTTCTGATCAAGAAACGCGTTGCGTGCTTCGTTCAGGGTTGGGCTGGATGTCAGGTTGAGTATCGATTTGCTGAGGTCTTCAGCCCCCGGGATTTTGTCCAGACTGACGTACGAGCCTTTCTTTTTACTCCAGCGGGCAAACAGTTCTTCGCGGGGCGTTGCGAGTGACAGTGCCTGGGCCTGGAACATTTCCAGTTCGTGCTTCATGGCCAATCCATACAACGTGAAGGTTGTTATCAGGTCGTGAAACGGGCGGCGCGACTCCAGCGTGGCAAAGTCTTCGGCCTTGGAATATTGATGAGCGAACTCGTGGATCAATGTCGCGGCTTGAGCGTGACCATCAATGTCGAAAGGTTGCCCCAGCACCGTTTTGTACGAATCCAGTTTTTGGTTGAAAAAGTTTTCCGTGAAATGAACCATCTTGCGGTCGTCGTGGGTCAATACGAACGCAATGATGGGTGAAAACATCGTATTGGAGCCGACAACGAAGCGATCGGTGTTCATCAGGTCATCGTCGGGATCCACTAACGCCTGACAAATGGGCACAATCGCTTTGTTGAGTTTGCCCAGTAACCCGCTATCAACTTGCGTGACGCCAAAAAAAACTCTGAGAAATCCGTCCAGACGAGTGCCGGGAACATTCGCTTTCAACTGGGCCAGGTTATGCAGGCAGTTGAATGCATAAAAGCGCGCAAGATCGACTGCGTGTTGAATGACTTGCGCTTTCTGCGGATGATCGCGACGAATCTGCGCCATGCCGATCGCTTCGATGTTCAACATTGCCCTGCGATCCATCTCCAAGGCATAACGCTTGTGCAATTTTGAGATCGCTTTGCCGTAGTGCACTGCATGGCGATCAGGCGCCAGCACCAGGCGCGAGCCAGTCAGCCTTAATGACGGACCGGGCTGTCCATCGTTGAAGATCTGCCAGACTACGCCCGGTTGTTCGACACGATGAACCTTGCCGGCAATGGCCGTGTAGGTGTGTTTGCTGGTCGGGTCCTCGTACGTGCCGTTCTTCGCGTCCAGCTTCAGATCCTCGAGCGCTACAGCCGATGTTTCAAATGGTTGCAACTCGGTGCGCTGGGGCGAGGTTGTCCGGATCTGCGACCAAGTGGGGGCGACCAGTTCGGGTGGGGTCGTCGTGTGTGTGACGTCGATACTACCTTCGGGTTCGATTGAAGGGGGGCTCGGTATTTCGGTTGTCGTTTGCGCAGTCGTTTGCGTGCCGACCTGCATTACCGCAGCGTCTTCGATCGCCAGACGTCCCAGACTTATCATTTGCAGGCCACCGGCGATGAACGATTTCAGGGCCTGCGTCCAGTGGTGATCCTGCAGGTTTTGCGCCGAATCCTTGAAATCCTTATAGGCCTGCCAGAGAAACGTTACGTAAGAGAGTTTGCCCGGCAGCAGGCCCGAGATCAGGCTGGCGCCATGGCTGAACAGGCTTTTCGCCGCGTCCCAATCGGTTTGGGCGGTGCTTTTGGACTGGCAGCTCAACAGTTGCGACAGCAGCTTGAGGTTGTCGCTGAAGAACCTGTGTAAAAGATTGCCGGTGATGATGTTGCCCGACAGCGTCATTTCACTGACCTCGCCGATGCTCGACTGCAACAGCCCCCGAAACACTGATTGTTGTGCCTGCGGCAGGCGGCGAATCACCAGGTCCTGAAAACTGCCCGGTGTGTTCACTGCCGCGATCAGGCTTGCCTCGTCGGCAAATTCGCGCAGCAACTGTTCGGCATAAGGCGCATAGACGACCCGCGGCCCGGTATGGCCGCTGCCCGGGCCGATCACGTACACCCCCAAGGCTTCCACGGCTGCTGCGCCTGCGGTTTTGATCAACGACAACGGATACACAAGCGCATGGGCGCCTTCAACGGTCGTGCGCGCGATGCCATCCGGTATGTCCAAGACCTGACAGAGGTAATCGAAGGCGCTGCCGGAGAGTTGTTGTTGCAGTTTCAATCCATGGGCATGTTGCAGCAGTTGCCAGGGGAGCTGACGAATGAAACGTTGTTTGCGCTCTTTGGCCTCAGGGTGGCCATCGGTGAGTGCGTCCGTTATCGATTTGGCGAAGGTGGTGGGAATGTCCAGCGACAGCAACAATTGCCTGACTGTCGTTTGATTCAGACCATTCGGGAGTGTTTTCCGGGTTTTCGAGGCGACTGTGAAACCGGTACCCTGGGCAATGTTGATATGGTTCAGCGCAAACTCGGTGAGGGGGCGGGCAGGCCCGGCCAAAGCCAGATTGGGCGTGATTTCGATGTCTTGCGGTTCCAGTTTGCTGTCTTTGAATCGAGTGTCGAGCAGTGACTTCAACGTTCGGTTGACGTAGTCGGCCAGCGAAGGCATGCCGCTGAGGTAGTCCTTGTGGTCGACCACGCTGTGACGCCATTGCTCAAGCAGTTCGAGGTGTAATTGCTGCTCCCGCACCGGCGCCATTCCCAGCCATGCAGGAAGCGACTGCTGTTGATTGATGGCGTTCGCCAGGTGAATGGTGCGCAGCAGATTGGTATCGATGACCGTATGGGTCAGAGTGGCCAGCGCTGAAGTCAGTCCGCTTCGGTCTTTGAAGCGCTGACGAAGCTCGTCACACCGTGCAATGAAGTGCTCGATGCCTGATTGCACGCGGTTGTGCAGCACATTGTCTTCGATCAACCGCAAGGCACCCAAGGTGTATTGCTGATGAAATCGGCGTTCTTGTGGAAGCAGATTTTCCAACAGTGACAGGCGCTCCGCGCTGTCCTTGAGCCTTTGATTCAGCGCCTGTCGCGCTACCGCGATGCTCTTGAAGGCTTCCAGTCCCAGCGCGGGCGTCCACACAATCACTCTTCCTGAGTGCAAGTCGTCGAGGCCACCCCGTTCGGTCAGCAACACACAGTGGGCTAGCGTCGATGAATCCTTCCCGCCGGGAGTGTCCAGTGTGATCGACCAGGCATCGGGCCGAAAACCGTTGAGTGAACGCCGATTGTCGCGGCTGGGCTGATCGGAGTGGAACACGGTATCGACGATCATCTGTTCGGCGGCTTTCAGTGAACCACTGAGCACGCGCAAGGCCGCTTCACCCGTCACCCCGACAAAGAGTGAATGAGCCAGTCGTGATTTCATGTTTTCCAGGTAAGTGCGTTGTGCGTCGACGCGGGTCACGGGCTGGACTTTGAATGAACTGGTGAGCAAGGGCTCGATTTCTTCGCAGGTTCTCGCGATCGCTGCGGCTTTCTGCGCCCGCACTTCGGACGGTTGTTGAACTCCGGCCAGCACGGGGCGTGTGGTCCAGCGTTCACCGGCATCCAGTTCCAGCAGACGTTCATGAATCATCGCGCGAATATCCAGGGCCTTGTCGAACATGGCATGGATATCTACGGCGCCGTCGCTGTGACGGAACACCTGCAAGGCATATTCGATGCTCTGTCTCTGTTTGGTGATGATCGTCTCAAACAGCACTTTGAAAATCTCGCCGCCAACGCTTTCTCCGGTCACCTGCGGCCGGTCGAAGCTGATAAAGCGTTTGCGCTCTTCAAGGTCCAGCAACCCATACAGTTCGTCCTCGTGACCGGGCGCGCGGAACTTGCTCAACACGGTTCTCTTCAGATCGTTGTAATCGGCAAGCACCTGCAGCCCCATGGTCGGGGTGTAAAGGCAGGCGTCGGTGTGGCTGATCATCAGCGAGCCTGCCAGTTCGACAAAGTTGGGTTCGTATTCCCACAGACGCACGTTTTCGATGGTCGGCCGCCGGGTCGGCAGGGCTGCCGGGCGAATCATCTGATGCAGGGTGGCAAACTGGCTGGCATCGATGATGCCGGCTTCGCGCTTGAGCATCAGCTCGGCGCGTGCCTGTTCTTCCAGGGCTTCACCGAAAAATGTGCGTCGCAAGGAACCTGCCTTGGCGGGAGCCTCCCAATAGCGTTCCATTTCGCCAAACAGCAGGACCTTGAGTTTGCCCGATGCCTGTAGCAGCGCGTTTTCCCATATCGCCTGATCGCCTGCGAACGGTGCATGCCTGGGGTTGGAAAACTCATGCAGTTGGTCAGTCGGCCAACGTTGATGCCGATAAAGTGTCAGAACCGCCTCACTCAGGCTCGTAGAGTCGTGCCAGTGTCTGGCTTGCGGGACACTGTCTTTGACGGGCGCGACGGTGTAGAAATTGACCCGGGTCTGTGCCTGCTTGATGTTCGGCAAATCCGTCTGCAGCAGCTCATCAAGGATCGTTTCCACCAGGACCGTCAGCGAAGGCAACTGCTTCAGCTCGCCCAGCATGGCCTCGGCGTTCAATTGCTGGCACGCGAGGATTGCCGTCTTTTGATGCTCGAACACGTCGCCGTCGATGGTTTCGTATGTCAGCGTGAGGCTGCTTTGGTCGACAACCTGCCTGCGCTGGGCCAGCGAGAGAAAGGCCAATGTCTGATCCTGTTCGTCAGCCTCCTGCAAGCGCTTTTCGAGTAACGTTTTAAGAGTCGCAAGGCTGTCGTATTTCTTGATGCCGTCGTAAGGGGTGTAAAGGATGGCGCCCTTGTCGTCCGGGGTCTCGCTGAGTATGAAACTGCCCGCCAGCGTGATGGCGGGCGTCGTACCGGCAGCGATACGGATCTCTTGCGCGACCATGGACGGCGATTGCTTGTTGCGCAGCGCCTGTGTGGCCAGTTTTACATGGGCCAGCCAATCGAAGTCCTTGCTGTTGAGGTTGTGGGTTTTACCCAACGCTCTCCACTGGCCGGGAAAATTCAGGGTTTCAGGGAAAAGCAGCGGGGCGACGGGATCGGACATCTTCGACTCTCGGTAATGGCGCGCTCGGCGCGAGAAATGAGGCCCAAGACTAGGAGCAGAGGTCGACACCGAGGTGGTAGATAGTTATCGCTTGGCAAGTGTTGCAGGCATTGCTGCCGTCGAAGGGTTGACAGGGGGCGGGGGCGGCGTGGTTAATCGTTGGGCAAGTTGTCCGTACGCTGTTGTTCCCTCCAATAATCATTCTGGAGCTTCAGATGTCTGCGCCACACAATTCTGTGTCTTCTGCTGTCTCGTCATCGTTAACCATCGAAGCGCTGACGCAAATGCTTGAAACGATTTTTCTGCGCCACGGCACGTCCACCGAAGTCGCCCAGGTGCTGGCCGCCAATTGCGCTGGAGCCGAACGCGATGGCGCCCACAGCCATGGCGTATTCCGTATTCCTGGCTACGTCTCGACCCTCAACAGCGGCTGGGTCAACGGGCATGCCGTGCCACAGGTCGAAGACGTTGCCAGCGGATTTGTGCGTGTCGATGCCGGCAATGGTTTTGCCCAGCCTGCGTTGGCCGCTGCGCGGCCTTTGCTGGTGGAAAAGGCGCGTAGCGCCGGGATCGCTGTGTTGGCGATTCGCAACTCGCATCACTTTGCCGCGTTGTGGCCGGATGTCGAGCCTTTCGCCGATGAAGGACTGGTGGCGCTCAGTGTCGTCAACAGCATGACCTGCGTCGTGCCACACGGTGCCGATCGACCCTTGTTCGGGACCAATCCGATTGCCTTTGCCGCACCACGAGCCGGTGCCGCGCCGATTGTCTTTGATCTGGCGACCAGTGCCATCGCCCATGGCGACGTGCAGATCGCTGCGCGCAAAGGAGAAAGACTGGCGCCCGGGATGGGCGTGGACAGCCTCGGTCAGCCGACCCAGGACCCCAAGGCGATTCTTGAAGGCGGGGCGTTGTTGCCGTTTGGTGGCCACAAGGGCTCGGCGCTGTCGATGATGGTTGAGCTGTTGGCGGCGGCGCTGACCGGCGGCAATTTTTCTTTTGAATTCGATTGGTCAAACCATCCCGGTGCGAAAACACCGTGGACCGGGCAGTTGTTGATCGTGATTGACCCGAGCAAGGCGGCCGGGCAGGGTTTTGCCGAGCGCAGTGAGGAACTGGTGCGGCAGATGCACGGGGTTGGGCTTAAACGATTGCCGGGTGATCGTCGGCATTTGCAGCGGGCGAAGTCGCAGGTCGAGGGTGTCATGCTGGATGAACAGACACTGGTGCAGTTGCGGGAACTGGCCGGTTATTGAGTTTTGCGCAGACATGAAAAAGGCGAGCCAACAGGCTCGCCTTTTTTATTACGCCGAGGCTCAGCGACGGCCAAGCAACAAGCCGACCACCAGACCGAAACCGGCCGAGATCGCCACGGTCTGCCAAGGATGACCGCCGATGTAGCTTTCGGTGGCCTCGACAGCGGGTTTGGTACGGTCGCGCACGCTGGAGACCGAATCCAGCGCCTGTTGCAGCTTCAGGGCGATTTGCCCGCGCAGGCTCTCCGCTTCTTCGCCGACCAGTGATGCGCTGCTCTTGAGCAGTTTGTCCGACTCTTCGATCAGTGCCTGAAGTTCGCTGAAGGCTTGATCCTTGATTTGATCTTCGGCGGCTTGCACAGCGGATTTGCGGGCCATTGGGTGACTCCTTGCAGTTGAATGGACAGTGATCAATGGAGTGTGGCGCTTTGTAAAAAGTTGCACTGAATTTAGGTCAGGAATAAAAACCTGCGCGGGAGATTTCCGTCGAGCGTGTAAGATGTCGCCATTTTACGCAGCAGGATAATTCCCCATGAGTTTCAATCTGGCCGACAAATCCCTCGCAGAGCGCGCTGCGCTGGAAGACGAGAAATCCCGTCTGTTCGAACTCTGGCAGAACAATCTGGGCAAAGCCAAAGGTGAAGCCGCGCGCTTGTTCGGCGAACGCGCCAAGCGCAAGGGCAAATGGGCCGAGTGGGTCCGTGCGGAACTGGACGGCATGTCACCACCGGAGTTTGCCAACATGGTGCGCAGTGAAGTCAATCGTTTGATGGCGGCGAGCAAGTAACGCCGTTTCAGCCCTAGGTGAAGCACGCGACAATCGCCTCGCGGACTTTGACCACCACTGGATCGATCTGTGTGCTGGTGCGCCAGCCCAGTTCGATCGGGTAGCGCGGCAAGGCCAGCGGGCAGGGCAGCAGCGTCAGCCCGCTGAGCGCGGCGATACTCTCGGCGGCATGCGTCGGAATCGTCGCGACGGCCTGGCTGCCCTTCAGCAAATATGGCAACGCAGCAAAGTGCGTAGTCGAGGCGCACACCCGGCGACTCAAGCCCAACGCCGCCAGCCCTTCATCGGTGATCCCGATAAAACCACCGGACGACACCAGCAGGTGATCGCGGGCGACGAACGCCTCCAGATCGATCTGCTGCTGGCCGGGCGCAAGGCTCGCCGGGTCCACCAGGCACGCATAGCCCCCTTCACCCAACACCTGACGGCTGAGCAAGCGTTCGGCAAATCCGCCGGCGGTGATCGCCAGATCGATGCTGCGCTCCATCAGTGCGCGAGCGACGATCTGGCTGTGGGTCTGGTGAAAGATCAACCGCAGTTTCGGTGCGCTGCGGGCGAGTTCCTCGATCAACCGTCGGCCGTAGGCAATTTCGAAGTCGTCCGATAGCCCTACGGTGACCGAACGACCGTCGTAGTGACGCGCCGCCGGATCAATCATCGCCAGGCTCTGCCGGCATTTGTTCAGTGCGTCGCTGACCACCGGTTTCAACTGATTGGCCTTGAGCGTCGGCGCCAGTCCGCGTCCGGTGCGCACGAACAATTGATCGCCATAGACATCGCGCAAACGCCGTAGCGCCGCACTGACAGCCGATTGCGTCACGCCAAGGCGCAGTGCCGCGCGGCTGGCACTGGATTCTTCATGTAACGCTTCGAAGACTTTCAGCAGGTTGAGGTCGACTTCGGCGATATTCATATGGCTCATATCATTCAGCAGTGATCGGGTCTTTATTCATGATGGCTGTGCACCGGACAATCAGCAACATCTGAACCTGATGGAGTCATGATGATGCCAAGATCAATCGTTGCAGCCCTGCAGATCGGTGCCTTGCCCGGCGGCAAGGGCGAAACCCTGGAGCAGATCCTTCGCTGGGAAGCGGCGATCATCAAGTCCGGCGCGGCACTGGTGGTGATGCCGGAAGCGTTGCTCGGCGGGTATCCGAAAGGTGAGGGATTCGGTACCCAACTGGGCTATCGATTGCCTGAGGGGCGTGAGGCATTTGCACGGTATTTTGCCAATGCCATTGATGTACCGGGTGCGGAAACCGAAGCGCTGGCCGGTTTGTCGGCCCGCACCGGGGCCAATCTGGTGATCGGCGTGATCGAGCGTGCCGGCAGCACCCTGTATTGCACGGCGTTGTACTTCGATCCGCAGGCCGGACTGGTCGCCAAGCACCGCAAACTGATGCCCACCGGCACCGAGCGGCTGATCTGGGGCAAGGGCGATGGCTCGACGCTGCCGGTGCTCGACAGCCAGGTCGGCAAGCTCGGCGCAGTGGTGTGCTGGGAGAACATGATGCCGTTACTGCGCACGGCGATGTACGCCAAGGGCATTGAAGTCTGGTGCGCGCCGACCGTGGATGAGCGCGAAATGTGGCAGGTCAGCATGCGCCATATCGCCCATGAGGGCCGTTGTTTTGTGGTCAGCGCCTGTCAGGTGCAGGCGTCGCCGAATGAGTTGGGGGTGGAAGTGGCCAACTGGCCGGCGGATCGGCCGTTGATCGCCGGTGGCAGCGTGATCGTCGGGCCGATGGGCGATGTGCTGGCGGGGCCGTTGTGCGGGGAGGCGGGGTTACTCACGGCTGAAATTGATACGGATGAGTTGGTGCGTGCGCGGTATGACTACGACGTGGTCGGCCACTATGCGCGCCCCGACGTGTTCGAGTTAGCAGTCGACGAGCGCGCCAAACCCGGCGTGCGTTTCAACACATAATCCGCTGGCGGACACAAAACCTGTAGGAGTTAGCCTGCTCGCAATAGCGGTGTGTCATTAGACAGAGATTCTGACTCATCCGACGCTATCGCGAGCAGGCTCACGCCTGCAATGGATCGATGGTGTGTCTGTAAATCAGTGGCGTTGCAGCCATTCCTCACGGCTGATTTCCCAGACTTCCCGAGCAAAGCGTCCGCTGACGAAATCGTCTTCATCGGTACGAATCAAGCGCATCCCCGCACGCTCAGAAAGCTTGCGCGAGCCGATGTTCGGCGCCGCTTTCGGTACGCGCATCAAAGGGCGACCGAGAGTTCTGAACCAGTAATCGGTCACGGCCTCACTGGCCTCGGTCATCAAACCCTGGCCTTGCCACGCCGGCGCGAGCCAGAATCCACGGTGGTTGTCCTGTTGATCCATCAGGCTGATATTGCCGATCAACTGCTGCGGCGCGGCCTTCAGGCGAATCGACCAATGCCACTCCTTGCCAGCCAGCATCGCCGGCAGCGCAATGTCACGCAAATAGGTGAGGGCGCCATCGTCCGGGTAGGGCCAAGGGACAGCGGCATTGAGGTATCGCACCACTTCCCAGTGCGCAAACTGTTGCTGTACGGCCTCGGCATCCGCCAATTGCAAAGGGCGGAGGATCAGCCGTTCGGTGTACAGCGTGGGTGTGTCTTCCATAAACCTGCGGCCTCCATGAGTGTCTTTGATAGACGTGCAAAGCCAACGCATTTTTACCAGGTCGCGGCGCTGGCCTTGGGCAGGCTGAGCTTGCCACTGTCGTTAAAGCGCAGGGTGCCAAACAGCCCGCCGGCGAGTTTGCCGCGCAGCACGTAGGGCAGGTTGTCGAGGGTCTGCGTCTGGCTCAGGCCGAGGGTCTGGCGTAGCACGGAGAATGCGGAAACGCTGACCGGTACGCTGACGATGGCTTCAGAGAAACGCCCGATGGTGCCGCTCTGATCGCTCACGCCCGAGGCCAGCGGGTGGCCGTTGACTTCCAGATCCAGGGCAATGCCGTTGTAGTCGATGGCGGTTTCGTTGGGATTCTGCACGCGCAACTTGATGGCGAAACGCACTTCCAGGTCCTGGCTGGTCAGCGGTTCGATACCGACCACATTGATATTCACTGGATCACGATTGGGGAACAGCGCACAGGCACTGAGGGACAGCAGCAGTAGCGACAGGATGACGGCGTGCAGGCGGCGCATAAACAGTCTCTCGACAAAAAAGGGCTGAACCGTTGCCGGCGCAGCCCTTTTTCGCAGGCGTCGCTTTTAGCGGTTCAACTGTGCGACAGCCGCTGGCGAGGCAGGTTCACCTTTGGCCGGGACATCCGGGTTTTCCATGACCTGAAGAATAGAGGCTTCCGGGTCGAAGTCGTCTTCTTCCAGTTCGATGAATTCTTCCGGCAGGAAGATGTTCAGCACGATAGCGCACAACGCCCCGACGGTGATTGGCGATTCGAAGATGTTACGCAGCGCTTGCGGCAGCTCGCGCAGGACTTCCGGCACGGCGGCAATGCCCAGGCCCATACCCAGGGAAATTGCCACGATCAGCATGTTGCGTCGATGCAGGCCCGCCTCGGCGAGGATCTTGATCCCGGCCACGGCGACGGTGCCGAACATCACCAGTTCCGCACCGCCGAGCACCGGTTTGGGCATCAGTTGCAGCACCGCACCGATCATCGGGAACAGCCCCAACACCACCAGCAGGCCAGCAATAAAGAAAGCGACGTAGCGGCTGGCCACGCCGGTCAACTGAATCACGCCGTTGTTCTGTGCAAAAGTCACCATCGGCATGCTGTTGAATACGGCGGCCATGGCCGAGTTGAGACCGTCGGCGAGCAGCCCGGACTTGATCCGGCGGATGTACAACGGGCCTTTGACCGGTTGCCGGGAAATCATCGAGTTGGCGGTCAGGTCGCCGGCGGCTTCCAGCGGCGACACGAGGAAGATCACCGCCACCGGCACGAACGCCACCCAATCGAAATTGAAGCCGTACTTGAACGGCACCGGCACGCTGACCAGAGGCACTTCAGGCAGGCTGGCAAAATCCACGGTGCCCATCAGCCACGCAACCACATAGCCGAGGGTCAGGCCGATCACAATCGCGCCCAACCGCAGGAACGGCACGTCGACGCGGTTCAACACCACGATGGTGCCGAGCACCAGCGCTGCCAGAAATACATGGCTGGCCGCGCCCAGATCGGCCGCACCGAAACCGCCGGCAATGTCGGTCATCGCCACTTTGATCAGCGACAGGCCCATCAACGTAATGATCGTGCCTGTGACCACCGGGGTGATCAGCATGCGCAGCTTGCCGATGAACTGGCTCAGCACCACTTCAATGAATGCGGCGAAAAAACACACGCCAAAGATCGTCGAGAGGATTTCATCGGTGCCGCCACCGCGAGCCTTGACCATGAAACCGGCGCTGAGAATCACGCTGATAAAGGAAAAACTCGTGCCTTGCAGGCACAACAACCCCGAGCCGACCGGGCCGAACCGCTTGGCCTGTACGAACGTGCCGAGGCCGGACACGAACAGCGCCATGCTGATCAGGTAAGGGATTTCGCTTTGCAGGCCGAGGGCACCGCCCATGATCAGGGTCGGGGTGATGATGCCGACGAAGCTCGCCAACACGTGTTGCAGCGCGGCAAACACGGTAGCAGTGAGGTGCGGACGGTCGTTGAGGCCGTAGATCAGATCGTTGTTGCGTGGGGCTTTTTCAGAGGCGGTCATGGTGATTTGCGTGCCGTGAGGCGGGGCCGGGTCAGAAAATGGAGGCGCAGGATGCCGGAAGAGAGCGGCGAGGGCAACGCAATAAAACTGCCTGAAAGGTCAGGTTTTATTGGGCGAGGAGGGTTTATCCATCTGTAGGGGCTGCAGGGCATCGTGGCATACTGCCGCGCATGACTTTCGACTCCCCGCTCAGCGCCTGGCAGCACGCCATCGAACACAAGGGTTTCATCCAGGATGAGGCTCAGGAGCATGCCGTCTGGGCGCTGCAAAAATGCCACGAAGCCTTGCACGCCGGTGCTCGTTCGATCACCGGGGTGTATTTGTGGGGGCCGGTCGGACGCGGCAAGACCTGGCTGATGGATCAGTTCTTTCAGAGCCTGCGGGTGCCGGCGCGGCGTCAGCACTTCCACCATTTCATGGGCTGGGTGCACCAGCGCTCGTTCCAGTTGACCGGGATCGCCGATCCGCTGCGTGCGCTGGCCAAAGAGCTGGCGGCCGAGGTGCGGGTGCTGTGCTTCGACGAACTGTTCGTCAACGACATCGGCGATGCGATCATTCTCGGGCGCCTGTTTCAGGTGATGTTCGACGAAGGTGTGGTGGTGGTCTGTACGTCCAACCTGCCACCGGATGATTTGTACGCTGACGGCTTTAACCGTGACCGTTTCGTCCCGGCGATCACCGCGATCAAGGCGCATATGCAGGTGGTTGCGGTCAACGGCGCCGAGGATCATCGCTTGCATCCGGGGGCGATTCAGCAGCGCTACTTTGTTACTGCTCCCGAGGGCTTCAGTGCATTAGATGAAGTCTTTAAAGCGCTGACGGCCGGGCAATCGTCCAGCGCCGAGCCTGTGCCGGTCGGCCATCGTGTACTGAACGTCGTGCAGGCCAGTGAAACCGTGCTGTGGTGCCGTTACGCTGATCTGTGCGAGCAACCGTTCGCCGCGATGGATTTCATCGCGCTGTGCGACACCTATCGGGCTATCCTTTTGAGCGACGTGCCGAACCTCAGCGCACAGAAGCGCGAAGGGCGCATCGCTCGCGGCACCGAAGACGGCGCCCAGCGGGTGGTGGCGGGTGATCGTGAATTGCCGCAGTTGTCGGTTCACGACGATGGCGTCCGGCGTTTCATCGCGCTGGTCGACGAGTGCTACGACCGCAAGGTACCGCTGTACATCGAGGCACAAGTGGCCATGGACGCGCTGTACACCGAGGGCTATCTGGAATTCCCGTTCCGCCGGACCCTCAGCCGTTTGCAAGAGATGCAGTTGCAGCGCTTTGCCGAAGCTTGAGTGAAGAGGGCGTATACATGACTCAGCCGCTATCCCATCATCTGCTGACCATGGCTTACCAGAATGCCTGGGCCAATCACCGCTTGGCCAAGGCATGGACGCAACTCGACGACGCAGAGCTGACAGCGCCCCGGGTGAGTTTCTTTCCCGGCATCCGCCTGACCCTCAACCACATCCTGACGTGCGACTGGTTCTACGTGGATGCGCTGGAGCGCGAGTTGCGCGCTGATGAGCCACACCCGGACTGTTATGTGTTTTTCAACGCTGACGAACCGTTTACCGACGCTGCTCGTTTGCGCGAAGAGCAGGCCCATGTCGACCGACGGCTGATCGCTTATTGCGAGCAACTGCGCGATGCCGATCTCGGACGTATCGTGACAATCGCCCGCGATACCCCGCAGCACGACAGTCGTCTGCGCTTGCTTTCGCACCTGTTCGAACATCAGATCCATCACCGTGGTCAGGTCCACGCGATGCTCAGCGATACCTCGGTGAAGCCTCCGCAACTGGACGAGTTTTTCTGCTTGGGCGAGGCCGGATTACGAGCCGTGGATTTCGCTGAACTGGGCTGGACCGAGGAGCTGGTCTGGGGGCATTGATCTTTTGATTTTGCTTTTCGCATCACGCTCGCGCTAAGGTCGCAGAGCCCTTCAGCAAGCACTTTGCGCGCTGGGGCTTTTGTGTGTTTGGGGATGGAAATGGATTCCGCGGAAATTCTTGTGCTTCAAGCCAGTTACACCAATCCACTGCACGCCGAGGCCATCGGCGTGCTGCTCAATCACTATGCGGAAGACCCCATGGGCGGCGGTCACCCGATCGACCCTGACCTGCTGCGCCGATTGCCTGAAGAACTGGCGCGCCGACCGCATGCTTTCAGTGTGCTGGCCTTCGTCGGTGGCGAGCCGGCCGGGCTGGTTAACTGCTTTGAGGGCTTTTCCACCTTTGCCTGCAAGCCTTTGGTCAACGTCCACGATGTAGCGGTGATGAGCAAGTTTCGCGGTTTGGGGCTGAGTCAGAAAATGCTTCGCAAGGTCGAGGAAATCGCCCGGCAGCGCGGCTGCTGCAAGATCACTCTTGAAGTGTTGGAAGGCAATGCAATAGCGCAAAACGCCTACAGCAAGTTCGGCTTCGCGCCTGGTATGTTCGACCCGAATCACGGGCGCATGCTGTTTTGGATCAAGGATTTGCAGCCATAAAAAAGGCGCCCCGGAAGGGCGCCCAACTGTCTTCTCCCAGCCAGCGCGTAGCCGTGGGAGGTCCATCGGTTGCTCAATAAAAACTCAGTCGCGATAGGTTTCGGTCACTTGCGCCGTCTGATCGGCTGGAACCCGGATTTCTTGCGCTTTGGCGTCGCTCGATTGCTCGCTGTGCGCGTGGTGTACCGGAAAGTTGTCGTAGTAATAGCGCATGCGTTCTGCGCCACCTTCGGCGAAGGCGCTGGCGGAACCAAGGGCGAGTAACCCGGCAAGGACTGCAGTGGTGATTTTCATGGTGCCTCCTACTGAACAAGTGGGAGCCGTTCATCCATGAAGCAGACTTCGGGAGGAAGTTTGTGCGGCGGGAATTAACTCGGGGTTAACACCTGTTGGAGGAGGGTTATCCCGCCAACAGGTTCAGTCTTGCAGCGCTGTCAGAGCTTCCAGTCCAGACTCAACGTCACGGTTCGCGGATCGCCCCAGTACACGCCGTTGTAGAAACCGACGTTTTCGTAATACTTCTTGTCGAACAGGTTGTCGACGTTCAGCGAGGCCGAAAGATTTTTGTCGATGGCATAGCGCGACATCAACTTGACCACGGTGTAGGCGCCCTGGTTGATCCGTGTGCTTTCAGTGATGAACTTGCCGGCGGCATCGCGGCCGACCGGGCGTTGCGCATCGCCATAGATGCTGCTTTGCCAGTTCACCGCGCCGCCCACGGTCAATGCCTGCCAGTTACCCGGCAAACGATACGCCGTGGAAATGCGTAGCAGGTTCAGCGGCGCCTTTTCATTGGTGCGCTGTTTATCACCGTCTACCGAATGGGTGTAGGTGTAACCGGCAGTCATGTTCCAGCCGTTGAGGATTTCGCCGGAAACTTCAGCCTCGAAGCCATTGACCTTGTTGCCCTTGCCGCTGGATTTGTAGAACTCTTCGCCAGTGGCCGGATCCGGCGGGACGGAATTGTCACGCTCGGCAACGTTCTCCTGCTTGCTCCAGAACAGCGCCGTTGCAACGTTCAGCCGCTCTTGCAGCAAGCTGCCCTTGAGGCCCACTTCGTAGTTGCTGCCAACCACCGGTTCCAGGTATTTGCGGCTGCTGTCGCGGTTGCTCTGCGGTTTGAAAATATCGGTGTAGCTGACGTAAGCGGTGTACTCCGGGGTCAAGTCGTAGAGCAGGCCGGCATAGGGCGTCCAGATGTCGTTCTGTTGCTGATTAGTCGTGTCAACGCTGGTCAGTTGCCGATTATCGTCATAGTAGTAATCGGCATTTTTGCCTTCCCAACTGCCGTAACGACTGCCGATCACGGCATGCAAGTCGTCCGTCAGGCTCAGGCGCGTGGCGATATAACCGGCCTTTTGCCGGGTGCTGCCCCTGGAACCGGTCAAATCGCTGACAGTGTCGGAGAATTTGCCAATCTCGCCCATGTACTTCCAGTCGCGGATCGTGCCGTAATTGGCGGGAAGCGTGCCGGCGAAGGTTTTCGGAGCATAGGAGCGGTGTTCGGCTTCGCCATAACCGAGCATCAATTCGTGCTCGCGGCCGAGCAGCGAATAAGGACCGGAGACGTTGAAGTCGTAGACGCTCATTTTCTGCGTGCCGATCATGTGCGAGGTGTAGGCGACCATGCCGCTGCGGTCAGCCTCGGGATAGCCGGCGCCGCCGTAGTAGATCTTGCCGTCGACATCGCTGGTGCGGTGGGTGTAGGCCGCTTTCAGACGCCAGCCTCCCGCCAGCGCCTGATCAAGGGTGGCGAACGCGGTTTTATCCTTGAGTGGCCAGGAACTCCAGGACGTCGCCATGTTGGTCGAACGGCCCAGTTTTGCCTTGCTGCCGTCGGCATTCCAGTAGGGCAACGTGCCCCAGGACGAGCCTTGCACCTGTTTGTCCTGATAGTCATAACCCACCGCCAGCACGGTGGAATCAGTCAAGTCTGCTTCAAGAATCCCGTAGCCGACCTCGCGTTGCAGCGCGTACTTGTCGCGAATCGACTGGCTGTCGCGATAGGCCATGACCGTACGCCCACGCAGGCGACCATCGAAGGCCAGCGGGCCGCCGACATCCACGTAGCTGTAGTAATTGTCGTAACTGCCGCCGCTGACCCCGGCCAGCGCCTGCCATTGCGCCGTCGGACGCTTGCGCACCATGTTGATGGTCGCCGAAGGATCGCCTGCGCCGGTGGTCAGTCCGGTTGCACCGCGAACCACTTCGATGCGGTCGTAAATGATGGTGTCGGCATCGGTCTTCATGCGATCGAACGTGTTGAGCATTCCGTCGATCTGGAAGTTGGTGATCGAATAGCCGCGCGACGAATAGTTGACCCGATCCGAGTCAAGGTGCTGCACCACCACGCCAGTGGTCTGACCCATGGCCTCTGACAATGTACCGAGCTTGAAATCATCCATTTGCTGGCGGGTGACCACGGACACCGATTGCGGGGTTTCCTTGATCGACAGGTTCATCCGAGTCGCGGTGCTCATGGCGCCGGAGGTGTAGGCGTCGGTGTTTTCGGTGTTGCTGCCAAGGCCTTTGGCGGTGACGCTGGTCGATGCCAGTTCCAGCGCGGTGGCGGCAGGTTCCGACGGTTTTTCCGCTTCGGATTCCGCCAGCAGTTCGGGGCTTAGTGCGGCGCCGCAGAGGCCGAGCGTGAGGGTCATGGAACGGGTAATGGGCGCGAACATCGCAGCCGACTCCTTGTCTTCGAGGGAAAAATTCCGTTTGTTCAAAGACGAAGCGTAGTTCTGCGATTTAGTATCAAACGAGAAATATTGTTATTTGAAAATGTTGCAGGCATGAAAAAGGGGCCGGTTTCGGCCCCTTCGCGGTATTACTTTTGCGCGACATCCGCGGGTGCGGGTGAGGCGGGTTTCGGCTTCATCAGGCTGAAATCAATCAGTGCTCGCTGGTCAGTTTGATACGGGTCGCCGATCAGCAGTGGACGAACCTTGAAGCTGTCGCTTACCAGGCTCTTGCTGCGGTCCATTTCATCGAAACTCAAACCGGCCATGTCTGCCCAAGTGTGGATCAGGTGCGAGCTGCTGTACGGTCGCTGCAGGTCGGCAGCGAAGTTCCAGTCATGGTTTTCCTTCCATTTCGGCGAGGCCCAGGCCATGAACGGAATGGTATACATCGGCGCCGTCGGTTTGTTTTCGTTACGCCCAAGGGTTTTGTGGCCGACCGAGTCGAACACGTCTTCGCCGTGGTCAGAAAGATACAGCAGGAAACCGTTCGGATCGGATTTGGCGTAATCCTTGATCAGGCTCGACACGACAAAGTCGTTGTACAGCACGGCGTTGTCGTAGCTGTTGTAGGTGGGTACCTGGTCGTCACGCACGCCGGCCGGCACCCCGTTGCGGTCCTTGAACTTGTCGAAGGTCGGCGGATAACGGTACTGATAGCTCATGTGGGTGCCGAGCAGATGCACGACGATCAGCTTGCGCGGCGCCGCATCGGCCAGGGCCTTGTTGAACGGCTCGATCACGTCGCCATCGTACTGGGCGGCGTTCTGATTACGGTTGTTGTTCAGGTATACCTGCTCGTCAGCCTGCTCGGAGAAGGTCGTGAGCATGGTGTTGCGCTTGGTCATGGTCTGCTGGTTGGTGATCCAGAAAGTCTTGTACCCCGCCTGTTTCATCATGCTGACCAGTGACGGCGTAGACAGGTACAGATCCGGATTTTCTTCGTCGGCGAACGTCAGTACTTGCTGCAACGCCTCGATGGTGTAAGGACGCGGGGTGACGACGTTGTCGAATACCGCCAGTTGATCCTTGAGCTTGTCCAGTTCCGGTGTGGTATTGCGCGGGTAGCCGTACAGGCTCATGCGCTGACGATTGGTCGACTCACCAATCACCAGCACCAGCGTGGAAGGCTGGTCGGCATTGGCAGCCTTCAGGTTATGCAGCGGCGGGATCTTGCTCGCGCTGTGCAGCATGCCCTGCATGTCGGCCAGTGTGTCGAGATAACGGTGATACGCCACGGCCATTTGCCATGGCACGGCTGGCTCGATGCGGGTTTCGAACTTCTCGAATCCCTGAGCGAAGGTGCCCATGCGCAGGGTTTGCTTGACCAGCGGATAGCCGACCACTGCGATCACGATGGCGGCGGCAGCGACCATGGCGCGACCACGGGGCATGTACACCGGGCGCAGGCGAGTCCACAGGAAATAGGCAAACGCGGTATGAGCGAGGAACGCCGGAACCATCCACCAGGCGAAGTACTGGGTCATGTACTCGCCGGCTTCGGACACGTTCGATTCGAACATGATGAAGATGACGCTCTGGGAAAACTCCTGCTGATAGATAAAGAAGTAGCCCAGGCTGGCCATCGAACAGGCCCACAGCACCAGTCCGATTATGCCGGCAAGCAGTTTTGTGCGCTTGGGGAAGAGCAGCATCGGAGCCAGCCAGATCGCGCTCATCACGAACGCCTGACGGAACCCGGTGAAACCGGAAGTGCCGGTGATCTGAATCAGCAGTTGGGTAATGCCGGAAAAATACCAGAAGAACACAAACAGCCAGAGGAAACCGGCCCAGTCGAAACCTGTCGCAGACTTGGGGCTGCGTTTAAACATCGTCATTCAACACTCCACTCAATTGACTCGCACACGCGCGGCGAACGCGCGCGTCGGGCACCGACGGCTGCATAGGCATCCATAGTTACCCTGATTATCCGTAAAAACGTGTGAAAAGTTTGTGAGTTACATCCGTCCAAGGGGGTGGCGGTAACGCGATACCGCACAGACAGATTGGCATTCGGGTTATGGGTGAAATGATGCTCGAGGCGATGCAATCAGCACTCGTACAGTTCTGGAGCGAACCGTGTACAGAAAGTACGCGACGCTGGCAATGGCTCAGTGATCTTTTTAAAGGTGCATTGCTGATCAGCCTCAGTGACGGGCAGAGCATGCTGAAGCTGGAGAGGGAACAAATGCTGACGTTGCGCCAAATAGCGCACTGCCCGGAGAAGAGCGCGAGGGTAGCGGCTTATGGTGCCGATTGTACCGAAGCCTGACTGGTGACCTATAGGCGCGGCGAGGACGCGATGGTCCAGACGAAGCCCGGTGCTGAAATCCTCGCAACACGCACAGTCGAAGGCCGGTAGATCGTGTTGTCGTTCGGGATCGCAGGGCGGATCGCCGCGTTTGACTCATTGCAGGCGTTTGCCGATGCACGGGGAACTGATTCTCCGATGGCGAAGGCCGGGCAGGTACTCGAAGTCCAGCCTTGGAAAGCGCCAATATCAACAGCAGCGTGGCGGCGAGACTTTTTTCAAGCGTCTGCCGCCAGCAGGCAAGTCAACGTGATTTGACCGGCCAAGCCTTGTCTGACCTGCCCGGATTATCCGTGGCGGGTCTGGCTGTTGGGGAGCGCGGCTTTTTTTGTGGTTGGCAGGCGCCTTTCGGCCGGCTGCAGCGCTTGCAGGCGCTCTTGCAGGAGGGCCACTTCGCCCTGAAGGCGGTCGCGCTCTGCCTTGAGTTCGCGCAATTCGTCGCGACGAAGGGTGACGTAAAGCGTCTGTGGAGGTAGTGCGTTAACAACTGTGCCCATTGCTCACCTCGCAAATGGCGTGTCTCAACTGTAAATAGCCCCCGTTCTGGGGTGCTGACTTACTATCGGCACCAATTTTGGTTTCTTTTGCCCCTCAAGGGAACTTTTTTATTTTTCATGGTCGGTGTGTCTTCGGCACGATTCAGGGCGTTATCAGTCTGAATCGGGCACAATGCCCGGAAACTTCATCCCGACGCTCTGGACTAACCTCCATTAGTCGCGTTGGGCTATAACCTTTGACACACATTTATTTGTAGTAAGGAGCATCAGCACATGCAACTCGGGATTATTGGACTGGGCCGCATGGGCGGTAACATTGCGCGGCGCCTGATGCTCAACGGTCACACCACCGTTGTTTACGACCGCAATACCGCTTTCATCGATAACCTGGTCGCCGAGGGCTCTACCGGCGTTGCCGATTTGCCGGCGCTGGTTGCCGGCCTGGACAAGCCGCGCGCGGTTTGGGTCATGCTGCCGGCCGGCGCACCGACCGAAGACACCATCGAAACCCTGAGCAACCTGCTTGAAGCCGGCGATACCATCATCGACGGCGGCAACACCAACTATAAGGATGACATTCGCCGCGCCAAGACCCTGGCCGAGAAGGGCTTGCACTACATCGACGTCGGCACCTCCGGTGGCGTCTGGGGCCTGGAACGCGGCTACTGCATGATGATCGGTGGTGACGCCGAAACCGTGCAGCGTCTCGACCCGCTGTTCGCCGCTCTGGCCCCGGGTATGGGCGACATTCCGCGCACCAGGGATCGCAAGTCCGATGACCACCGTGCCGAGCACGGCTACATCCACGCCGGTCCTGCCGGTGCCGGGCACTTCGTCAAGATGATCCACAACGGCATCGAGTACGGCATGATGGCGGCCTTCGCCGAGGGCTTCGATATTCTCAAGACCAAATCGAGCGAGCGCCTGCCGGAAGATCAGCGTTTCGACCTCAACGTGGCGGACATTGCCGAAGTCTGGCGCCGTGGCAGCGTAGTTTCCTCGTGGTTGCTCGACCTGACTGCAGACGCGCTGGCCAGCGACCCGAAACTCGACGGTTTCTCGGGTTCGGTGGCTGACAGCGGCGAAGGTCAATGGACCATTGAGGCGGCCATGGAGCAAGCGGTGCCGGTGCCGGTGTTGTCGAACTCGCTGTTCTCGCGTTATCGCTCGCGTGGCCAGGGCACCTTTGGTGACAAGATTCTTTCGGCCCAGCGCTTCGGCTTCGGCGGCCATGTGGAGACACCGAAGAAATGACCCATACGATCCGCAGAAAATCCAAGGCAGATTCCGCACCACCGACCACGCTGTTTCTGTTCGGTGCCCACGGCGACCTGGTCAAGCGCTTGCTGATGCCGGCGCTGTACAACCTCAGTCGCGACGGCTTGCTTGACGATGGTCTGCGGATCGTCGGCGTTGACCACAACGCCATTACCGATGAAGCCTTCGCGCAAAAGCTTGAAGACTTCATCCGTACCGAAGTGGCGGCGAAGGTCGGCAAGGGCGATCAGATGCTTGATCCGGTCTTGTGGGCCAAGCTCGCCAAAGGTATCAGCTACGTCCAGGGCGACTTCCTCGACGACAGCACTTATTCAGCCCTGGCGGCGAAAATCGCCGACAGCGGCACCGGCAATGCGGTCTTTTACCTGGCCACTGCTCCGCGTTTCTTCAGTGAAGTGGTGCGTCGCCTCGGCGCCGCCAAACTGCTGGAAGAGACCCCGGATGCGTTCAGAAGGGTGGTGATCGAGAAGCCGTTCGGCTCCGATCTGCAAACCGCCGAAGCGCTGAACGCCTGCCTGCTCAAGGTGATGTCCGAGAAGCAGATCTATCGGATCGACCATTACCTGGGCAAGGAAACCGTGCAGAACATTCTGGTCAGCCGGTTCTCCAACAGCCTGTTCGAAGCCTTCTGGAACAACCATTACATTGATCACGTACAAATCACAGCCGCCGAAACCGTCGGCGTAGAAACCCGTGGCAGTTTTTACGAGCACACTGGCGCACTGCGTGACATGGTGCCTAATCACCTGTTCCAGTTGCTGGCCATGGTCGCCATGGAACCGCCGGCGGCGTTCGGCGCTGATGCCGTGCGTGGCGAGAAGGCCAAAGTGGTCGGCGCGATTCGCCCATGGACGGTTGAAGAGGCGCGCGCCAACTCAGTACGCGGCCAGTACAGCGCTGGTGAAGTCGGCGGTAAAGCGCTGCCCGGTTACCGCGAAGAGGCCAACGTTTCGCCCGACAGCAGCACTGAAACCTACGTCGCATTGAAAGTGATGATCGACAACTGGCGCTGGGTCGGCGTGCCGTTCTACCTGCGTACCGGCAAACGCATGAGCGTGCGTGACACCGAGATTGTCATCTGCTTCAAACCGGCGCCCTATGCGCAGTTCCGCGATACCGAAGTCGACGAGTTACAGCCCACCTACCTGCGCATCCAGATTCAGCCCAACGAAGGCATGTGGTTCGATCTGCTGGCGAAGCGGCCGGGGCCGGCACTGAACATGGCCAACATCGAGTTGGGGTTCGCTTATAAGGACTTCTTCGAGATGCAGCCCTCGACCGGTTACGAAACGCTGATCTACGACTGCCTGACCGGCGATCAGACGCTGTTTCAGCGCGCCGACAACATCGAGAATGGCTGGCGTGCGGTGCAGCCGTTCCTCGATGCGTGGCAGCAGGATGCCAGCGTTCAAACTTACGCTGCCGGTCAAGATGGCCCGCAGGCTGCCGAAGATCTGCTGACTCGCGATGGTCGCGTCTGGCACGGCCTCGGATGAGTAAACCGATCCGTTTTCTCCTGAGCGACATGGACGGCACTCTGTTGCTGCCCGATCACACATTGAGCCAACGCACGATTGAGGCGGTTCATTCGCTGCGTGAGGCCGGCGTGCTGTTCAGCCTCGCCACCGGGCGCCCGCCCAAAGCGATGTTGCAGCAGATTGAAGCCTTGGGCGTCGACCTGCCAACCGCGGCATTCAATGGCGGCACCATCGTCAATCCGGACGGCAGCTTGCTGGTTGCGCATTACCTGCCGGCGACGACCGCACTGATTGCTCTGGCGACGTTCGCTGACCAGCCAGACGTCGAAGTGTGGGTGTTCAGTGGCGGCGACTGGTTGGTCAAAGACCCGCATGGGCCGATGGTGTCGCGTGAGCAGCACGGTCTTGGCTATCCGCCGGTCGTGGTTGAGAGCTTTGAACCGTACCTGGAGCGCATCGACAAGATTGTCGCGACCAGCCACAACACTGAGTTTCTGATCGAACTGGAAGCGCGCCTGTTACCGAAGGTCAACGACATGGCGCAGGTCTCGCGCTCTCAGCCGGTGTATCTCGACGTCACGGCGCTGGAGGCCAACAAGGGCACGGCGCTGGCAACCATTGCCGCGCATCTCGGCATTCCGTTGGAACAGACAGCGGCGATTGGCGATGGTGGCAACGACCCGGCGATGTTCCATTGCGCGGGACTGTCGATTGCCATGGGGCAGGCGGAAGAGGCTGTGCGGCGTCAAGCGGATGTTGTCACCGGTTCTAACACCGAAGACGGCGTGGCTCAGGCGATCGAAAAATACATCCTGCCGCGCTGACTTACACAGAAACAAATGCAGGAGTGAGCCTGCTCGCGATGGTGGTGTGTCAGACCAGGAAATGGTGTTTGACACGCCCTCATCGCGAGCAGGCTCACTCCTGCAATTTTACTCTGTGGTGTTACAGCCAGAAGCTAACGGCGTACCAGCCCAGCAGGCCCATCACGATCGTGTACGGCAACGCCATCCACACCATCCGCCCATAAGACAACCGCACCAGCGGCGCAATGGCCGAGGTCAACAGGAACAGGAACGCCGCCTGACCATTCGGTGTGGCCACGCTCGGCAGGTTGGTACCGGTGTTGATCGCAATTGCCAGCGTCTCGAAGTGCTCGCGGCTCATGTGCCCGGCCAGGAACGCCTGTTTCACTTCGGTGATGTAGATGGTTGCGACAAACACGTTGTCGCTGATCGCTGACAGCAGGCCGTTGGCAATAAACAGCATGCCCGGTTGCTGATCGACCGGTAGCGCCAGCACCCACTCGATCAGCGGTGCAAAAAGCTGTTGATCATGAATCACCGCCACCACGGCAAAGAACACTACCAGCAACGCGGTGAACGGCATGGCGTCCTTGAATGCGCTACCGAGACGGTGCTCGTCAGTGATGCCGGTAAACGCGGTGATCAACACGATGACCATCAAACCGATCAAGCCAACTTCAGCAATGTGAAAGGCCAGACAACCGATCAGGATCAACGCCGCGGCGCCTTGCACCAGCAGCGCCGCGCGCTGGCGCGAGGTGCGCTCGGCGTCGTCTTCGGCCGCGTAATTGGCCAACACAGCGCGAACGTTGTCCGGCAGCAGCGTGCCGTAACCGAACCAGCGCAGTTTCTCCAGCAATACGCAAGTCACCAGGCCCGCAGCCAGAACCGGCAAGGACACCGGAGCGACTTTTTGGAAGAACTCAGCGAAGTGCCAGCCCATTTCATGGCCAATCAGCAGGTTCTGCGGCTCGCCGACCAACGTGCATACACCACCGAGCGCCGTGCCGACCGCGCCATGCATCAGCAGGCTACGCAGGAACGCGCGAAACTTTTCCAGATCCTCGTGGTGCAAGGTCGGCAGATGTTGGTCATCGCTGAACCCGCTGTCCTGGCGCGGATCGTTGCCAGACGCCACGCGGTGGTAGACCGAATAAAAACCCACGGCGGCGCTGATGATCACGGCGGTGACCGTCAATGCATCGAGAAATGCCGACAGAAATGCCGAGAGAAAGCAGAACATCAGCGCCAGTGCCGCTTTCGAACGCACGCCCAACAATAGCCGCGAGAACAAAAACAGCAGCAGATCCTTCATGAAATAGATGCCGGCGACCATGAACATCAGCAGCAGGATCACGGGGAAGTTGTGTACCAGTTCATCGTAAAGTGCCTGCGGCGTGGTCATCTTCAACAGCAGGGCTTCGATCAGCAACAGTCCGCCGGGCATCAGCGGATAGCACTTGAGGGCCATGGCCAGCGTGAAGATGAACTCAATCACCAGCAGCCAACCCGCCGCGACCGGACCTGCGGTAAACAGCACGAGCGCATTGAGGATCAGGAAGCCAACGATGGTCGCCTTGTACCAGCGTGGCGAATGCCCGAGAAAATTTTGCGCGAACGCCTGGGTCATTGAACCGGACATCGCTTGCTCCTTGTTTTAAGAAGCGCGCAAGTTGCCGGATGTGTCGAGGAAGATCAAGCCCTCAGGAATTCAGATACCGCACAACCATTGCCCGGTAGTTGCCATCCAGCGAGTAGCCGCCCACCACAATTGCGCCGTCCGTTTGCAAGGCCAGCGAGTTGGCGGTGTCGAGACTGCGGCCCAGGCGTGTGCGCTGCCATCCGAAGCCCTGGCCGAAGCTCGGGTCCAGAAGGCCATTCGCGCAGTAGCGGGCGACGATGAAATCAGCTTCAATCCCACCAATCGTTGCACCTACGGCGATCATGCGACCGTCGGCCATGCGTTGGCCGGCGCTCCACTGGCAGCCGCTGGGGCCGATTTCCAGTAGCTGCGGCTGGCCGTTGTTGCGATGCAAGTCGGGACGGCCATTGGGGTGCAGGCTGAACGCTACGCAGCGGATCGGGTCGCGGCTGCTGCCGAAGCAGTGCAGCGAGCCCGTGGACTCAAGAACCTGACTGACCTGGGCACTTTGACCGTGCGCGGTGAACGCCATGAAGCCATCCACCGCAAAACGTTCATCAAGCCGCCCGTCGGGCAGGTAGCGAGCCAACAGGCCTTGCTGAGGGAAATCGATTGATCCTGCCACCACGATTCGCCCGTCTTCCTGAAGCAGCAGGCTGTTGAGCCAGGTATTGAGCAGTAAGTGACGGATCATCACGAAGCCGCGGCCGTTGAAGGTTTCATCCACGCCGCCGTCGGGTCTGAGGCGAATCAATATCCCGGCATGGTCTGCCAGTTCGAAGTGGTGGTTGGCGATCAGCAGAATGTGGCCATCGTCCTGTACCGCGACGTCACAGGCTTCTGCACCGGGCACGCCGGGCGGTAGCCAGGTGTCGCGGGTGCCCATCGACAAATCGCCCGGCAGGCGAACCACCTGACGACCATTGTCACCAAAAATTTGCTCCGGATTGCCTTGCGCATCGAACAGGGCGAGGGCGGGCAGGGTGCGATGGCTGTTTTCATAATGCAGGCCAGCCAGCAGGATTCGCCCGTCGGGCAGTACCCGCACTTTGCTGGCCATGGCTTCGAACCCATGCGCAAAGGTGTCGATAACGCTGCCCTGTTGGCCGAAGGACAAATCGGCGGAGCCATCCGCGAGCAGCCGCGCAAGGCCGAAACGGCTGCCGGCGGCCCCCCCGACTTTGGCCGCCACCAGAATCCGGCCCTGCGCATCGAGCGCAACATCCTGAGTCAGGCTGGACAAACTACCCGCAAAATACACTTGAGCGGCGCCGTTGACGGCAAACGTCTTGTCGAGTTGACCGGCATCGTTCGAAAACAATGGCTGCGCAACAGCATTCAGAGTGGACATGCACGCATCTCCTTGCGAGTTGACCAATACCGGGAACCGGCGGTAACTGCATGAGCGGAACATTCAATCCCTGAACAAGAGGAAGTACAACTGTAAGAACTAACAGGTGGAGGGTCACACTGTGCCAGAACAGTGTCTTTTTGAACCAATAGCGAGCCTGCCAAGCAATTAGGCTGGGACCCGTTACGGAAAGTTGTACAGAAGTGCGGATAAATAAATAGAAAGAGCAACTAACAAGAGGAGGGCGGATGACTCGAGCGTCATCCGCATCACCCGGCTATCAGTGTGGCATCGACCATGACTGCAGCGCGTAACCTTCATCGCTCAGTTCGGCGCGGGCTTGCTGCAGAAGTTGTTCAAGCTGTGCCGGATCGGAATAAGCACTGCTTGGAATCTGTTTACGACCGATATGGGAGTTGGTGCGATCGATAACGGTCAGGCTCAGTTCGCCATTGCCGTCTTGAGGCGCCCAGGCCACGCACTGGAAAGGTTTGAACGCGTGGTTGGCAATCAAAAGAGCTTCGTTGATACGGAGCGGGGCGGTCATGGGGTCTTCTCTCTGTCGTGCCCAATCAAATGATGTGCCGTCGGTTGGGCTTACCGTGCGGCTGGTTACTTGTACTGATGCACTCAACCGGGGAGCAGGTCACACCTGAAACAAAGAAATTTCAACTTTCTTTCATTTGCCGGCTTGTCCGGGAGTTTTTGAAAGCCGGGTGAAAGCTCTGTAAGAGCAAGTAAGTCGATAGCTAACTAACCACCGACCCACTTATAACGAGTTTGCTTGCACACCTATAAGCAATTGATACAAGGCGCTGTCAAAATCTTGCTAATGTTACAGCCAGGTCTGCCAAATGACTGTTTTTACAATCATTTCCCATAATTTGACGCCAAGGAACAGTCATGAGTGAAGCGCCTGCGTTACGACGTTTATTGGTGGTCGATCCGTGTGACGACTGTCACCGACTATTGCCCGGTTTGCGCGCGGTGGGATGGGATGTTGACAGTTGTACGCTGGAAAACGCTGCCGACCGCACCTGTGACGTCGGCCTTCTGCGTTTGCAACCGTTTCACCTGGAACGTCCCGAAGCCGTCAAGGAGCTGATCAGCCGCAGCGGCACTGAATGGATCGCTGTGCTCAATCAGGAAGTCCTGCGTTTGCAGAATGTTGGTGACTTCGTTTGCGAATGGTTTTTCGATTTTCACACCTTGCCGTTCGACGTCTCGCGGGTTCAAGTCACCCTTGGCCGCGCTTTCGGCATGGCGCGCCTGCGTGGGCAGGGCACGATCCATGTGGATCAGCCCGAGCACGAACTGTTGGGCGACAGCAAACCGATTCGCGAGCTGCGTAAATTGCTGAGCAAACTGGCGCCCACCGAATCGCCGGTGTTGATCCGCGGCGAAAGCGGCACCGGTAAAGAACTGGTCGCGCGCACGCTGCATCGGCAGTCTCAGCGCCACAGCAAGCCGTTCGTGGCGATCAACTGCGGCGCTATTCCCGAGCATCTGATTCAGTCCGAGCTGTTCGGCCACGAGAAAGGTGCGTTTACCGGCGCTCATCAGCGCAAGGTCGGGCGCATCGAAGCGGCCAACGGAGGCACACTCTTTCTCGATGAAATCGGTGATCTGCCGCTGGAACTGCAAGCCAATCTGTTGCGTTTTCTTCAGGAAAAACACATCGAGCGGGTCGGTGGCAGTCAACCGATCCCTGTCGATGTCCGCGTTCTGGCGGCGACCCACGTCGACCTCGAAGCGGCGATCGAGAAGAAACGCTTTCGGGAAGATCTGTATTACCGGCTAAACGTTCTGCAAGTGGTCACCGCACCGCTGCGCGAGCGCCACGGCGATCTGTCGATGCTGGCCAACCACTTTTCCCACTTCTATAGCCACGAAACAGGACGCCGGCCACGCAGTTTCAGTGAAGATGCGCTGATTGCGATGGGCAAACATGACTGGCCGGGCAATGTGCGTGAACTGGCCAACCGCGTGCGTCGCGGCTTGGTCCTGGCTGAAGGACGGCAGATCGAAGCACGTGATCTGGGGCTGATCAGCCAGCACTCGATCGCCACGCCCATGGGTACGCTTGAGGACTACAAGACGCGCGCCGAACGCCAGGCGCTTTGCGATGTGTTGAACCGGCACAGTGACAACCTCAGCGTTGCGGCCAAAGTGCTCGGCGTTTCCCGTCCGACGTTTTACCGTTTGCTGCACAAGCACCAGATCCGCTAGGGCGGGAGCATGGAAAAGGCCCGCTGCGAGATGATCGCAGCGGGCCTTTTTCATGTCCTGGCGCTTAGAAGTAGTAAGGGAATTTCAGGCTGAAGGAAAAGTCCGGGGCATCGTCCGTCAAGCCGATGGACAAGTTGGGCACGATGGTCAGGTTGTCGGTGGCCGCAATGGTCATGCCGACGTTGAAGTAACCGGCGTTGGCATCACTGGACACCACCGATTGCCAATCTCCGCCATCCTGTTTCAGCTTGCTTTTGCGCTGTACCAGGTCAGACATCGAGAACGACATACTCATCTTCTCGTTCAGCGCAAAGGCAATACCGGCACCGATCTGGAAGCTGTCGCCGATCTTCACCTTGCCCGGGTTTTTCTGGTTGACGGTGGAGCTGATGTCGTCGAACGATTCCTCAAGGTTGTGGGTGTAGGACAGGCTACCGAACAGCACCGCAGGGTCGAACGTCTTGACCAGCGAGATGCCGGGGGTGACCGACCAGACGCCGTTGCCGGTGGGCAGGGTGTCAGGCACGAACAGGTTGGAGTTGGCGTCGGTCTGGCGCAGCTTGATGCCGAACGGGTCCTTGCCAGTAGGTGCCTTGACGCGCAAGGTCACCACGGCGTCCGGGGTATTGACCGACTCGTCGAGGAACTTGTAGGCGATACCGAAGTTCACGTCACCGATGGTTGGATCGCGGTCGACGTCCTGTTCGGTGGTGACGTTGGAAGCGCCGCCATTGCCGCCGCCGGACTGATAGGTCGAACTGCGGTAGACCACCGGCACGTTCAAGTCGAATTGCCAGCGGTTGTCGAAGTTATAGCGGCCGGTGAGATCCAGCGTCCAGGTGTCCGCCTTGATTCGGTCCAGGTTGATATTGCCGAGGAAGATCGAATCCAGCGCCAGGAAGCCGTTGAGAATCAACTGGCGGGTGTCATAGCGCGAATAAGTGATGCCGGTTTCAACGCTGAATTTGCCGCCACCAAAGAAGCCACTGGCCTCGTCATACAGGTTGGAGACACTTTGCGCCGGTTGCGAATCATCGGCCAGCGATTGCCCGTAGGAAGCGCCACTGCCCCCGGCTGCGCCCCCCGACGCGGCTGCGGCCCCGGTACCCGTGGCCACTTTCGGGTTGCCTTTCATGTCGGACGGTGACTTGGCCAGGCGTTTGGGTGGCGGGGCGGCGGGTTGATCTTCGACCTGGCGAACTCGTTGCTCAAGTACCGCCAAGGCTTTTTGTTGTACTTCGTATCGTTGCTTCAGCTCCAGAAGTTCCTGTTTCAGTGCTTCTACGTCGGCGTTAGGTGCAGCTTGCAGCATCGCCGCCGGTAGAAGAGTGCTCAAACATACAGCGGCGCGCAGTGATACTGATCGATACATGAATAAGCCGTCCCTTTAAGCCCAATGATCGAGACTCAGCGTAGTTCAATATCCAATGTTGCGTAGTGCCCTGAGCTGAGTCAGGTTGCAGTCCAGTGCGCCGGCGCTCATGCCGTTATTGTTCAGTACCACGTTGAGTTGGGTCATGTTGTTGACCACATTGGCACTGCCGAGCAGTCGAGTGTTTTGTAGCAAGCCACCCTGTGCGACCTGTTGCAGTGAGGTGCCCTGATTGCCGGACGCCTGAATCGCCATTTGAACACCACTGCCGGTGGCCGAAACCGCCACGCTGCCGGCGGCGTTACTGCCACCGATGGTTTGTCCGGCCATCAAGGCTTGACCCTGAGCGGGCGTTATCGCCGGTGCCTGTTTGGCTTCGGAGACATTGATCGCGACGTTGTTGTAAGCCGTGTTGCTGTCGCCAGCGGCCCGCACGCTTTGTGTCACGCCCTGGCTGCTGTTGAGGCCGGCGCCACCAGTAATCGTGCCGGTACCCGCCGCGAGGGCATTGCCGTTGCCATGTTCCTTGATCGTCTGGACATAGAATTCTGGTTTGACCGTTGCGGCCTGAAGTTGCATCGAGGTCGCTGCGCCGATCAAATCACCACTGGCGTTGCGCCAGGTACTGCTCATGACAATGCCGAAGCTGATGATCCGCCCCGGCATGACATAACGACCGCGTAGCTCGGCGAGCTCCTGGTCCTTTATTTCTATAGGTTTGAATCCTGCATTGGCATAGCCTGACGCACTCGCTGCCAGGCAGGCGGCGGCCAGCCAGTATGAGGTTTTCATTTGCTGCTCCCGGGACATCCAGTCCCATTCTCTATAATCGGCGATTAAAAGAAGTCGCTCTGTATGAACCCGAAGTCCATCAATTCAGCATCTTTGACCGGGTTGAAGCCATCCAGCTTGTTCTTGGCCGTCAGCGGTGTAGGCGGGCTGCGCAAGGCATTGGCCTTGTCGTATCCGGGACCAACGATGGCAAAGACAATGCCGTTCCAACCTTTGACAAAGTCATCATGGCTGTAGCGTTTGTGCCCTAGAACCGGGTCTCCGATGTAAACCCAATCCTTGTCCGAACGCTGCAACACCACAAAATGCTTGTAGCCGCGAATTTCCATCAGTACCACCACCGGAATCGTCACTGCTTCGAGTTTCTCCGATGGAATCTTGTAGCCTCTGGCGCGCATGCCGATGCTTTCTATGTAGCGCTTCATGTCGAGCATGGAGAAACCCTGAGTACGAACAAGGTCCTGGTCAGCGTTGACCAGCATGCCTTTGATGATGTGCTCCTCATCGACGTCGAGCCAATAGGCCTGGCGTAACACCGTGGCCAGTGCGGCAGCACCGCAGCTGAAATCGGTTTTCTGTTCGACGATGTCGGCAAACTTGCGCTCACGAATGCTTTGCACGTCCTTGTAGACCAGCACGCCACCCGGCAGGGCGGCCACCGGCATCTGGGCAGCCTGAGTCAGGCCGGACAGGCAAAGCAGAGCGAGAAGGGCCGTCTTACGCATGATCGATACGCCTTTGCGGACTGAGGAAAAGCCCCGTTTCCGGGGCTTTCGTTTCGATCGCGATTACATGCAGGCTTTGCAGCCGGCAGCGATGGACAGCGAGTTGCTTTGTTGGTTGCCCACACCCGCCGAGACGTTGGCTCCGCCGTTGCCGGAGAAGTTGTTCATCGAGTTGGTCATGTTGGCATTGTTGACGACAGGTGCTTTCCAGCCATCTTTGGTCAGCACTTGTTGGGTGGTCACGCCAGCGAGGCCAAAGGTACCCACGGCTTCGAACTTGGCTTTCTGGTCATCGTTGCCACCGTGACCGCCGCCACGGTTGCCCCAACCGCCATGGTTGTCGTCTTCGATGGTTGCAGTGCCTTTGGCCTTGAACACGCCAGCGGCCGCGTAGGTGCCGGTAAGGGTGTCGGTTTTGTAGGCCTGTACGCCTTTGTTTTCTACAACCAGGCCAGTGGAGGACTGATTGGCAGCAGCAGCGGCAGTTGCTACACGGCCGCCGGATACAGCGATCGCCAGGTTGTTTTTCTGCTGGTTGAAGTTGCCGGCAGACACGTTGATGCCGATGTTGCCGGAACCATTGTTGCCTGCGTTGTTGAGGGTGGCGTTGTTGAAGGTAGACGAGTTTTTCACATAGTTGTTGTTGTTGACTTGAGTCGCGCTCGAGGCAGCAACAGCAGTACCGAAGATGAAGCTTTCATCAGCAGTGGCCAGTGCAGCAGCGTTGTCCTGCTGGTTCCCGTCGCCGGCTGCAACGTTGGCGCCCATGTTGCCGTTAGAGCCATTGAGCGAGTCACTGGCGTTTGCGTTGTTCAGAGTGCCCTGATTTTTCACCACGTTGCCGTCGCTGTCTTGTGCATCAAGAACAGCGGCGCCGGCGCCGGCGGTGATTTGCAGCAGTTGTTCCAGGGATGGGCCTTTAGGCTGGTTGTTGCCATGCCCGTTGCCGTGCCCGTTACCATGACCGTGATCATCATCACGACCGCCTGCCTGTGCTGCGATTGCCATCACTGCTGCAAGTGCGAAAACCAGTGGTTTGAGAGCCATTGTAGGTTTCATGGTGTTTCTCCGTGCTTATTAGTTGGTTAAGTGTTGGTACTTTTCTAATTGCACTGCTTTTTATTTGGGTCAGTCTGCGACCCGGATGCTCAGGGTGTTAGCCATGCGGTTCCCCACCCCGGCACTCTGGTTCACCTGGATTACCCCGCGGCTGCCGGTGAAGGCCTGATCACTTGTCGTGACCTGGCGGCTGCCGATTGAGGTACCAGTTGCTCCTGAGCTCGGTAACAACGCCACGTTCTGTTGCGAAAGGGCGCTATCGTCAACGGCCTGCGGGGCAGCACTGATGCTGACGCGCGTCACGTTGGCCATCTGGTTGTTGGCCCCGGCACCCTGGTTTACGCCCAGGATCCCGTTGCCGTTACTGAAAGAGTTGCCGCCAATGGTTGCGCTGGCATTCGTCGAGGGATTGGCCGGTGTATCGATCCGCTGCCTGATGTTGGTCGTGGCGCTGGCGGAAGTGCCGATGGCGATGGCCTTGGTGTTGGTCTGTTGCATCTGGTCGCCGGCGGCCTGGTTGACGTTGTGGTTGCCGCGGTACTGGATGCCGGAGTCCTGAATGTTCGCGTTGTTAACCGAGTTGGGATCGGCCATCGCGTTGGTGCAGCCGAGAAGGGCGAGTAGCACAAGGGTGCGATTCATCTTATTGGCCTCCAGCCATGCGAGTCAGCGGAGCAAGGCCGGAGCTCATTGCGCGATTGACCGTGTTGGAGATTGAACTGCCAGCACCGCCGCCGTGACCGCCGTTCATGCCGGGCAGGCCATTGGGATTGGTCAGGGTGTTCATGCCAGGCATGTTCGCCGTCGGGGTGGTGATGTTGCCGCGAATCGAAGAGCCACTGGCAACACTGGCAAATTCACCGTCATTGAGCTCGGTGCTGCCCATCGCCTGGTTAATGCGAGCGGAAGGGTTGGCATTGACCGTGGTCGGGTAAGGGTCTTTACCGCCGCTGCGACCGATAGGGATCGGCTGAACATCGCGATTGAGCACGATCACGCCATTGCCTTCGGCCTGAACGTTGAAACTGATGAATGTGCTGGCTGCAGATCCGATCAGCAGGAGGCAGGTCAAGCCTTTATTGAAATTCCCCACGGCTGTAATTCCTTCTTCAGTGGGCTGCCCTTGTCAGCGTTGGGAAGGAGAGAGCGAAAGCTGTGCCGCTTTTTGATTGTTGTTGAATATCAATGAGTTAATTCGAAGACGGGCAAGTCTGGTACGCAAGCTGTTTCATCGTTGAAACACGTACAGGGTCGCCGATCGGTTGATTGGCTGAACAACGCTCTGGAGCAAGGGTTGGCGGCGGGGTGTTTCAACGGCGTTACAACCTGTGTGACAAAGCGATGAATGCCGTTGAAACGGGCACTTTGCACTCAGGCACGTGTTTCAGGAATGGACACTTTTGCCCCGATTCAGGGGGAAACAGTGGGGAAGTTGACCCGCAATGCGCTCACTCGGCCAGCAAAGTCGCCACAGCGGCGAAGGCTTGCGTCTGACGCTCGGACCAGTCGCCTTGAATGATCTGGAACGGCTGTCGATGTTGCTCCAGCCAGTCGCGAGTGGCTCGATAGAACCCAAGGCGCTCATCCAGATCCGGTTGGCAGCGCTGGCCGTCATCGATCCAGTCGATCTGCTCCGGGGACAGCAAAAGATGCAGATCGTAATGCCGCGCCAGTAACTGCGGCTCAAGCCACGCCGGGCAGTCGCCAAACAGGGTTTGGCTCCAGAGGATGTTGCTCAGCAGGTGGGTGTCGAGAATCAGCAGCGACGGCTGCTGCGCCCGTGCCTGATCTTCCCATTGCAGTTGGCCACGCGCGATCTCGGGAATGTCCGCCAGGCAGGTATCGCGGGGATTCTGCTCGATGAACCAGCGTACATACTCGTCCACCCGTAAACCGCCGAACCGTTGCTGAAGGCCTGCCGCCAGCCAGCTCTTGCCAGTGGATTCGGGCCCGGTCAGTACCACGACCTTCATGTGCGCAACGCCGGATCGGCGCGCCATTCGCGCCAGCCCTGAATCGCAATCAGCGTAAACAGTGCATACAGGGCGGCGGTCAGGTAAAGCCCTTTGTAGAGGAATAAGCCAACAAAAATCACATCAAGCACAAACCACAGCGCCCAGCATTGCAGGCGTTTTTGTGCCATCCATAACTGTGCGACCAGACTGAAACCGGTGAGTGCGGCGTCCAGCCATGGTTGCGCGGCGTCAGTCCAGTGAGCCATGGCAGCCCCGAGCAGGAGGCTGCCGACAGCGCCAACACTCAGGCCCAGCAACACCGAACGGGTATCCAGGCGCGTCACCTCCCGCCCGTCATGCATCGTCCCCGCACGCGTCCATTGCCACCAGCCGTAGAGTTGCAGCGCGGCGTAGATCACTTGCAGCAACATGTCCGAATACAGCTTCACTTCAAAGAAGATCCAGCTATAGAGCAACACCATGACCAGACCGATCGGCCAACACCACGGATTCTGTTTGACCGTCAGCCACACGGCGATCACACCGAGAGCGGCGGCAAACAGTTCAAGCCCGGACATGGGGGTTCCTTGGGGGAGTTGAAGACGGGGGCGGATTGTACCGAGAAAACCTGTGGGAGTGAGCCTGCTCGCGAAAGCGTTGTGTCAGCAAAATAAAAATTGACTGACACGGCGCTATCGCGAGCAGGCTCACTCCTACACAGGAATGGAGCTAAACGCGGAACTGGCGCAGGAGGTTGTTTAACTGTTCGCTCAATTGGCCGAGCCGAACACTGGCGACACTCGACTGCTCCGCGGCCAGCGCCGTGCTGTGAGACAAACCCGCCGCTTGCGTGACGTTCTGATTGATGTCCTCGACCACATGCGCCTGTTGCAGGGTGGCACTGGCAATTGACGCATTCAGGCCATTGAGGTTGCGCAGTGCCTGGCCGATGGCGTTCAGGCTCGCGCCTGCCAGTCCGGCCTGTTCAATGGTCAATTGCGAAGCTTTGCTGCTGTCGCCAATCACCTTGACCGCCGCCTCGGAGTGGTTTTGCAGGCGCTCGATCATCGACTGGATTTCCGCCGTCGACTTCTGTGTACGCTGTGCCAGCAAGCGCACTTCATCCGCGACCACGGCAAACCCTCGGCCCTGTTCGCCAGCCCGTGCTGCTTCAATGGCCGCGTTGAGCGCCAGCAGATTGGTCTGCTCGGCAATCGAGCGAATCACTTCCAGCACACTGCCGATCTGGGTGCTTTCGGCAGCGAGGGTACGAATCACTTCCACGGCCTGATCAATGGTGCCGGACAGCTTGTCGATCTGTTGCAGGCTGCCGTCGATGTTGATCTGGCCCTGTTGCGCCTGCGCCTCGGCGTCGCGCATTTCAGTGGCCGCATGTTCGGCGTTTTTCGCCACATCCTGCACGCCATAGGTCACCTCGTTGATTGCGGTGGCCACCAGTTCCATCTGCTGCGACTGCTGCTGGCTGCGTTGCTGAGCCTGGGAGGCATCATTGCCCAGTTCGCTGGATGACTGGCCCAGCGCACTGGCCGACACCTGCAATTCACCAATCACGCCGCGCAATTTGGCGGTGAAGGCGTTGAAGTGATGCGCGAGCTCCGTGACTTCATCCTTGCCGTGGGTATCGAGGCTGCGGGTCAGATCACTTTCGCCACTGGCGATATTGGCCATGGCGTTCACGGTTTCCTGCAGCGGGCGCACGATGCTGCGCGCTATCAGGATTACCAGCAATGCCATGATCAGGGCAATCGCTAGACCGATGACTGTGGCCTTGATCACCTGCCCCTGGAATTCGGCCTGCACATCGTCGACGTAAACCCCGGAGCCGAGCACCCAGCCCCATGGCTCAAACAGCTTGACGTAGGAGGTCTTGGCCACCGGCTCACTGGCGCCCGGTTTCGGCCACCGGTAATCGACCATGCCGGCGCCTTTGGATCTAGCAATGGCAACCATCTCGTTGAATACCGCAAAACCGTCCGGATCGCGGATCGCCGAGAGGTTCTGGCCTTCGAGTTTGGGGTTGGTCGGGTGCATGACCATCACGGGCGTGAGGTCGTTGATCCAGAAATAGTCGCTCTGGTCGTAGCGCAGGCCCCGGATCGCGGTGAGTGCCTGTTTCTGCGCGGCTTCCTTGGTCAGGGTGCCAGCGGTTTCCAGATCGTGGTAGTAAGTCAGCAAGCCACTGGCGGTCTGCACCACATGCTGGGTTTTCTGGGCCTTGGCGTAATAAAGGTCATCGTGAATCTGCTTGAGCATCAACACGCCCAAGGTCAGCAACATGACCACCGCCACAATCAAGATGAGCCACAAGCGTCGGCTGATCGACACACTGCGCAAGCTGTTCATAACGCTGTCACTCCGGATTCTTTTTCTTGTAATAAACGACCGCCAGCATCCAACCACGATTTCGTGGGCGGGCATACGCGACCCAAGTCGTATAACGCGGCAGCGCTATTAAGGCTTGTCTGTTAGGATTTCGGCCCCGCGCGTGAAAACCTGAATCGAAGTTGATATTTCACGGAATTTTGACCCTTTCGTGTGGATCCTGTGCGCGCGGAATCGGTACAGCAATAAACAGCTACGCTGATCGCAGTGAACGTAAAAAAACTATCGGGGCATGCCGGCGTGCATCGCTCTTTGGGGGATTGATGGATCTTTGGACCGCCTTGCAGGCACTGATACTAGGAGTTGTAGAGGGGCTGACGGAGTTTTTGCCCATTTCCAGTACCGGACACCAGATTATCGTTGCCGACTTGCTCGACTTCGGCGGCGAGAGGGCTATGGCGTTCAACATCATTATTCAGCTCGGTGCAATCCTCGCGGTGGTCTGGGAGTTTCGACGCAAGATTCTCGATGTGGTGGTTGGCTTGCCAACACAGCCGAGCGCGCGGCGTTTCACCGCCAACCTGCTGATCGCTTTTCTGCCCGCCGTGGTGCTGGGCGTGATCTTTGCCGATCTGATCCACGAGTACCTGTTCAACCCGATCACCGTCGCTGCTGCGCTGGTGGTGGGTGGCATCGTCATGTTGTGGGCTGAGCAGCGTCAGCATGAGGTGCACGCGGAAACGGTCGAAGAGATTCGCTGGACCGACGCGCTGAAAATCGGTTTCGCCCAGTGTCTGGCGATGATTCCCGGCACGTCGCGTTCCGGCTCGACAATCATCGGCGGCCTGCTGTTCGGCCTGTCGCGCAAGACCGCCACCGAGTTTTCGTTCTTCCTCGCCATGCCGACCATGGTCGGTGCTGCGGTTTACTCGGGCTACAAGTACCGCGATCTGTTTGTGCCGGCGGACTTCCCGGTGTTTGCCATCGGGTTCGTCACTGCGTTCATCTTTGCCATGATCGCCGTGCGCGGGTTGCTCAAGTTCATCGGCAGCCACAGCTATGCGGCATTTGCCTGGTACCGGATCGTGTTCGGTCTGGTCATTCTGGCGACGTGGCAGTTTGGCTGGGTGGACTGGTCGGCGGCCAAACCATGAATGATTCCCGCGCACGCCGCCCTGAAGGTCGTCCGTCCGGTGGCAGTATTCAGAACCTGAAACTGAAACTGCTGGTGCTGCTGATCGTCTGCGCGCTGCCGCTGTTCGGATCGCTGTCGATGTGGTTGCGCGGGATCTCGCTGGTCCCGCTAGCGGCGTATGGCGTCGTCAGCGTGCTGGCGTTCTTCATGTACTGGGCCGACAAGCGCAAGGCTCGCGCCGATGCGTGGCGCACGCCGGAAAACATCCTCCACGCAGTGGAACTGGCCGGGGGGTGGCCGGGCGCACTGGTCGCCCAACAAGTGTTCCGGCACAAGACGCGCAAGGTGTCGTTTCAGGTGCTGTTCTGGGTGATCGTCGTGTTGCACCAGGTGTTCTGGATTGATCAGATCTTCCTTGGTTCGAACCTGTTATCCCTGTTTTGACAAAGATCCCCGCGTAGGAGCTGCCGAAGGCTGCGATCTTTTGATTTTGTTTTTGAAGATCAAAGTCAAAAGATCGCAGCCTTCGGCAGCTCCTACAGGGAGTGAGTTACAGAAGTAGGCCAATCTGGGTTTTCTTGGGCAACTTGCCCACTACCAACTGATGCGAGCGTTGCAGCAACGCCTGCAACTCCTCGGCGCCCAGCGGGTAGGGCGGGTGCATGATGATCCACTGCGCCCGCGCCAGATACGGCGCCGGGTGAATGCCCGGGCGGTCGCAATGGCCGAGAAACAGATCCTTGTCGACCTTGAACGCCAGCGAATCTCCGCGCAGCCCCTGCAAGGCAAACATCTTGTTGCCGGCAATCGAAAACACCCGCACGCCGCCCCACTTGTAGTCTTCGCGCGCACCGGGCAATGCCAGGCAGAACGCGGCGACATCGGCTTCGCTCATCTTTCCCTTTGTCATAACAAACGCTCCCCACAGGCATTGAACGATTCGACCAAGTGATCGATCCACGCGCGCACTGCCGGCATCACACCGCGACGATGCGGATAGACCGCTTGCAACCAGCCACCGGGTAGCGACCACTCGGGTAGCAATTGCACCAGTGTGCCGTTTTGCAGTTCCTCCTCGCAGTACATCATCGGCAGCAATGTGAAGCCCTGGCCGGCCAGCACACAGGCCTTGCGCACAATAAAGTCATCGATGCCCAGTCGAGCTTCCATGTTTAACTCGAAGCTCTTGCCCTGTTGATCGAACAACCGCACGTGAACCATGCGATCGGCCTCCAGAGCGCCAAGCACCGGCAGACTCTTCAGATCCTGCGGATGGCTGATCGACTCTCCCTGGATAAACGCCGGACTGGCCACCACCACCATCTGTGCCTGACGCAGACGCCGGGTCACCAGCAACGGATCTTCATCGCCATGCTCACGCACGCGCAGGGCAACGTCGAAGCCTTCCGCGACCAGATCGACCCGGCGATTGAGCAGGACGACTTCCAGTTGCACCTGAGGAAATTTGCCGAGGAATTCGCTGATGACCCATGGCAACATTTCCCGCGCCAGGCCCGTTGGGCAGGACACACGCAAGCGGCCGCGCGGCTCGCTCGACATGCTGGCCACTGCCTCGTCAGCCATTTCCGCTTCCAGCAACATCGCCTGACAGTGGCGTAAATAGCGCTCACCGACAGCGGTGAGATTCAACTGCCGGGTGGTACGTTGCAGCAATCGGGCGCCGAGGCGTTCTTCGAGTTCAGCGATGCGGCGCGACAGCCGCGACTTGGGAATGCCCAGCAATCGCCCGGCGGCCGCAAAGCCGCCGGCCTCGACGACTTTGGCGAAATAATAGAGATCGTTAAGGTCTTGCATCGTTGAAAATCCGACTGTTCTATCAGTGGGACAAACTATCGCATTGTCGGCGGCTAATCATCCATTGGTTTCTTCCGTAGGATTGTCTCCATTCCGTCGCCACCGGCGATTCATTCCAGGGGATTCCACATGAAACTGCTGCATATCGATTCGAGCATTCTGGGCGACAACTCGGCTTCCCGTCAGTTGAGCAGCCAAGTCGTCAAAGCCTGGCAAGCCGCTGAGCCAAGCGCCGTGGTGACCTACCGTGACCTGGCCGCTGACGCGATCAGCCATTTCTCGTCGACCACCCTGGTTGCCGCTGGCACCACCGCTGAATTGCGCGACGCTGCCCAGCAGCACGAAGCCGAGCTCAGCGCGTCGACCCTCGCCGAGTTCAAAGCCGCCGACGCCATCGTGATCGCAGCACCTATGTACAACTTCACCGTTCCGACCCAACTCAAAGCGTGGATCGACCGTGTTGCCGTTGCCGGTCAAACTTTCCGTTACACCGAAGCCGGCCCTGAAGGCCTGTGCGGCGGGAAGAAAGTGGTGATCGTTTCCACCTCCGGTGGCATTCATGCCGGCCAGGCCAGCGGTATCGCCCACGAGGAATATCTGAAGCTGGTACTGGGTTTCCTCGGCATCACCGACATCGAAATCGTCCGTGCCGAAGGCCTGGCGTATGGCGACGAAGTACGCAATAACGCCATGACCGCTGCCCAAGCGAAGATCAGCGCGCAACTGTTCGCCGCCGCGTAAGGCTTGCGTAAAGAACAGCGCTCGTTCAGGCAAACCCCTAAAAACTCTGTATTCTGGTTCCGCAAGGGCCAGATGCGGAGTTTTTTGTTTCTGACTGTTACATAATCTGGCCCAGGTTATGCAGTCAAGCGATCAACGTCTGAGTGCAGTGGTGAACCGGAGTACCAAATCCCCGGCGTTTCCGGCCTTCACAACGCGACGTATCTTTCGATCGAGTAACAACAGGGTAGGGCAGCCCATGATGCGTCTTTGTGCAACGTTACTGATTTGCCTGCTCGGCGGCCTGAATTCAGTGCAGGCTGCGCCGGGGCGCCATCCCGTCTGGAGCGTCGGTTATCACGAGATGATGTTCCTCGATCCGCTGGATCTGCAACCGATGCGCGCCATCGCGTTCTATCCGTCCAGCGACCGCGAACATATGAGCCTGCTTGAAGGTTATTCAGTCGAGGCCGGCGAAGACACTAAAGTCGCCATGGGCCGCTTTCCGATGTTGATGCTGTCTCATGGCAATACCGGCACGCCACTGGCGCTGCATGACCTTGCTACCTCGCTGGCGCGCAAAGGTTTTGTGGTGGTGGCGGTGATCCATCCCGGTGACAACTCCAAGGATCACAGCCGACTCGGCACCCTGAGCAATCTCTACGGGCGGCCAATCCAGATTTCCGAAGCGATTACCGCAACCCTTGGCGACTCGATGCTGGCGCCGTTCGTCAATGCCGATCAGGTTGGTGTGATCGGTTACTCGGCTGGGGGCGAAACAGCGTTGATTCTGTCGGGGGCCCAACCGGATCTGGATCGCCTGCGCCGCTATTGCCAGGAACGCCCGGACGACCGTGACGCCTGCAACACTCAAGGCGAACTCATCGTTGATCGTGATGACCTGCAACCGGTGGCCGATCCACGCGTGCATGCGTTGCTGTTGATGGCGCCACTGAGCCTGAAGTTCGGCCGCCATACCCTGGCTGATGTGCATGTGCCCGTGCTGCTTTACAGCGGCGATGGCGACAAACTCGTTGCGTTCGATAAAAACGCTGCAGCACTGGCGCGTAAACTGCCGACCGCGCCCGACTTCAAGTTACTGGCCGGGGCAGGGCACTTTGTGTTTATGGCGCCGTGTAATGAAGAGCAGATCATCGCCATGCCGGCCCTGTGTACCGATGCTGATGGGGTTGATCGGGAAAATATCCATCGCAATCTGATTTCCGAGGCCGGTCGATTCTTCGCGCATACGCTGGGCCGGCCGACGCGGGCGGGGATGCAGACGGCGGATCAGTAACTCATAAGATCAAAAGATCGCAGCGTTCCGCAGCGCCTACATTTGGATGGCGTACACCCTGTAGGAGCTGCCGAAGGCTGCGATCTTTTGATCCTGTTTTTCAACCCACGGCCCGGCGCTTGAGCAGCAGGGTCAACCCCAGGCCCGTCACCGACAACATCGCTGCACAGAAGAAAATCCACGAATACCCCAGATTCAACGCCACCGCCCCCATCAACGGCCCGGCAACCGCCAGCGCCAGATCGAAGAACACCGCATAAGCACTCAACCCGGCGCCACGGCTGGAGTTGGGCACCTGCTTGATCGCTTCGACACCCAGCGCCGGATACACCAGCGAAAGCCCGAATCCGGCCAATCCCGCACCGATCAGTGCGTAGGCCGTGGAGGGTGCGAGCCACAACATCACCAGGCCCACGGTTTCCACGGTCATGCAGATGATCGCCGAGGTAAAGCCGCCAAAACGCGCGATCGCAGAAATGAACATCAACCGCGAGACGATGAAGCATACCCCGAACACCGTCAGGCAATACGCAGCGCCACTCCAGCCGCGGTTGAGGTAATAAAGGGTGATAAACGTGGTCAGCGTGCCGTAGCCGATCGAGGCCAGACTCAAGCTGGCACCAAACGGTGCAATGCGGCCGAACACCGCCCAGAAAGGCAACCGTTCGCCACGCACCACCGGTACTGACGGTTTATTCCGGATCAACCACAGCGCACCCGCCGCCAGCACCGACAGCGAAATGCCCAGACTGGCGAAACCATATTCGGCAACCATGACCACGCCCAGTGGCGCGCCAATGGCAATCGCGCCGTATGACGCGATGCCGTTCCAGCCAATGGATCTGGCCGTATGCTCGACACCGACCTGACCCATGCACCAACTGATGGTGCCGACACCGATCAGTCCCTGCGCGACGCCCAACAGCAAGCGCCCGACAATCAGAATCAACAGGCTCGGCAGTGGATAGCTTTGCAACAAGGTCGAAATCAGCGTCAACCCGCCACTGAGCACAATCCCGATCAAGCCATAAACGATCGCCCGTTTGGTGCCGACGGTATCCGACATGCGCCCGGCCATCGGTCGACTGAGCAGGGTGGCCAGGTACTGCGAGCCAATGACCAGCCCGGCGATGATCGCGCTGAAACCCAACTGCTCGTGCACGTACCCGGGCAACACCGCGATCGGCAGGCCGATGCAGAGGAAGGCAATAAAGGTATAGAAAACGATGGAGACGATCTGCAGGGTGATCGCCATGGAGCTTTGTGGTGGCTGTTGCTGCGCAGACATGAGGACTCGTTCGCGGGCGGCGGTGGGAGAGTTCGCATCATGGCGTGGGCCTGGAATAAAAGAAAGCAGGCTAACGATCAAAACATCGCAGCCTCCAGCAGCTCCTGCAGGCGATCGCTTTTTATCGAGGTAGGGGATGCCTTAGGCTGCGATCTTTTGATCTTCAACGTCTGAAATGCAAAAAGCCCCGTCACATGGACAGGGCTTTCATCTTGCAGCTCGCCGCTAAAAACTAATAGCTGCTCTTAAAACACCACACCCTGACTACGCAGGTAGTCATCATAGGTGCCGCTGAAGTCGGTGACGCCGTCCGGGCTCAGCTCGATGATGCGCGTGGCCAGGGACGATACGAACTCACGGTCGTGGCTGACGAAGATCAGCGTGCCGGGATAGTTTTCCAGCGCCAGGTTCAGCGCCTCGATCGATTCCATGTCCAAGTGGTTGGTCGGTTCGTCCATGATCAGAACGTTCGGCTTTTGCAGGATCAGCTTGCCGAAGAGCATGCGACCTTGTTCACCACCGGAGATCACCTTGACCGACTTGAGGATCTCGTCGTTGGAGAACAGCATGCGGCCCAAAGTACCGCGAATCATCTGCTCGCCCTGAGTCCACTGACCCATCCAGTCGAACAGGGTGACGTCGTCTTCGAAGTCGTGCGCGTGGTCCTGGGCGTAGTAGCCCAGTTCCGCAGCGTCGGTCCACTTGACGCTACCGGCATCCGGGGTCAGTTCGTTGACCAGGGTGCGCAGCAGAGTGGTCTTGCCGATACCGTTCGGGCCGATGATCGCCACGCGCTCGCCCGCTTCAACCTGGAAGCTGAAGTCTTTGAACAACGGCTTGCCGTCGAAACCTTTGGCCATCTTTTCGACCATCACCGCCTGGCGGTGCAGCTTCTTGTTCTGATCGAAGCGGATGAACGGGCTGACACGGCTAGAAGGCTTGACTTCGGCCAGTTGGATCTTGTCGATCGCCTTGGCGCGGGAAGTGGCCTGCTTGGCTTTCGAGGCGTTCGCCGAGAAGCGGCTGACGAACGATTGCAGTTCGGAAATCTGTGCTTTCTTCTTGGCGTTGTCCGACAGCAGTTGCTCGCGGGACTGGGTCGCCACGGTCATGTACTCGTCGTAGTTGCCCGGGAACAGACGCAGCTCGCCGTAGTCCAGGTCAGCCATGTGTGTGCACACGCTGTTCAGGAAGTGACGGTCGTGAGAGATGATGATCATCAGGCTGTTACGCTGGGTCAGGATGTTTTCCAGCCAGCGAATGGTGTTGATGTCCAGGTGGTTGGTCGGTTCGTCGAGCAACAGCACTTCCGGATCGGAGAACAGAGCCTGCGCCAGCAATACACGCAGCTTCCAGCCTGGCGATACTTCGCTCATCGGGCCGAAATGCTGCTCGATGCCGATACCCAGACCGAGCAGCAGTTCACCGGCACGGGATTCGGCGGTGTAGCCGTCCATTTCGGCAAACTCGGTTTCCAGCTCGGCAACGGCCATGCCGTCTTCTTCGCTCATTTCCGGCAGCGAGTAGATGCGATCACGCTCGGCCTTGACCTTCCACAGCTCTTCGTGACCCATGATCACGGTGTCGATCACTGTGAATTCTTCGTAGGCGAACTGATCCTGGCGCAATTTACCCAGGCGCACGTTCGGCTCGAGCATGACCTGACCGCCGGACGGGTCGAGGTCACCGCCGAGGATTTTCATGAAGGTCGACTTGCCGCAACCGTTGGCGCCGATCAGGCCGTAACGGTTGCCCGCGCCAAATTTGACCGAAACGTTTTCGAAGAGCGGCTTGGCGCCGAACTGCATCGTGATGTTAGCTGTAGAGATCAAGAGTTATTCCTGCGAAGCATTCTTAAAAAGCGAGGGTGCGGCTGGAGCGCTTGGCCCGAGTCAAAGTGCGCTGAGGCGGGGAAGTCCCGTCATCAACCAAGGGGGGCGCGTAAAGTTTGGCGGCGATTGTACTGGTCTGGCTCTTTAAACGATAGGGCGAAGACGCCACGAACGTCGATTGGCACAATCGCGGGACAGTTTTTCACAGATGAAGGTTCACTATCGGTTACAAAGTGTGGCTAAAATGCCATCCATTCACCCAGCGTCCTACAGCGGCGCGGGCTCAAGGACGTGCCATTTGTACTCAGACCACTGCATCAGACGCTGGGCCTCCTCAGGCCCCAGGCGCGCAGTTTGTTCTCTTCTGACGTGTGACGATTTTCGTGAAACTCATCATTGCTGCTATTTATGTCATTTCCATTGCATACGTTCACCTGCGTGGCCGTGTGCGCCACAAGCTGGGCCGGCAACTGAGCGACCATTCGACGTTTCTCGCGCCGATCAATTGCTTCCTGTACCTGTTCTCGAAAAAACCGAACAAGCCTTTCCTCGACCCGTCCGAATTTCCCGATCTAAGCCCGTTGCAGGCACATTGGGAGGAGATCCGCGAAGAAGGGCAAAACTTGCTGCGCGCCGGCGAGATAAAACGCTCGAACCAGTACGACGATGTCGGCTTTAACTCGTTCTTCAAAAGCGGCTGGAAGCGTTTCTACCTCAAGTGGTACGGCGAGAGCCATCCGTCGGCGATGAAACTGTGCCCGCGCACCACGGAACTGGTGCAGAGAATCGGTTCGATCAAAGCGGCCATGTTCGCCGAATTGCCGCCGGGCTCGAAGCTGGTGCGCCACCGCGACCCCTACGCCGGTTCCTACCGCTATCACCTCGGCCTGGAAACGCCGAACGATGCTGGTTGCTACATCAATGTCGACGGCGAGAACTATCACTGGCGCGACGGTGAAGCGGTGATGTTCGATGAAACCTTCATCCATTACGCGGAAAACACCACCGACAAGAACCGGATCATCCTGTTCTGTGACATCGAACGCCCCATGAAGTATCGCTGGGCCGCAGCGTTCAATAGCTGGTTCAGCCGCACGGTGATGTCGGCAGCGGGTGCGCCAAACGATGCGGGTGACCGGACCGGTGGGATCAACCGGTTGTTTACCAAAATCTACAAGATCCGTTTGCGTGGTAAAGAGCTGAAAAAGCGTAATCGTGCACGGTATTACATGGAAAAGTGGGCGATCTTCGGCGGTTTGTTGGCGGTCTTCATCCTCATCTGAATAGGGTGTGAGTGAGCTGACGCCATCGCTGGCAAGCCAGCGACGACTGTCTCAAAAGCAACCTGTCAGTTACCTGACAATCCCTCAGTTGTCATGCCCCGGACGCTTTCTTGGTTCGCTTGGCCGGCGCAGCTTTGCTGGCTGCCTTGGTCTTCGGTTTAGCCGGCGCCTTGCCACCCAGACTGCGTTTAAGCAACTCGGTCAGGTCGATCACGTCGGCAGTCTTGCGCTCTTCCTCGCCACCCACCGTTTCAACATCCTCGATCTTGCCTTCGTGGGCCTTTTTCTCCACCAGCGCCATGATCTTGTCTTCAAATTCGTCGTTGTAGTCCTCGGGCTTCCAGTCCCCGCTCATGTCCTCAACCAACCTCTTGGCCATGTCCAATTCACCTTTGGCCAGTTGTGGCTTGGTGACCTCGCTGCCAAGTTCCAGTTGATCAAGGCCGCGGACCTCTTGCGGCCAACGCAATTTGACCAGCACCAACGCCGACTCCAGTGGCATCAACGCCGCCAGATACTGGCGCGTATGCAACACCACGCGGGCGAGGGCAACTTTGTTGGTCTTGCTCAGGGTTTCACGCAACAGCGCATAGACCTTGCCGCCACGCTTGTCCGGCGCGAGGTAGTAGGGCGTGTCGATGTTCTGCAGCGGAATCTGCTCGGCGTCGACAAAGGAAAAGATGTCGATGGTCTGGGTCGATACCGGGTGCGCCGAGCGGATCTCCTCTTCGCTGAGCACGACATAACGGCCCTTTTCGTAAGCCACGCCTTTGACGATATTGTCCTTGGTGACTTCCTTGCCGGTCACCTTGTTCACGCGTTTGTAGCCCACCGGGTCCATGCTGCGGCTGTCCAGCCAGTCGAAGTCCACGCCTTGGGACGACGTCGCTGAAACCAGCGCAACGGGAATATGCACGAGTCCGAAACTGATTGCGCCTTTCCAGATTGCCCGAGCCATGGTGAGTTCTCCGAGTGATGTTCAGGTGACCCATGGCCCACGGCGAAAGTTTCCAATGATTGCGGGGGGTTCGGATGACTTGGTCAAGCCGTGTTACATGTTGTTTAAGGCTGACGGGTTAACAAATCCGAACCCACGGCGTAGCGTGCACTCGAAGGCTCTATCCCACGCACATCGAGAGGCCATCCCGTGAACCGATTTCTGATTGGCGTCGCCGTCCTGACACTCAGTGGTGGTTTGGTTCATGCGGACGTTGTGCTGGCGCAGAGTCCGGCCGGCAACAGCAATAATCCCTATAACAGCCCGATCCGCCGGGCCAACCCCAACAGCATGCAGGGCACCCAGCCCAGCGCCCCGCCAATCCGCGCGCCGAACACTGTTCCTGCACCCCGTCAGCCCACGGTCGAAAACCGAGGTATTGGCAACGGCCAGCCGATTCGTTCGGTGCCCGGTACGCCACCTACATTCATTCCCAATCCACCTTCGCGAAGCACCAACACTAATCGTTGAACGGCAGGGCCGAGTTTCTGCCAGCCTTTGAAACAGACAAAAGGAATCGTGCATGTTGCGTAAAACCCTTCTAGCCACCCTTTGCGCCGGCGCACTGATCAGCGCTCCGGTGTTCGCCGCAGCCCCCAAGGAGCTGCAAAGCGAGCAGGGCACCCTTGAAGTCACCACCATTGCCCAGGGACTCGAGAATCCATGGGCGCTGGCCTTCCTGCCGGATCGCCAAGGCATGCTGGTGACCGAACGACCGGGTAACCTGCGAATGGTTGGCGCGGACGGCAGTCTGTCGGCACCGATAAGCGGTGTGCCCAAGGTCTGGGCCAAGGGGCAGGGCGGATTGCTGGATGTCGTTTTGTCACCGGACTTCAAACAGGATCGCCTGGTTTACCTGTCATACGCCGAGGGTGGCGGAGCGGGGGATAAGGCCGGGACGGCGGTGGGTCGCGGCTATTTGTCGGATGACCTGAAAACGCTGAAGGACTTCAAAGTCATTTTCCGCCAGGAGCCTAAGCTCTCCACCGGCAACCACTTCGGTTCGCGGCTGGTGTTTGATCGCGACGGCTATCTGTTCATCACCCTGGGCGAAAACAACGACCGGCCGACTGCGCAGGATCTCGACAAGCTGCAGGGCAAAATCGTAAGGATTTATCCGGACGGCAAGGTCCCGGACGACAATCCGTTCGTGGGGCAATCCGGGGTGCGGCCGGAAATCTGGTCCTACGGCATTCGCAACCCGCAGGGTGCGGCGCTCAATCCGTGGACCGGCACAGTTTGGGAAAACGAACACGGGCCGCGTGGTGGCGATGAGGTAAACATCATCGAGCGCGGGAAAAACTACGGGTGGCCGCTGGCGACTCACGGCATCAACTATTCGCTGCAGCCAATCCCGGAAGCCAAAGGCAAAAGTGTCGAAGGTGCGGTTGATCCGCACCATGTGTGGGAAAAGTCACCGGGCGTTTCGGGAATGGCGTTCTACGATGGCGATCGGTTCAAGCCGTGGCAACACAATGCGTTTATCGGGGCTTTGGTTTCTCAAGATTTGATTCGATTGCAGTTCGAAGGCGACAAGGTTGTGCATGAGGAACGCTTGCTGGGTGACCTCAAGCAACGGATCAGGGATGTACGGCAAGGCCCCGACGGTTATCTGTATGTGCTGACGGACGAGTCCGATGGTTCGCTGTACAGGATTGGCCTGAAATAGCGCAGTGCCGGACAGGTGAGGGGAGGAGCCCCTCACCTTGCGTTCAGCGCGCATTGCGGCTGTACAAAATTACGGCAGCCCGTAACTTTCCCCGCCCAAACCGGCACATCTTCTCGAATTCCCCGTGACTGACCGGCACATGCTGGCAATCCATGGGTTGTCGATGCTGGCTGTGATCGACATCCGGGTCGTGCAGGTAAACGAAATCTTCATCACAGTCAGTCACGACCACCCAGTGCGGTGACTTGGATCGGGTCAGGCGATAGCTGCTGATCAACACCAGCGGCTGCCCACCTGCATCAAGCAAGCGCGGCAAATCGAGTGGTGTACCGATCACTCGCTCCACATCGGTGTCCTGCAACTGCGCAGTGAACTCCTCGTGAACCAGGCGCATGACGTCTTTTTTATGTTCGTCGCGCACTCCGTCAAGAAACAACGGTCCGGCCAGGCTCAGCTCCAGACGTACCCGAAAACCGCGCTTCCATGCCGCGAGCGCCAATCCTTGCGGACTGCACCCGCCATGACCCGAAGTCATGAACACGGTCGTTGCCTCGCGCCAGATTTGCAACTCCTCGCGTCGCTCCAACAAACGCTCCGCGTGCAGTGCGCCCATGGCCATTAACAGACACGCCGGGCCGCAGGTGAAGTCTGTGGTTTGCCCGTACCAGGGCACCTTGATGTTCCGCGAATCGCGGTGCTGAAGAATGCGTTTTTCCAGGCGCAGCGCATCCGCATGGTCTTCGTAGTAGTCGTGAATCAACGCGAAACGCCGGTAGCCGTTGCGTTCGTACAGAGCAATGGCAGCGGGGTTGTCAGTACGCACCTCCAGGCGCAGGTAGGCGCAATCATGTTCCAGTGCGCAGGCCTCGATCCGTTGCAGCAGTTGCTTGCCCAGACCGGTGCCACGCGCCCCGGTAGCAATTGCGATGGAGTAAAGCCGTGCCAGCGAAGTGCCGCGGTGAAACAACACCAGCGCGTAACCGAGCAGTTGACTGTCGCGCTCGGCCACCAGCAACTGAGCATTCGCCCGGGTGATCATCCATTGAAAGCTGCGACTGGTGAGCCGATCCGTGGTGAAACATTGCATTTCCAATGCCAGCAGCGCCGGCAGATCTTCAACTACCGCCAAACGAAAAACAGTACTCATATGACCACCGTAAAAGTTGCGTAACGAAACGGGACTTTCGAAAAACTTCGTGCTTAATAGAAAAGGTCTTGTTCTCCAACGGATCAATCTCTATGTCAGCGGTACAGGGTCATTGGCGCGAAGTATCGGAGCAAAGTTTGCCGGCGGCAACTTATTTAAATTCAGCGGTTAGAGCATCCAGTCAAGTGTTGATCATTGTCGAGCGCAAGGAAGATTGGGCTTCATATTTCCCCAGCGACGACATCATCACAGCGCAGCAATACCTGGAGCAAACCCGTGAAAGCGAGTCGGGAAAACGTGTGCAGGTGATCAACCTGTGCCGCAGCTACAAGTATCTGGGGCACGGATATTACTGCTCACTGCTGGCGGAGGCACGGGGGCACAAGGTGATTCCGTCGGTGCGTACAATCAGCGAACTGACCAAGAAGTCACTCTACGGCCTGGCGCTGGATGATCTCGATAAAACCCTGGAAAAAGCCCTTAGTCATCACCTTTACAGTGATACCGAAGGTTTTACCCTGACCCTTTATTTCGGCAAAACGCACATCGAGCCATTACAGGATCTGGCCCGTCAGTTGTTTGAAGTATTTCCCTGTCCGATATTGTTAGTTGAGTTCAAGCGAACCAACGGCTGGCACATCGAAGGTATAAAGTCCGGCGCCTTGCACAAGTTGCGTGATGATCAGGAAGATCAGTTTGCCAATGCACTGGACGGTTTCAGCCGTAAAGTCTGGCGCGTGCCGCGCTCGCCACAAGTGGCCCGTTATGACCTGGCGATCCTGCACGATCCGCAAGAGGCGTTGCCGCCGTCAAACAGCAAGGCCTTGGAGAACTTCGTTCGGGTCGGCAAGACCATGGGCATCGACGTCGAACTGATCGAGCGCAAGGATTACGCGCGACTGGCCGAGTACGATGGCCTGTTGATCCGCGAAACCACCAGCGTCGACAACCACACTTACCGGTTCGCGAAGAAGGCCGAAAGCGAAGGGCTGGTGGTGATGGACGATCCGACGTCGATTCTGCGGTGCACCAATAAGGTCTACCTCACCGATCTGCTCAACAGCCATCAACTGGGTATGCCCGCCACCGAGATTCTCTACAAGGAGCGACCCGAAGACTTCGAGCGGGTAGGCGAACGCCTGGGCTTTCCGTTGGTACTGAAGATTCCCGACGGCTGTTTTTCACGGGGTGTGATCAAGGTGGAAAGCCAGCAGGCGCTGCTCGAAGCCACGGCCGAACTGTTCGAACACTCGGTGCTGTTGCTGGCCCAGGAGTTTTTCTACACCGAATACGACTGGCGCATCGGTGTCCTCAACCGCAAACCGATCTTTGCCTGTCAGTATTTCATGTCCAAGGGACACTGGCAGATCTACAACCACAAGGCCAAGGGCCAGGACGTCAACGGCGAATGCCGGACACTGGCCGTCCACGAGGCACCCCGCGCGGTGGTGGAGCTGGCGGTGAAGACGGCCAACCTGATTGGCGACGGCCTTTACGGCGTCGACCTCAAACAGGCGGGGGACAAGGTCGTGGTGATCGAAGTCAACGACAACCCGAACCTCGACGCGGGCATCGAAGACGCGTATTTGCAGGACGATTTGTACTCACTGGTGCTGGAAGAGTTTGTGCGACGGTTGGAGCTCAAACGCCGCGGCCAGGCCTGGTGAAGCGCCGATGATCAGCAGTTTTGCTCTGAGCCATGGCGCTTTGCAGCGCGTCGAGCGGTTGGACGCCGAGGTGATGCTGTTCAGCAACCCTGACGCCGCCGAGCGCGACCTGTTGCACAGCCATTTCAAAGTCGATGAGCACGCACTGGCCTCGGCACTGGACCCGGATGAGGTGTCGCGGATCGAGTTTCACCCGGATCACTTGTTCCTGATCTGGAAACGCCCGGAAAACTATTCCGGCGGTGGCAGCCTGGCATTTGAAGTGTCGTCCTGCGGCCTGCTGTTCGCGCCGGGGCAACTGTTGGTGATTGCCACCGACGACACGCCGTTGCACGGCCTCGGCACCCGCCAGCCGTTAAACACGCCGCTGGATGTTTTGCTCGACTTGCTGTTCAACAACATCCATCACTACCTCGGACACTTGAAGGTGATCAAACTGGTCGCCCGCGAGTTGCAGCAGAAATTCAACGCCTCGATGCAGAACCAGCATCTGGTGCAGATGTTCAACCTCAGTGAAAGCCTGATCTATTACATCAACGCCCTGCACAGCAACGGCGCGGTACTGACGCGCCTGCGGAATCACGCCGAGAAACAGCACTTCAGCAGCGAAGCGCTGGGCCTGATTGACGACCTGATCATCGAAAACAACCAGTGCTACAAACAGGCCGAGATTTACTCCACGGTGTTCTCCGGCCTGATCGACGCGCGCGGCAACCTGATGAACAACAGCATGAATAATTTGCTGCGCAAACTGACGTTGATCAACGTGGTGTTTTTGCCGTTGAACCTGATTGCGAGCATCGGCGGCATGTCGGAGTTCAGCATGATGACAGCGGGGACACCGTGGTGGATTTCCTATCCGGTGTTTCTGGCAGTGATGTTATTGGGGGCGGGGGGAATGTTGTTTGGGCTCAGGCGGTTGGCCAGATGATATGGGGGCTAAATCCCCTGTAGAGGGAAGTGTATTTGTGTGAGTCCCGCATTTGGCCGAACCGCCACCGTGATGCCTTGTTATAGTTCGGGCCTTAATTCCAGCCCGGTAAAAGGATCACTGCCATGACTCAATACTCCGCCTTCAGCGTCGAACTGGCCGACAAGATCGCCCATGTGCAGATCAATCGCCCGGAAAAGATCAACTCGATGAATGCCGCGTTCTGGAGCGAGATCGTCGAGATTTTCCAGTGGATCGACGACACCGACGAAGTGCGGGTGGTGGTGCTCAGCGGCAACGGTAAACACTTTTCCTCCGGCATCGACCTGATGATGCTTGCCGGCGTCGCCAGTGAACTGGGCAAGGACGTCGGGCGCAATGCGCGCCTGTTGCGCAAAAAAATCCTGACCCTGCAAGCCTCGTTCAACGCCGTCGACAACTGCCGCAAACCGGTGCTCGCGGCGATTCAGGGTTACTGCCTGGGCGGCGCCATTGATCTGATTGCTGCCTGTGACATGCGCTACGCCGCCGAGGACGCGCAATTCTCGATCAAGGAAATCGATATTGGCATGGCCGCCGATGTTGGCACTTTGCAACGGTTGCCACGGATCATCGGTGACGGCATGCTGCGTGAACTGGCTTACACCGGTCGCACGTTTGGTGCCGAAGAGGCGCGCAGCATTGGCCTGGTCAATCGTGTCTACAGCGACAAGGACGCACTGCTCGAAGGCGTGCTCGACATCGCTCGCGACATCGCCTCCAAGTCGCCGATTGCTGTCACCGGTACCAAGGAAATGATCAGCTACATGCGCGACCATCGCATCGACGACGGACTCGAATACGTTGCCACCTGGAACGCCGCCATGTTGCAATCCACCGACTTGCGCGTGGCCATGGCCGCCCATATGAGCAAACAGAAACCCGAATTTCTGGATTGAGAACCATGACATCTCGCTGGACCACTGCAGTACTGGACACCGATCAACCCGGCGGCTGGGCCGTGGCGCGCAGCCCCGAAGGCTTTCTCTTCGATGACAACGGCGCGCTGTTCCCGCGTGAATGGCTCAAGCGTCAGGACTTGTCGATTCTCGCCGAGCACGGCATCGGTCATCTCGATGGCGAGCCGGTATATCTGCTGGAGTTGCGCAGTGCCAGCGAAGTGCCGGGCTGTAACTGGAAAGGCTTGCGGGCGTTTATGCTCGACGGCGATCACACGATCTACAAAGTGCTGGGTTACGCCGCGCAGATTGGTACCTGGGCCCGTGAACATCGTTTTTGCGGTAATTGCGGCCAAGCCATGACGCAGGTGCCGCGCGAGCGGGCGATGTATTGCCAACCCTGCGATCTGCGCAGTTATCCGCGCATATCGCCGAGCATGATCGTGCTGATCACCCGGGGCGACGAGATTCTGTTGGCTCGCTCACCGCGCTTCGTTACCGGGGTTTACAGCACGCTGGCCGGGTTCGCCGAGCCGGGCGAGTCGGCCGAGGATTGCCTGATTCGCGAAGTGCGCGAGGAAGTGCAGATCGAGGTGAAGAACATTGAGTATCTGGGCAGCCAGTGCTGGCCGTTCCCGCATTCGATGATGCTCGGTTTCCATGCCGAATACGCCGGTGGCGAGATTGTCTGTCAGGAAGACGAGATCGAAGACGCCCAGTGGTTCAACGTGCACGATCTGCCGCCGTTGCCGGCGTCAAAATCGATTGCACGTTACTTGATCGACGTCTACGTGGCGCGGCGTTTAGGCCATGCTGAACCAGTGCTGCCAGGCTAGGCGCACGGTCAGACCCAGCACCACGGTGATGAACACCGGGCGAATGAACTTGGCGCCACCGCTGATAGCGGTGCGCGCCCCAAAGAACGCGCCGACCATCACCGACAGGCCCATGCTCAGGCCGATGATCCAGTCGACCTGCCCGGAAAACACGAACACCGACAGTGCGGCAATATTACTGACGAAGTTCATGCTGCGCGCCACGCCGCTGGCCTTGACCAGGTCGATCGGGTAAAGCAGCAGACTGCTCACCGTCCAGAACGCGCCAGTACCGGGACCGGCCACACCGTCGTAGAAACCGAGGCTGAAGCCTTGGGTCGATTGCCATTTCTTTTTGATCGGTGCGTCGCTGTCCAGCGGCGCTTTTGGCGTGCCGCCGAACAACAGGTACAGGCCGCAGGCGAAGACGATCACCGGGAGCATCTTGTTCAGCCATTCCGCCGGCAGGTAGTGGGCGACGATGGCGCCGCTGAGGGCGCCCACCAGGGTGCCGACAATCGCATGCACCCACTGCCGAGGATGGAACAGTTTGCGTCGGTAGAAGGTGAAACTCGCGGTGGCCGAGCCGAAGGTCGAACTGAGTTTGTTGGTACCCAGTACCAGGTGCGGCGGCAGGCCTGCCGTCAGCAGCGCTGGGGTGGTCAACAGACCGCCACCGCCGGCAATGGCGTCGATGAAACCGGCAACGAAAGCTACAAGGGCCAGAATGGCCAGGGTGGTGAGGTCAACGCTGAGTTCGAAAGGCATGGAATAGGCTTATTCGGCAGGGCGCAGGTCGGGGCTGCGGGAAGGGCGAACATGTTACTCATTTCCGGGTGTTGCGGCGACCCGTCTGGCTTCATCGCGAGCGGGCGAAGGCCTGCAGTGGATCGAGTTGAACGCAGGACTTATATCCATTGACAATCATTGTAGGCGGGAGACTGCTCGCGATGGCGTCTGAACATTCAACCTATGTGTTGACTGACACACCGCTATCGCGAGCAGCCGAAGGCCTGCAATTGGATCTGTGTTGGTTTACAGGCCGAGGTCAGACAGCCCCGGATGATCATCCGGGCGGCGGCCCAGCGGCCAGTGGAACTTGCGTTCGCTTTCCTTGATCGGCATGTCGTTGATGCATGCATAGCGCTGGAACATCAGGCCGTTCTCGTCGAACTCCCAGTTTTCGTTGCCGTAGGAACGGAACCAGTTGCCCGAATCGTCGTGCCATTCATAGGCATAGCGCACGGCGATGCGCGTATCCGAGTAAGCCCACAGTTCTTTGATCAAACGGTAATCCAGCTCCTTGGCCCATTTGCGGGTCAGGAAGGCTTTGGCTTCTTCTCGGTTGTTGGCAAACTCGGCGCGGTTGCGCCACCGGGTGTCGAGGGTGTAGGCCAGCGATACCCGTTCCGGATCGCGGGAGTTCCAGCCGTCCTCGGCCAGACGAACTTTCTCGATCGCCGATTCACGGTTGAAGGGTGGCAATGGCGGACGTACCTGGGCTGCAGTAGACATGTTCAGTCTCCCGATAAATTCAACGTTTAAACAACTTGTCAGGCTTATTAAGGCGTTACAGGTCCAATAACTTACGCGCCATGCATTGCGCATTATCAGCGGCACTGTGATCACCCATCACAAGCGCTACGGTAATGGCGCCGTCAATCAGGATCAGCAACTGTTTGGCCAGCAGTTGCGGGTCCTCGGCGCCATGTTCGGTACACAGCTCGCACACATAGTCGAGCAGCTTCTGTTTGTGGTCTTTGGCGACCTGGCGCACCGGGTCCTGTGGATCGCCGGTTTCGCCGCTGGTGTTGATGAAGGCGCAGCCACGGAAACCTTCCGAAGCAAACCAGCCCTTGAGCACGGTAAACAGATTGAGCAAGCGATCGGCCGGGGTTTCGGCCTGATCGACGGCGCTTCGGTACCAGTGCATCCAGCGCACGTCGCGACGCTGCAGGGCGGCAACGGTCAGTTCTTCTTTGTTGGCGAAATAACGATAGATGCTTTTTCTGGAGACGCCGGCGGTTTTCACCAGAAGATCCATGCCGGTGGCCGCGATGCCACTTTTATAGATCAGCTTTTCGGTGACATCCAGAATGATGTCGCGTGTCGAGGTGTCAGTGATTTCGTTCATGTGGCGAACAGTAGAACGATCGTTCTCCTTTGGCAATGATTTTTTCAAATTAAAAGATCGCAGCCTTCGGCGGCTCCTGCATTGGCCCGTGTAGTCGCTGCCGAAGGCTGCGATCTTTTGATCTCTTTATGGGCACTAACAAGACCCGAAGGATGCGATGGTGTAAGCTCTCGGGTTCTTCGGATTCGATCATTGCGAGCCCTATGCCGTTGCTTTTCAAACGTTCTCTGCTGCCCAAACTGCGCAGCTTTCCGCTGACCGCCGAGGCCGTGACCATTCTGTCCGGTGCCGCCGAGTTCCGTCGTTGCCTGCTGGAGAAAATCGCCACGGCGACCCAGCGCATCTACATCGTCGCGCTTTATTTGCAGCAAGACGAAGCCGGTCAGGAAATCCTCGATGCCTTGCACGCCGCCAAACTCAAGCGTCCCGAGCTTGAAATCGCCGTGGTGGTTGACTGGCTGCGCGCCCAGCGCGGTCTGATCGGCGCCGGTAAGCAGCCAGGCAATTCGGCTTGGTATCAGGAAATGACCCGCACTCACGAAAGCGAAGTGCCGGTGTACGGCGTGCCGGTGCAGACCCGCGAATTGTTTGGCGTACTGCATTTGAAGGGCTTCGTAATCGACGACTGCGTGGTCTACAGCGGCGCGAGCCTGAATAACGTCTACCTGCACAAGTTCGACAAATACCGCTTCGACCGCTATCACGTTCTGCGCAGCCATGAGCTGGCGGACTCCATGCATCACCTGGTCAAGCACGGTCTGATCGAATCGAAAGCCGTGCATCGTCTTGACCTTCCCAATCTGCCGACCACGCGCAGCCTGCGCAACGATATCGGCGATCTGCGCAGCCGCCTCAAGTACGCGACCTACGACACCAGCGCCGGCAGCACGAGCCGAGAAGGCCTGTCCGTCAGCCCATTGCTGGGCGTGGGCAAGAAAAACCCGTTGAACCGGGCAATTCTTGAGTTGATCGCCAGTGCGCAAAAGCAGCTGACCATTTGCACGCCGTACTTCAACCTGCCGCTGGGAGTGATCCGCGAAATCAATCGCGCGCTGGCCCGTGGGGTGAAGATCGACATCGTGGTCGGCGACAAGACTGCCAACGATTTCTATATCCCGCCGAGCGAGCCGTTCAAGGTCATCGCCGCGCTGCCGTATTTGTACGAGATCAGCCTGCGTCGCTTCGCCAAGCGCCATCAGCGCAACATCGACAGCGGGCAATTGAACCTGCACTTGTGGCGTGACGGCGACAACACCTATCACCTCAAGGGCATGTGGATCGATCAGCGCTATACCTTGCTGACCGGCAACAACCTCAATCCTCGGGCGTTCAGGCTGGATCTGGAAAACGCGCTGTTGATTGACGATCCAAAGGGCGAGTGGCTGGAGCCGCGTGCGCAGGAGCTCGAAAATATCTTCCGCCATACCACGCGAATCGAGAGCTTTAACAACCTGGAGACGCTGCCGGAATACCCGAGCGGGGTGGCGAAGTTTCTCAAGCGGGTGAGTCGGGTGCGGATTGAGCGGTTGCTTTACCGGATTCTATAACGCTTCAAGTTTTGTAGTGCCGCTGCAAGCGCTTTCGCGAGCAGGCTCGCTCCCACAGGGGATGTGTAGACCACAAATAATGTGATCGACACAAAACCAATGTGGGAGCGAGCCTGCTCGCGAAGAGGCCATCCCAGACGCTACAAAAATCAGTTCAGCCCCAATTTCCCACGCAACGTGGACAGGTCTTCCGCCAACGTATTCACCGGGCCAACCAGCGCCTTTCGGTCGTTGTCCTTGACCTTGTCGTACGTTTCAAAGCCACCGTCCTTGGTCTTGTACTTGGCCAGAACCTTGTCCACGGTGGCAAAGTTCTTGTCGACTTTGGCGACGAACGCCTTGTCCTGCTGCTCGATCTGCGGGCGGAACAGGTCGACAATTTTTTTCGCGCCGTCGATGTTGCCCTGGAAGTCGTAGAGGTCGGTGTGGCTGTAGCGATCTTCTTCGCCGGAGATCTTGGTCGCGGCGACTTCTTCCAGCAGCGCAGCAGCGCCGCCCACCACTTTCTCCGGCGGGAAGGTCAGGCCGGCGACGCGGGTTTGCAGGTCTTTGACGTCTTTGTTCAAGCCATCCGCCAGTGCGTCCAGGCCTTGGGTGCTTTTTTCCGAGAACAGCGAGTATTCGATGCGGTGAAACCCGGTGAAGTCTTCAGCTTTCACGCCTTTTTCGTGGTCGTCGACGCGGGAGTCGATGGACGCATCGAGGTCACTGAACAGCTCGGCAATCGGCTCGATTGACTCGTAGTAAACGCGGGTCGGCGCATAGAGTTTTTGCGCTGTGGCCAAGTCGCCTTTCTTCACAGCGTCGGTGAACTGCTGGGTGTGGCTGGCCAGTTCATCGAGCTGTTCGGTGGCGTAAATCTTGTAGTCCGAAACCGGCCCGACCAGATCCAGCGGTGCGGTGGCGGCGAAGGCTGACAGCGGGGTGTTGAGCAAACCAAGGGTCAGCAATAACGCGAGTGGCGTCTTTTTCATGGGGGTGGCTCCAGAGTCAGGATTGTTTTATGCCGCTGTTTTCGGTTGTGTGGCGTTGAGCAGCGAGCGACCGATGAAATCCTTGTCGCCGGTGACACCCGGAAGGGTGAAGAAGTAACCACCGCCGACGGGTTTGAGGTATTCCTCAAGCGGTTCGCCGTTGAGGCGGTTCTGCACGGTGATAAAGCCTTTCTCCAAATCGGCCTGGTAGCAGATGAAGAGCAGACCCATGTCGAGTTGGCCGTTCTTGTTCACACCGTTGGAATAGTTGAACGGCCGGCGCAGGATCAGGTTGGCCTGGCTCGCGGCAGTGCGCGGATTGGCCAGGCGGATGTGTGCATCGAGTTTGGTCAGTTTGCCGGCCGGATCCTTGCTGTAATCCGGGACTTCGCTCTCGTGAGACCCACCCATCGGCGCGCCGGTACTCTTGACCCGGCCGAGAATGCTTTCCTGTTCCTGCAAAGGCGTACGGTCCCAGCGCTCAACGAAGTTGCGGATGATCCGCACCGCTTGATAGCTGCCGTGGGCCGCCCACGCCGGTTCGTCGTTGCCCGGTTGCACCCAAACGATGTTATCCATGGCTTTGGCATCGTTGGAGTCGGGGTTGGCCGAGCCGTCACGGAAACCGAGGAAGTTGCGCGCCGATTGCGCCGGCACCCCGGGTTTGGACGGGGCCTGCGGCGGTACGCTGCCTTCCTGTTTCCAGCGCACCAGCAGCAGGTCCGGGAGGTTTTTCACGATGTCGCGCAGGGCATGAATATTGGTGTCGGCGGTGTTGGAGCAGAACTGCAAGCTCAGGTCGCCGTGGCAGCAATCAGCTTCCAGTGCATCGTTGGGGAAGCCGACCATGCGCTGCAGGCGTTTGGGTTTGGCGTCGGTCAGACCAAAGCGCTCATCAAACAACGACTCGCCCACCGACACGGTGATGGTCAGGTTGTCCGGAGTCACCACCGGGCCGAGGATGCCGGAGTCTGGCGGCGGCAGCTTCGGATCGATCTGCGCGACCGGGCCGCCCTTCATCAGGAACGCGATGCGCTCGTTGAGGGTGCGGAACAGTCGCTCCAGGTCTTCGCGATCACTGGCCAGTACGTCGAACGACACCAGCATGCCCGACGCCGGGCGCGGGGTGACGATGCCGGTTTGATGCATGCCGTGGAAGTCGTGGCGGTCTTCAGTCTTGTCGCTGCTCGGGGCTTCGGTGACTTGTGCCGGCGCGGCGGCCATGGCCGGGCAGCTCAGGGCCGATCCGGCCAGTGCGACACCGGCTGCGCCCATGCCCATCAGGACGCGGCGACGTTGCAGGTTGAGTTGTTCTGAATCTTTCATCGGTGCTCGTCTTCTGCTTACAGGCCGGAGAGGCCGAGGGCTGGGTCGATTCCATCAAGCGCGTTTGCCAGGGCCTGGGCCTTGTCGGCGATCTGCTTGCGTTGTTCGCCGCTGACGCTGTCGTAGCTGGCGTAGCCGTCCTTGACCTTGAAGCTGTTCAGTTGGGTGTCGAAGTCCGCCAGGGCCTGATCTATTTTCGGCAACAGCTCGGCGGCGGACTTGCTCAGCATCGGCCGCAGCAGGTCGACGACTTTGTGCGCGGTTTGCAGGTTGGCAGCGAAACCGTTGAGATCACTGTGGCTGTAGCGTTCTTCTTCACCGCTGGCGGCGCGCACGTCGGCGAGGGTGTTGAGGTTGCGCACGACGATGTTGACCAGTTGCTCCGGAGGCAGCGACTGGGCGAGCAGTTGCTGTTTGAGCGTGGTGACGTCTGTCAGCAAGCGCTGAGAAGCGGGCGCGAGACCGTCAAGTTTGCGTTGCTGGAACAGGGCGTATTCGATCCGGTGGAAGCCGACAAAGGCTGGATCCTGCTCGCGTTTCTCGAAGTAATCGGCGCGGGCGTTGACGCTGTTGTCCAGTTCAGCCAGACGTTGCGCGGCAGGGGCCAGGCGTTGATAGGCCTCACGGGCAGGTAAGTACAGCGCCTGCGCCTCACTCAGGTCGCCGCTGGCGATCGCCTGGTCCAGTGCGGTGACCGCTTTGATCAAAGCGCTGCCCTGGCTGGCCAGATACACACGGAATTCCGACAACGGCCCGACGAAGGCGACCATCGACGGTTTGGCCTTGGCCGCAGCGTCGGAGGCCGCCGTCGGCGTCACGTGCAAAGTGCCGCGCGGATTGCTCAGCAGGCCGCACGTGATCGCGTAGTCGCCGGGTTGCAGGTTGGCGTTGATCACCTGGCTCAGGCCCGGCGCAATGTTCTCGCGTTCTTCGACCACCAGCACGCCATCGAGGATTTCCCATTCCACCGCCCGCTCAGAGCGGTTGACGATGCGGAAACTGGCGCGGCCTGCTGGCACGGTCAGCGCATTCGGTTCGCAACTGCCCGGGTGAATGTTGACCACCACTTCGTCGTGGTTGTGCTGACGTTTGGCCGCCGCCAGTTGCGAGGCATAGTAGAACAGGCCGCCGGCGGCGATCATCACGACCACAGAACCGGCCACTGCCCAGCGCAGGGCGCGAGGAGGCGTGGCCTGAGGGTTATTAGGCTTTGACATGGGGGCCCTTATTGGCTGGAAACGGAATTCGATTGCGCGGCGTTTTTGGCGGGCGCCGCCGGGAGGAAGAACATCACCAGCGCCACTACCAGATAAATCAGATAAGCACCGAGGGTGCTGACGGTTGGCGCATCCTGGTAACCGAACATGCCGGCCAGCACCGAGCCCAACGGGCCGTCCATCGGCAGCGTCGCACTGAGGTCGAAGAGCACGGTTTGCAGGTGATTCCACAGCCCGGCTTCATGCAGGGCCTGAACCGAATTGGCGAGAATCCCCGCGGCCACCACGAGAATGAACAACCCGGTCCATTTGAAAAATGCCGAAAGGTTCAGACGCATGCTGCCGGTGTAGATCAGAAAACCGACGACAATCGCCAGAAGCAGGCCGAGCAGGGCACCGATCGGCGCACCCGGGCCTTCGCTCTGCTGAAACACCGCGAGCAGGAAAAACACCGTTTCCAGGCCTTCACGCGCCACGGCGAAGAACACCATAGCGATCAACGCGATGACCTGATGTTTGGAAGAAGTCAGCGCTTCATCCAGCGAGGCGTGCAGAGAGTGCTTGATCGACCGTGCGACCTTGCGCATCCAGAACACCATCGAGCTGAGAATCCCCACGGCCACCAGCCCGACGATGCCTTCAAACAACTCCTGCTGCTTTTGCGGGAATTCAGCGCTGACCAATTCCAGGCCACCGCCGACCAGCAAGGCGAGTGCGGCGGCGAGAAATACCCCGATCCACACAGCGGGCATCCATTGGCCACGGCCGGTCTGTTGCAGGTAGCTGGCGATGATGCCAACGATCAGCGCGGCTTCAATGCCTTCGCGCAGCATGATCAGGAAGGGGGCGAGCATTCGGCATCCAATAAGTCATTCGTAGAGGGTTACAAGTTGTAACATAATGAAAGTCATTCTCACATGACAATCATTGACATAAACCTGAACGCAAGCTGAACAAACCCGAGTTTTTGCCCAGCACACTTCCCCCTGTAGGAGCTGCCGAAGGCTGCGATCTTTTGACTTTGGTTTTGAATAACAACAGCAAAAGATCGCAGCCTTCGGCAGCTCCTACAGGGATCTTTGGTGGGTTAAGATGCCCGTCAGTCAAAAACAACAAGGCTCATCGCTGTCCATGTCGGAAAAAGACACCATCGCCGTTCAACTGGTGCGTGAAGCGCTGCTGCAAAGTTGTGCCCCGGGCGTGGCAACGGAAGAGGTCTTGGGCAAGGTCGGCATTGCGCCGTCTCTGCTGCACGCCGGAGATGGCCGAGTGCCGGCCTCGCAGTACGCCAAACTCTGGCGCTTGCTGGCCCGACGCGGTGATGACGAGTTCTTCGGTATGGACCCGCGCCAGCTCAAGTCCGGCAGCCTGGAATTCCTCTGCCGTAGTGCGATGGCGCAACCGACATTGGCAATGGGGTTGAGCACCGGCCTGAGTTTCCTTTCATTGATGCTAGAACGCCTGCCGGCGCAACTGGTGCACCAGCAAAGTCTGGCGGAAATCGTTCTGCTCGAAGACGATCCCGAACCACGCCGCGCCTTCACCTACTTCACCTACTGGATGATTGTCCACGGTGTGGCTTGCTGGCTGGCGGGGCGGCGGATTCCGATTCTGGCCATCGAGTTGCGTTGTCCGGAACCGGACTTCACCGATGATTACCGGGTGATGTTCTCGGAAAACCTGCGGTTCGACCGACCGCGCACACGGATGATTTTCTCCGCCGACTGCCTCGATCTGCCGATCAAACGTACGGCCGAGGAGCTAAAACGCTTTCTGGCCCATGCGCCAGCCAACATTCTGGTGAAGTACCGTGATCCGGAAAGCCTCGCCAGTCGGATCAAGCAGGATTTACGTCAGTTACCAGCGGAGCAGTGGCCGGAAACGGAGGCTTTGGCGCAGCAACTGTGCATGTCCGCCTCGACCTTGCGCCGACGTTTGGCAGAGGAAGGGCAGACGTATCAGGGACTCAAGGACAGTGTGCGCAAGGAGTTGGCGATTGTCTGGCTGGCGGAACCTTCGATCAGTTTTGTTGAAATTGCAGCACGGTTGGGATTTGCCGATGCGAGTTCGTTCTACAAGGCGTTTCGCAAGTGGTCTGGGTCCAATCCCGGCCACTATCGCGCGCTGATCCTGAATGACCCCACCTGAAATGCATTCCTCCTGTAGGAGCTGTCGAAGGCTGCGATCTTTTGATCTTGACCTTTAAAAACAGGATCAAAAGATCGCAGCCTCGTTTCACTCGACAACTCCTACAGAAGGTGTGAGTCATTTTCGTAAGCTTGGCCAAACCAGTCAGCCACTTTGATGGCTTTGACCATTGCCCCAAGCCCCGCACAGCGCGACTATCCCTCTGTTGTTTACGGTTCCCCAACCTAATAAAAAACACAGAGGGATTCTGGCAATGCGCGATTACTTGTCTGCCACTGAACAGTTCAACTATCAGCACACCGTGGATACCGCACTCAGCGGTACGCTTGAGGCGCTCAACGCCTGCGTCGAATGCTGCGACCGCCATGCATTGCCGGGGCGCATCGCGCTGTTCTGGGAAGGCCGCGACGGCGCTAGTGCGACGTACACCTTCAGCGACTTGCAGGACAAAGCCGCGCGTTTCGCCAATTTCCTCCTCGCTCAAGGCGTGCAGAAGGGTGACAAGGTCGCCGGCCTGCTGCCGCGCAACATCGAATTGCTCATCACCGTGTTCGCCACCTGGCGTATCGGCGCGGTCTATCAGCCGCTGTTCACCGCATTCGGCCCCAAGGCGCTCGAACATCGCCTGAACAGCTCCGGCGCCAAAGTGGTGGTGACCGACGCCGTCAACCGTCCGAAACTCGCTGAAGTCGCCGATTGCCCGACACTGGTTACCGTTGGCGGCGCCAAGGGCCAGGGCATTGCCCGTGGCGACTTCAGTTTCTGGGCTGAACTGGCCAACTATCCCAACGTCTGTGAACCGGTGCTGCTGACCGGCGAAGCCCCGTTCCTGCTGATGTTCACCTCGGGCACCACCGGCCCGTCGAAAGCGCTGTCGGTGCCGCTCAAAGCCATCGTCGCGTTCCAGAGCTACACCCGCGATGCCGTTGATCTGCGCCCCGAAGACGCGTTCTGGAACGTCGCCGATCCAGGCTGGGCCTACGGCATCTATTTCGGCGTGACGGGCCCGATGTCGATGGGCCACCCGATCACCTTCTACGATGGCCCGTTCACCCTCGAAAGCACCTGCCGGGTGATAAACAAATATGGCATCACCAACCTCACCGGTTCGCCCACGGCGTATCGCCTGCTGATTGCCGGCGGTGACGAGTTCGCCAAGTCGATCAAGGGCAAGCTGCGCATCGTCAGCAGCGCCGGCGAGCCGCTGAATCCGGAAGTGATCCGCTGGTTCGCCGACAATCTCGACGTGGTCATTCACGACCATTACGGCCAGACCGAACTGGGCATGGTCCTGTGCAACCACCACGGCATCAACCACCCGGTCCATGTCGGCGCCGCCGGTTTCGCTTCGCCGGGCCATCGCATCGTCGTGCTCGACGAGCAGTACAACGAACTCGGCGTCGGCCAGCCCGGCATCCTCGCCATCGACCGGCCGAAGTCGCCGATGTGCTGGTTCGGCGGTTACGAAGGCGCGCCGACCAAAGCCTTCGTCGGCGATTACTACCTGAGCGGCGACACCGTCGAGTGGAACCCGGACGGCAGCATCAGTTTCGTCGGCCGCAGCGACGATGTGATCACCACGTCCGGCTACCGCGTCGGCCCGTTCGACGTCGAAAGCGCGCTGATTGAACACCCGGCCGTGGTCGAAGCGGCAGTGGTCGGCAAACCGGACCCGGAGCGCACCGAACTGGTCAAAGCCTTTGTCGTGCTCAGCGCGCAATACCGCGCTGAACCTGCGCTGGCCGAAGAACTGCGCCAGCACGTGCGCAAGCGCCTCGCCGCGCATTCATACCCGCGTGAAATCGAATTTGTCAGCGAGTTGCCCAAAACCCCCAGTGGCAAATTGCAGCGCTTTATCTTGCGCAACCAGGAAATCGTCAAGGCTCAAGAGGCCGCGGCGCACAACGTTTCAGCTTGAATCCAAGGAAACAGTCATGCAGATCGAGAACAAGGTTTTTATCGTCACTGGCGGCGCCTCCGGCCTCGGTGCCGCCACCGCTGAATTGTTGGTGAATGCCGGCGCGAAAGTGATGCTGGTGGACATGAACGCCGAAGCCGTAGCCGCTCAGGCCCAGCGTCTGGGCGCGCAAAGCGTCGTCGCCGACATCAGCAACGAAGCCGCTGCCGAAGCGGCCGTGCAGGCGACCGTCAAGGCATTCGGCAGCCTCAACGGTCTGGTCAACTGCGCCGGCATCGTCCGTGGCGAGAAAATCCTCGGCAAGAACGGCCCGCATGCACTGGCCAGTTTCGCTCAGGTCATTAACGTCAACCTGATCGGCAGCTTCAACATGCTGCGTCTGGCCGCAGCAGCCATCGCCGAGAGCGAAGCCAATGCCGACGGCGAGCGCGGTGTGATCATCAACACCGCCTCGGTGGCGGCGTTCGACGGCCAGATCGGTCAGGCAGCCTACTCGGCGTCTAAAGGCGCCATCGCCAGTCTGACCCTGCCGGCCGCCCGTGAGTTGGCACGTTTCGGCATCCGCGTAATGACCATCGCCCCGGGCATTTTCGAAACCCCGATGATGGCGGGCATGACCCCGGAAGTGCGCGATTCGCTGGCTGCTGGCGTACCGTTCCCGCCGCGCCTGGGCAAGCCTGCCGAATACGCCGCGCTGGTACGCCATATCATCGAAAACAGCATGCTCAACGGCGAGGTAATCCGTCTCGACGGTGCCTTGCGCATGGCCGCCAAGTAAGGAGGATTTGTCATGACTATTTCCAACGATCCGATTGTCATCGTCAGCGCCGTCCGCACCCCGATGGGCGGTTTCCAGGGCGAACTGAAAAGCCTCACCGCGCCACAGCTTGGCGCTGCCGCCATCAAAGCGGCGGTTGAACGCGCCGGTGTGGCCAGCGATGCGGTCGACGAAGTGTTGTTCGGTTGCGTCCTGCCCGCCGGCCTCGGCCAGGCGCCTGCGCGGCAAGCGGCACTGGGCGCCGGGCTGGATAAATCGACCCGCTGCACAACGGTCAACAAGATGTGCGGCTCGGGCATGGAAACCACCATTCTGGCCCACGACATGCTGATCGCTGGCAGCGCCGATGTGGTGATCGCAGGCGGCATGGAGAGCATGTCCAACTCGCCGTATCTGCTGGATCGCGCCCGCGCCGGTTACCGCATGGGCCACGGCCGCGTGCTCGATTCAATGTTCCTCGACGGCCTCGAAGACGCCTACGACAAAGGCCGGCTGATGGGCACTTTTGCCGAGGATTGCGCCGAAACCAATCACTTCAGCCGCGAGGCGCAGGACGCTTTTGCGATCGCCTCGACCACCCGCGCACAACAGGCGATCAAGAACGGTAGCTTCAAGGACGAAATCGTCCCGCTGACCGTGACTGTCGGTAAAGAACAGGTGCTGATCAGCCACGATGAGCAACCGCCGAAAGCCAAACTGGACAAGGTCGCCTCGTTGAAACCGGCGTTCCGCGAAGGCGGCACGGTGACGGCAGCTAACTCCAGCTCGATCTCTGACGGCGCGGCGGCACTGGTGCTGATGCGTCAGTCGCAGGCGCAGAAACTCGGCCTGAAGCCGCTTGCCGTTATTCATGGTCATGCCGCATTCGCCGATACGCCGGGCCTGTTTCCAGTGGCGCCGATTGGTGCGATCAAGAAGCTGATCAAGAAAACCGGTTGGTCGCTGGGTGATGTCGATCTGTTCGAGGTCAACGAGGCGTTTGCCGTGGTTGCCATGGCCGCCATGAAGCACCTCGACATCCCGCATGAAAAGCTCAATGTACATGGCGGCGCTTGTGCGCTGGGCCATCCGATCGGCGCTTCGGGCGCACGGATTCTGGTGACACTGCTCTCGGCCCTGCGCCAAAGAAAGCTGAAACGCGGTGTCGTCGCCATTTGCATCGGCGGCGGCGAAGCCACGGCCATGGCCGTGGAATGCGTTTACTGACACACACCTTCCCCCTGTAGGAGCTGCCGGAGGCTGCGATCTTTTGACTTTAGTTCGCAAAAAAAGATCAAAAGATCGCAGCCTTCTGCAGCTCCTACAGGGGATTGTGTTGTAACCCGGATTTAAGGATTCACCATGATTCCCAACGAAGACCAAAACCAGATCCGCGACATGGCCCGGCAGTTTGCCGAGGAACGGTTGAAACCGTTCGCCGCCGAGTGGGATCGCGAACACCGTTTCCCCAAGGAAGCCATCGGCGAAATGGCCGGACTGGGCTTTTTCGGCATGCTCGTGCCGGAGCAGTGGGGCGGGTGTGACACCGGTTACCTGGCCTACGCCATGGCCCTGGAAGAAATCGCCGCTGGTGACGGCGCCTGCTCGACGATCATGAGCGTGCACAACTCGGTGGGTTGCGTGCCGATCCTCAAGTTCGGCAACGATGACCAGCGTGAACGTTTCCTCAAGCCGCTGGCCAGCGGCGCGATGCTCGGTGCATTTGCCCTGACCGAACCACAGGCCGGTTCCGATGCGAGCAGCCTTAAAACCCGTGCGCGACTTGAAGGCGATCACTACGTGCTCAATGGCTGCAAACAGTTCATCACCTCCGGGCAAAACGCCGGGATCGTGATCGTGTTTGCCGTGACCGACCCGAGTGCCGGCAAACGCGGGATCACGGCGTTTATCGTGCCGACCGATTCGCCAGGTTACAAAGTCGCCCGCGTCGAAGACAAACTCGGCCAGCACGCTTCGGACACCTGCCAGATTCTCTTCGAAGACGTCAAAGTGCCGGTGGCCAACCGATTGGGCGAGGAGGGCGAAGGTTACAAGATTGCCCTGGCCAACCTTGAAGGCGGGCGCGTCGGCATCGCTTCGCAATCGGTGGGCATGGCCCGCGCCGCGTTCGAAGCAGCCCGTGACTACGCCCGCGAGCGCGACACCTTTGGCAAGCCGATCATCGAGCACCAGGCCGTGGCGTTTCGCTTGGCCGACATGGCCACGCAAATCGCTGTCGCCCGGCAAATGGTGCATTACGCTGCCGCCCTGCGTGACAGCGGCCAACCGGCGCTGGTCGAAGCGTCGATGGCCAAGCTTTTCGCTTCTGAAATGGCTGAGAAGGTCTGCTCGATGGCGTTGCAAACCCTCGGCGGTTACGGTTACCTCAACGACTTCCCGCTGGAGCGCATCTACCGCGACGTGCGTGTCTGCCAGATCTACGAAGGCACCAGCGACATCCAGCGCATGGTTATTTCGCGCAATCTTTGATAAGGAATTTTGTTCATGACTTACGAAACGATTCTGCTGGAAACCCATGGCCGCGTTGGCCTGATCACCCTGAACCGGCCGCAGGCGCTGAACGCCCTGAACGCGCAACTGGTCAGCGAAGTGAACACCGCGCTCGATGGCCTGGAGGCGGATTCAAACATCGGCTGTATCGTTATCACTGGCTCAAAAAAAGCTTTCGCTGCCGGTGCTGACATCAAGGAAATGGCGGAGCTGACGTATCCGCAGATCTACATGGACGACCTGTTCAGCGACAGCGATCGCGTGGCCAATCGGCGCAAACCGATCATCGCTGCAGTCAACGGTTTCGCACTCGGTGGCGGCTGTGAACTGGCGTTGATGTGCGACTTTATTCTGGCCGGCGACAACGCCAAATTCGGCCAGCCGGAGATCAATCTCGGTGTCTTGCCGGGCATGGGCGGCACCCAGCGCCTGACCCGCGCCGTGGGCAAGGCCAAGGCTATGGACATGTGCCTGAGCGGGCGTTTGATGGACGCGGTGGAAGCCGAGCGCTGCGGGATCGTTGCGCGGATCGTGCCGAGTGATGATCTGCTCGATGAAGCGCTGAAAGTTGCCGCGGTGATCGCCAGCAAATCGCTGCCGATTGCGATGATGATCAAAGAAAGTGTGAACCGTGCGTTCGAGGTCAATTTGACCGAAGGCGTTCGGTTTGAGCGCCGGGTGTTCCATGCGGCGTTTGGCACGCAGGATCAGAAGGAAGGGATGGCGGCGTTTGTGGCCAAGCGGCCGCCGGAGTTTACCGGTAAGTGATGCGTCGCCCCGGCTGACGCCTTCGCGAGCAGGCTCGCTCCCACATTGGTTCTGCGTTGTACGCAAATCTCCTGTGGGAGCGAGCCTGCTCGCGAAGCTTTTGAGGCCAGATCAAAAGATCGTAGCCTCGTTCCACTCCACAGCTCCTTCAGGGTTAGAGCTGATAGTTTTTCAGTTCACGGGCAATCACCATCCGCTGAATCTCGCTCGACCCTTCATAGATCTGGGTAATCCGCGCATCGCGGTAGTACTTCTCGACCGGATAGTCTTCCAGATACCCATACCCGCCATGAATCTGAATCGCTGACGAACAGACCTTCTCAGCCATTTCCGAGGCAAACAGTTTGGCCTGTGAAGCCTCCGACAGACACGGTTTGCCCGCCGTGCGCAGCCGCGCCGCATGCAGGATCATCAGGCGTGCCGCATTCAATTGCATGTGCATGTCGGCCAACAGGTTGGCGATGCTCTGGTGCTCGTTGATCGGTTTGCCGAACTGCACCCGGTCACGCGAATAAGCCAGCGCCGCTTCAAACGCAGCACGGGCGATGCCCAAGGCTTGCGCGGCAATCCCGATGCGTCCGCCCTCAAGATTGGAAAGGGCAATCGCCAGGCCTTTGCCGCGTTCGCCGAGCAGGTTGGCCTCGGGAATGCTGCAGTTGTTCAGCGTCACTGCGCAGGTGTCGGAGGCGCGAATGCCCATTTTGTGTTCGGTGCGATCAACGATGAACCCTGGCGTTTCAGTGGGCACCAAAAACGCGGAAATACCTTTCTTGCCCAGATCCGGATCGGTCACCGCAAACACAATCGCCAGTTTCGCCCGTTTGCCGTTGCTGACAAACTGCTTGGCGCCGTTGATCACCCACTGACCGTCGCGCAGTTCTGCGCGAGTGCGCAAATTGTGCGCTTCGGAGCCGGCCTGGGGTTCGGTCAGGCAAAAGCAACCGATGGTTTGGCCGCTGGCCAGGTCCGCCAGCCAGGTTTGTTTCTGCGCTTCGCTGCCGTAGTTGAGCACCGGACCGCAGCCAACGGAGTTGTGGATGCTCATGAACGCGCCGGTCGCGCCATCGCCGGCGGAAATTTCTTCCACGGCCAGCGCATAAGCGACGTAATCAACGTAGGTGCCGCCCCATTCTTCGGGCACGACCATGCCCAGCAGCCCCAACTCGCCCATCTTCGCCACCAGGGCGTCGTCGATCCAGCCAGCCTTTTCCCAGGCTTGCGCGTGGGGCGCGATTTCGCCACGGGCAAAGTCCCGGGCCATGTCGCGGATCATCACTTGTTCTTCAGTCAGTTCGAGATCGTGCATGGCTCAGCTCCCGCTCTCATCAAAACCGTGGAAGAAACTCGCGACATCCGCAGCGTCCAGTGCGGCGAGAGTCGGCGGGTTCCAGCAGGGTGTCTTGTCTTTGTCGATCAGCAGGGCGCGGACACCTTCGATCAGATCACCACGGGCGAACCACTGGCGATCCAGGTGCAGCTCCAGAGCGAAACAATGCTCCAGGCTCAAGTGCCGGCCACGACGGAGCATTTCCAGGGTGACGGCCATGGCCAGCGGCGAACGGGTTTCCAGCAGATCCGCCGTAGTGGTCGCCCATTCATGGCTGTCGGCAACGGTCACCGCGCGCAATTGTTCCACCATGCTCGGCACGTCCGGCAGGGCGAAGAAATGGTCGATGGCCGGGCGCAAGGCCTGGAGCGGCGCACCGGGCAAGGTTTGCACAGCGCTTTTGGCCAGCAGACTCTGTAAATCCTTGAGCGGCGTGTCGTGCCATTCCAGGCTATCGAGTTGTTCATCGAGCGTGACGAGTTTGTTGCTGTCGATGTACCAATCGGCGAGGCCGCAATACAGCGCATCGGCCGCTCGAATCTGTACGCCACTGACGCCCAGATAAATCCCCAGCTCACCGGGGATGCGCGACAGGAAGTAGCTGCCACCGACGTCCGGGAAATAACCGATGGCCACTTCCGGCATCGCCAGACGGCTCTTCTCGGTGACCACCCGCAGATCGGCGCCTTGCACCAGGCCCATGCCACCACCAAGGACGAAGCCGTCCATCAGCGCCAGCACCGGTTTGCGGTAGTGGTGAATCGTCAGGTCGAGAGCGTATTCCTCAACGAAGAAATCTTCGTGCAGCGTGTCGCCGCTTTTGTAGCTGTCGTACAGGGAACGAATGTCGCCGCCGGCGCAGAACGCTTTTTCGCCAGCGCCGCGCAGTACGACGGCATGCACATTGGCGTCAGTCGCCCACGCGTCGAGTTGCTGTTGCAGCAGTCGAACCATGTCGAGGGTGATGGCGTTGAGACCGGCGGGGCGGTTGAGGGTCAGGTGACCGATGTGGTTGCGAACTTCGGCCAGCACTTCGTTTTGCGTGGCATCCATGGACAAAGTCCTCGGGGATGAAGCCTGAGCAGTCATCACTAACTCCCTGCTTTTATTGTCTTTATTCGAGAAGCTCGCGCGCGAGCGTTAACGGATCGTAACAGTGCAAATTTGCCATGTACAACGGGGATATGTGCAGGGGCAGTCTGCGTTTTTGCACTAAGTCATGGAATGCCACAACAGTGTAGGAGCTGCCGCAGGCTGCGATCTTTTGATCTTCTAAATCAGGATCAAAAGATCGCCGCCTCGTTTCACTCGACAGCTTCTACAGGGGGAGAGGGGTGTCAGGAGAAGACTTCTACGATGCTACGCCGCTTGGCATGCCGTTCACTGGCATGGATCAGCCGTTCAAGATCCTCTGGCGTGACGTCGATGAACGCTTCCATGTCGGCCAAGGCCAGTTTCAGGTCTTCGGCGGTGATGGCCTGACTGTCGACCGGGGCAACTGCCGGCGCAGGTTCGGCGGGACGTTTTGGATAGCGAATGCGCGTCATGTTGTTGTAGGCCAACGCGCTCAGCAGCATGCACGTCGCGCCGAGCATCACGGGCTCCATGGCTTTCCAGTCCATGGCGATGGTTGCCGGGTCGGCCAGCACCAGGGTTAACGCCAATGCGCCGGCCGGCGGGTGCAGGCAACGCAGCCAGCACATCAGCACCAGCGCCATGCCCGCGGCCAGGCAGGCGCTGCCAAGGGTGCGACCGAGCACATGGGCGACCAGCAATGCCACGACGCCGGCGCACAGATAGCCGCCCAGAATCGACCAAGGCTGAGCGAGCGCTCCGGACGACACGGCAAACAGCAACACCGCCGAGGCGCCCAGCGGACCGATCAGATGGTAGGCCACTTCATGGCCAAACACCTGAGCACACAGCCACACGCTGAACAGCGTCCCCAACGACATGCCGATGGCGGCGCGGCTCCATTCGATGGGGCGGGTGTTGATGGCGGCGGGTAACCAGCGTGCGAACATTTGAATCCGATCCTTGCAGCAAATTCGAGGCAAAAAAAAGGACTTGTCCGGCAATCCGGAAAGCCCTCGAAGTGTTCCAACATTGGGGGAGGAACGCGCACAGTTTGCCGATCAAACTCGATGCTGACAAATTCATATTAATGCAGCTTTAGTGCATTATTTATGAATTGAAGCGACGCGCCGCCCACTGACAAAACACAAATAGCCGCCCAACGCCGCCAGAGTACTCAGGGCATAGAACATGCTCGGGGCCGGCGTGTGCATCAGCAGGAACCCGCACATCACCGGGCTCAACGCGCCACCCAGTGCCGCCAGATTCTGCGCGCCGTAGTAGCTGCCGCGCAGTTCTTCCGGGGCGAGGGTGTCGACGAAAAGGAAGTCGGCCGGATAGATGATCATCTCGCCCAACGTGAAGATGAACATCGCCACACACCAGCCGACAAGGCTGTCGGCCAGACTGAAACCGATCAGCCCGACAATGAACAGCGCGGTGCCGCCAGCAATCCAGTGGCGCAGGTGTTCGCGCTTGAGGAAACGACCGATCTGGTATTGCAGTAAAATCACCGTGATCGCGTTGCAGGCGAGCAGGGCGGCCATGGTGTCCAACGTCTGTTGGTGAGTGTGGGTGACCAGCAGGTATTGCGACAGATACAACGTGAAGCGCCCGTGCACCAAGGTGCTGAGCAGGCAACCGAGGACGAACAGGATCATCGTGCGGTCGTTTTTCAGAATGATCAGCGTCTTCAGAAAGCTTTGCGGTTGACCGACTGGCGATATCGGGTTCACCTCTTTGCTGGCACCGAGCAGCAGAAAGACACTGCCACAGGCAATCGCACCGGCAACGATAAACGGCGCTGACGGCTCAACACCGGCAATCACCACGCCGATCATCGGGCCAACGGCATAACCGATGTTGGTCAACGTGTAGGTCAGCGAAAACGCCTTGACCCGTTGGCCCACCGGCAGGTTTTCACTAAGGATGGCCTTGGAGCAGATCAGGAACAGCGCCGAGGCGGTCTCGCTGATGATCAACACCAACGTCACCAGGTACAGGTTGTGCGCGAAGGTCAGCAGGATCAGGCCGATGCCGCTTGAGAGCATGGTCAAAATCAGCAACTGGCGCTTATCCAGTCGATCGATGATGTAGCCACCGTACAGCGACAACAGTGTGGCACTGAACACTGCGATGCCCAGCAAAAGGCCGACGTCCAGGGGATTGAGGTCGAGTTTGTTGCTGAGGAACAAGGTCAGCAATGGGCTGATCAGGGCGCGGCTGATGACGACGGTCAGCGAACTGATCATCAACCGGCGGATGAGGCGCGAGTAAGTGGCCACGAAAAGGTCAACGTCCTTATTTCTAATTCGAGTACAGGCGTCGCCATCCTCACCGGGCCCCGGCCCATCGGTCAAGCTGACATGCCCACAATTCACTGTGGCAGGGGAAATGCGTGTTTTTCAGGCGAGGAGCAGGCGCATGGCGCAGCGGCGTTCGCTCGGCAAGCCGTGGATGATTTCGGCTTTCAAGGCATCGAGCAAATGCGCCTCGGTTCCTTCTGGGGGCAGCAAAGTGAATCCCATGCGCTGATAGAACGGCGCATTCCAAGGCAGATCGCGAAAGGTGGTCAGCGTCACGGCGGTCAACTGCTTCTGGCGCGCATGCTCAATGGCCGCCGAGACCAACGCCCGGCCAATGCCTTGTCCTTGAAAGTGCTGACTGACCGACAGTTCTTCGACATGCAACTGATGGTCGATTTCCAGCGCTCGCAGAAAACCCGCGAGTTGCCCATCGGCACTGTCTGCCACCCAAACGTACATCTGCTCGATGGCGCGCAAATGCTGCGTAGCGTCCGGCACCTCGGCATCGGCCAGCCAAGCCAGTTGCGGATCGAGACGAAACAGTTCGGCGGCCGAGCGTTCGATGGCGGGGAGGGCAGCCGCATCAGCAGGCTGTGCAAGGCGTATGGTCATCATCGTGGCTAAAAATTTCCTGTAGGAGCTGCCGCAGGCTGCGATCTTTTGACGCTGTTTGGGACGCAGTCCGTCCCCGGAGGCGTTCCCGCGCAGAGCGTGGGAACGATCAACAGGATCAAAAGATCGCAGCCTTCGGCAGCCCCTACAAGGGCTTCAGCCACAGCAATACATAGTCGTTTTTATCGAAGCGGCCGCTGAGTACCGGTTGCAGACCTTCCAGCGGCGTACCTTTGAGGGCCTGGAAGTCATTGCGATCCATCATCAGCCACGCCGGGCCCTTGAGCGTCTCCAGCTCCTGAGCGCTTTCGCTGAACTGCGGTTGCAGATCCTGCTCGACATTGACCATGAATTTAATCGCTTTCGCGTCCTTGCCCATGCCGTGCAGTACCAGTGGCGCAGGGTTTTGCTGAACCAGGGCAAATGCAGCGCGGCTGAAAGTCTGCGTGTCGTACAGACGTTGCTCAACGGGTTCAAATACCGCGACATACACCGTCCATAACGCCAACACTGAACACAGCGCCAGCACTTCAGCGCGCCATCTCGGTATCAAAAATCGCGACAAAGCCAGCAGTTGCAGCACGCCAAGGATGATCAAGATCACGCCGACATCGGTCAGTTGCTCGGGAAACCGTCGCTGGGCGTACAACAGACCGGCTATCAATAATCCCGGGGTCAACAGCCACACACCCAGCAGCAAACCGCGCAACCACCTGAACACTTGTCCATGAAGCACCTGAAACGGGTACGCCGCAATGATTGCCGCCATGGGCAGCATCGGCAGCAGATAGCGAGCCTTCTTCGCCTGGGGAATCGACAGCCCGACCATCACGATCAGTCCCGCCGCCGCGCAATATTGCACCAGACGCAGGGCCGGCCCGCGCTGGTGCGGCTTGCTCAACCACGTGGCCGCGAGAGCCAGCAATGCCAGCGGATAGGCCAACGCGTAGTTACCCAGCGAACTGGTGAAGTAATACAAAGAACCACTGACGCCTTCGCTACCGTCCATGCGGCCCATGAACTGCATGCGAATCACGTCTTGAAGAAATACTGGCCCGCCACTCAGTTTGGCGAACCACAGCAGCAGGCCCACACACGCCACCAGCAACACCGAAGCCAATACGCCAAATGCCAGCAACCGCGACCACTGTCGATTGAGCAGGTAATAGCTGCATAACATGCCGGTCGGCACCACCAGCCCGATCGGCCCGCGAATGCCGAAGCCGAGCAACAGCAAAACGAAAATCAGCGGCCAGCGCCGTCCGCCACCAAAGTGATCATGGGCATATCCCAGATAGAACACCGCAAACGCCACAGCCGCGAGCATCAAGTCCTGCGACACCGCCCGAACTTCAGTGACGAAGGTGCCGGTGAGCATCAGCAAGGCAATACTGATCAATGCCCAGCGCCGCGAGTAGGGTGTCAGCAGCCGATACATCAACGTTACGATCAGCGCACCGGCAACGGCGCTCGGTGCCCAAGCGGTGAAAGCGTTGACCGTGCCGAACGGCAACGACAGCAGCCAGATAAACAGCGTCGATGCGGCCGAATAGTCGGCATAGGGTTGACCGTACGTGGTCGGAAACACCGTCGGCCCGTGGCGCAACATCTCTTGAGCGAACAGCACAAAGCGTGAATCGAACCCGATCGGGGCCTGCCAATAGACCCCGGCGACGAACAACAAGAACGCCAGCAGCCCCACGATCAGGGACTGCCGACGAGTCTCAGGCGACAACGTGATCAAGCGACGTCTGACCGGTGAGGCCACTGTTGCAGCGGGATCGGCAACTTGCGCGATTCGCCACGGCCCATCGGGAAGTACTGGAAGCCGTTGCGCGCCAAACGCTCGGCGTCATACAGGTTGCGACCGTCGAAGATCACCGGAGTGTTGAGACGTTGCTTGATCAGGTCGAAATCCGGGGCCTTGAACTGCTGCCATTCGGTGCAGATGATCAGTGCGTCGGCGCCGGGCAGCACCGATTCCGGGGTGCCCATCAGCATCAGTTTCGACTCGTCCGGGTAGAGGTTCTGGGTTTCCTGCATGGCTTCGGGGTCGAACGCGCGCACGCTGGCACCGGCCGCCCACAATTCCTCCAGCAGCACCCGGCTCGGCGCGTCGCGCATGTCGTCGGTGTTGGGCTTGAACGCCAGGCCCCACAAGGCAAAGGTCTTGCCGCGCAGTTCGCCTTGGTAGAACGCGTTGATGCGTTCGAACAGTTTGTGTTTCTGTCGTTGGTTGATCGCCTCGACGGCTTGCAGCAAATCGCTGGAGCAATGCGCCTGTTCGGCGCTGTGGATCAAGGCGCGCATGTCTTTGGGGAAGCACGAACCGCCATAGCCACAGCCCGGATAGATGAAGTGGTAACCGATGCGCGAATCTGCACCGATGCCCTGACGCACCGACTCAATGTCGGCGCCCAGATGTTCGGCCAGTTCGGCGATCTGATTGATGAAGCTGATCTTGGTCGCCAGCATGCAGTTGGCGGCGTATTTGGTCAGCTCGGCACTGCGCAGGTCCATGAACATGATGCGGTCGTGGTTGCGGTTAAACGGCGAATACAGGTCACGCATCACGTCGCGCACCTCATCGCCCTCGCAGCCGATAACGATGCGATCCGGGCGCCGGCAGTCGGCGACGGCCGAGCCTTCCTTGAGAAACTCCGGATTGGAGACGATATCGAATTGCAGCAATCGGCCGACCTTGATCAGGGCCTTTTCGATGTGCGTACGCAAGGTGTCGCCGGTACCCACCGGCACCGTGGATTTCTCCACCAGAATCAACGGTTGTTCACGGTGGCGGGCGATGGCGTCACCGACCGAGAGCACGTAACGCAGATCCGCCGAACCATCCTCACGGGACGGCGTGCCGACCGCGATAAACGCCACGCGTCCGTGCTGTACGGCAAGTTGTTCATCAGTGGTGAATTGCAGGCGTTTCGAATCCAGACCTTCGCGCACCAGGCTGGCAAGCCCCGGTTCGAAAATGCTGACATGGCCTTGCTGAAGTAGATCGACCTTCTTCTGATCGACGTCCATGCACACAACGTCGTGCCCGACCTCCGCCAACACAGCCGCCTGTACCAAGCCCACATATCCGCTACCAAATACTGTGATTTTCATGGAGCACTCCTGAGTTCGGGCGCACGAGCCGGACGCGTGTTGATAGTGATGACCCCGAGCATGACCAGCGCCACGCCCAGCGATTGAGTGAAACTGAAGGATTCGTTGAACAGCGGCAGACTGGCGGCCAACAGGTACACCAGCGCATAACTGATGCTCAGCAACGAATAGGCACGGCCCAGCGGCAGATCGCGCAGGGCGCCGAGCCAGCAGAGCATCGACAGTGCATAGGCCAGAATCGCCGCGACGACCACCGCCAGTGCGCGTAGGTCGATGCTGTCGATAGTCAGCCACTGCTCGGGCGCCGGCAAACGGGTCATGCTCCAGCGCATGCCCAGTTGCGCGGCACTGACCAGCAGCACGCTGCCAATGGCGAAAGTGATTCCCCGGCGCTGATTCATGACTGTTGCCCCAGCAAAATCACACCGCCTATCACCAGCGCCACGCCCAGCCAGTGCTGACGGTCGATGGGCTCACGGAAGACAAAACGCGCAATCAAGGTGATCAGCACAAAGTTGAGGCTGAGCATCGGGTAGGCGATGCCGACGGGCAGGCGCTGCAACACCAGCAGCCAGACCAACAGACCCGAGCCGAGGGCGAGCAGGGCCAGCCACAGCCACGGCGAGCGGAGTTTTTCAGCCCAGGACGACTCGACACCGCGCCAACTCTCCACGGCGTATTTCTGCGCGACTTGGCCCAGGCACGTCAGCAGGCAGGCGACCAACAGCAGCAACAGACTCATGACGCCTCCCGAGGGAGAATCATGATCACCAGATTGCCCTGCTCAAAGCGGACGCCGTCCTTTGGCAGTCTGTCGATTTCGTCCAGTTCGTCCTGCCCCTTGACGCGCATTACCACGCCGACCGAACCGCTGCGGCGGGCTTCGCGCATCCACTGTTGCACTTGGTCGGGATCGACCCGTTGTTGAATGCCGTCAGGATAGGCAAGGCCATATTTCAATTCGCCTATCGTGTTGTACAACGCGACTTGCGGGGTTTTCAGGCGCCAGGCGAGGGCCGAGGCTGCGCCCAGATCGTTACTCAGCAAATGTGTGGTCTGCGCCAGTTCCGTGACGTGATGGCGAATGAACTGGTCAGGCATCTTGTTGGCGACCACCGATTTGGGTAGTGCAGCCGGGAGTACGCCGACCAGCAGAAGGCTGCCCAGCGCTGGCGCCGCCCAGCATTGCAACGGCAGGAAGGCTTGCATCAGGTTGGCGATGATCCAGCCGATCAGGGCGATGAACAGCAGCACCAGGCTGTGCAGTTCGTGGTCGTACAGCGGCTTTTTCAGTTGCAGATACACCACGGCAATCAGCATCACCAAGCCCAGCAACAAGTTCAGCAGGCCATTGATACTCAGTGCCCGGCCTTGCTCCAGACGCAAGCGGTCAGCCAGGGCATTACCCAGCAACAACGCCATCGGCAATAGGCACGGCAGGATGTAAGTCGGCAGCTTGCCGTTGCTCAGGCTGAAAAACAGCAGCGGCATCAGCAGCCACAGCAGCAGGAAAACCACTGGCGGCTGAGTACGGCTCTGCCACGCCTGCTTGAACGCAGTCGGCAACAGACCGACCCACGGCAAACTGAACGCCACTAGCAGCGGCAGATAAAACCACCACGGCGCATCGTGCTGGGCATCGTCACCGGCAAAGCGGCGAATGTGTTCGTGCCAGAAGAAGAACCGCCAGTAATCAGGCTCCTGCGCATGCACGGCCAACACCCACGGCAGGCTGATGATAATCGCGATGGCAATCGCCAAAGGGCCAAACAGCAGCAGTTCACGCCAGCGTTTTTGCCAGACCATCCACGGCAATGCGATCAGCACCGGCAGCAGCCAGGCAAGAAACCCTTTGGTCATGAAACCCATGCCGCAGGCCAGACCCAGCACAGCCCAAGCGACGAGGCGCTGGCCGTTGCTGCGGCTGTCGACGGCAAACCACAGCGCCACCAGGCTCAGGTTGACCCAGAAGGTGAATTGCGGATCGAGATTGGCGTACCCGGCCTGACCGGCCACAATCGTGAAGCTCATGTAGAGCAGGGCGCAGATGAAGCTTTTACGCGGCTCGTTCCACAAGCGTCGGGCGATCAGGAAGCACAGCAACACACTCAAGCCGCTACTCAATGCCGACGCAAAACGCACGCCGAACAGGTTCTGCCCGAACAGTTCCTGACCGAGGGCGATCATCCAGTAACCGGCAATCGGCTTCTCGAAATAGCGCAGGCTCATGAAATGCGGCGACACCCAGTTGCCGCTTAGCAGCATGTTTTGGCTGATCTGTGCGTAGCGGGTTTCGTCGGGAATCCACAGACCATGCGTGCCGAGCGGCAGCAAGTAAGCCAACAGGAAAAAACCCAACAGCAGCAGAGGCAGTGTCCAGCGTTTAGTCATGCGCCTTGCACTCCCAGCCAGCCTTCACGGCCGTCGAGGGCACCGCGTTGTACGCGGCCCACGGGCAAGGTGTTGAAGAACTCGGGTAACAGGTCGCCCAGCGGTGTGAAATCAATGTTTCGCTGGCGCGCATCGGCCAGCAGTTGACGAAAACCCTCAGCCATCAGAATCCCTTCCACTTCGGCGTGAATGGTGTAGACGTTGAGCTGTCGCGGGAGGAAGTGGTCGAGAATGAATTGGTTGAAGTCCCGCGCCGCGACGATGGGGCCGACAACTTCGTCGAAGGTCGGCAGATCCACCGGAATCTGCGGGGTGCCCGGCGTGCCGTCCGCCAGCAACGGCCGAAACAGGCGTGTCCCTCGGCAATCGCTGTTGTAGCGAAAGCCAAAGGCCTGCTTGGCTTCAATCACACGCTCGTCCGCCCGCCAACCGGCGGCGGCCGAGCATTGGACTTTGGCGCCGAGAATGTCGCTCAAGGTATCCACGCCCTGACGGATCTGCTCGATCAGTTGCGCATCGCTCCAGCGCCCGGCATTGGCCTGCCAGCCGTGGTGATCCCAGGCGTGCAAGCCAACTTCATGACCGGCATCCCGGGCCTGACGCATCAGGTGCCCGAGTTCGCGGCCAATCGGTTTGCCGGGCCAGGCAGTGCCGGCCAGCAGAATGTCCCAGCCGTAGAGGCCGGCCGCATTGGAACGGAGCATCTTCCAGAGGAACTGCGGGCGGATCAGGCGCCACAGATGCCGGCCCATGTTGTCGGGCCCGACACTGAAGAAAAACGTTGCCTTGATCTGCGCTTCATCGAGGATTTCCAGCAGGCGCGGCACACCTTCACGGGTGCCGCGAAAGGTGTCGACGTCGATGCGTAGACCGGCCTGCATTACTTCTTGTCCGCGATTTCGAGCATCGCTTCACGCAGGAAGAAATCCAGGGTATTGCCGATGGTCTCGCGCATCTCAACGGTCGGCTCCCAGTTCAACAGGCGCTTGGCGTTGGCAATGCTTGGTTTGCGGTGTTCCACGTCCTGGTAACCGGCACCGTAGAACGCCTTGCTTTCGACGTCGCGGAAACCGGCGAACGGCGGGAAGTTGTGGCGCAGCGGGTGAGCTTCGAACTGACGCAGCAGCTCTTCGCCCAACTGGCGGATGCTCGCTTCGTTGTCCGGGTTGCCGATGTTGATGATCTGGCCGTTGCAGGCGTCGTTGTCGTTATCGATGATCCGCGCCAGCGCTTCGACACCGTCGGCGATGTCGGTGAAGCAACGCTTCTGTTCACCGCCGTCGAACAGTCGGATCGGCGTGCCTTCCACCAGATTGAGGATCAGTTGGGTGATGGCGCGGGAACTGCCGATGCGCGCTGAATCGAGACGATCAAGACGCGGGCCCATCCAGTTGAAGGGGCGGAACAGGGTGAAATTCAGGCCCTTGGCGCCGTAGGCCCAGATCACCCGGTCGAGCAACTGCTTGGACACCGAGTAGATCCAGCGCTGCTTGTTGATCGGGCCGACGATCAGGTTGGAGGTGTCTTCGTCAAAGTTCTTGTCCTGGCACATGCCATAGACTTCCGAGGTCGACGGGAAGATCACGCGCTTGTTGTACTTGACACAGTAGCGCACCAGTTTCAGGTTTTCTTCGAAGTCGAGTTCGAACACCCGCAGGGGATTACGCGTGTATTCGATCGGCGTGGCGATGGCCACCAGCGGCAGCACCACGTCGCACTTCTTGATGTGGTACTCGATCCACTCGGAGTGAATGCTGATGTCGCCTTCTACGTAGTGGAAGTGCGGATGGCTGCGCAGACGGTCGATGGCGTCGGAGCCAATGTCCAGGCCATAGACTTCATAGCGATCATCGCGCAGCAGACGCTCTGACAGGTGATTACCGATAAAGCCGTTGACGCCGAGGATCAGCACGCGGGTACGCCGTGGCGCACGGCCGGATTCGGCACCGCGCAGTAACGAGCCGTCGACCAGCCCCAGTTCGTTGGCCAATTGCGGGCCGCTGAGGAACAGACCGTTGTTGTTGTGCTGACCCGAGAGGATCACCAGCGAATCTTCACCGCAGGCAATGCGCAGCGGATCGACGCTGATCACTCGGCCCGGGGCCAGACCGTCGTTGCCTTTGACGACTTCGGCACTCCAGACGATCAGCTTGTGCTCGCCCACGGCGCAGAAAGCCCCCGGATACGGCTGGGTCACCGCACGAATCAGATTGAACAGTTGCTCGGCGGGTTGCGCCCAGAGCAGTTTGCCGTCCGCCGGGGTGCGACGGCCGAACACCGTGGCTTGGGATTCATCCTGCGGGGTTTCGCTAATCCGGCCTTGCAGCATGGCGGGCAGTGCGTCACGCAACAGGTCGATAGCGGCGACGCGAAGTTTGCCGTGCAGGCTCAGCGCGGTGTCGCTGCGCTCAATGGCGACGCGCTGCTGGGCGATGATGGCGCCGGCATCGGCACGTTTAACCATGCGGTGCAGGGTCACGCCGGTTTCGGTTTCGCCGTTGACCAGCACCCAGTTCGCGGGGGCGCGGCCACGGTAGCGCGGCAGCAACGAACCGTGCAGGTTGAACGCGCCATTCTTGGCGAGGGCCAGCAGTGGCTCGCTCAGCAGGTTGCGGTAGTAGAAAGAGAACAGGTAGTCAGGGTCGAGTTTGGCGATGCGCTCGATCCACAACGGGTGGTTGACGTCTTCCGGGGCGTGCACCGGTATGCCTTTGTTGGCACACAGTTGCGCCACCGAACTGTAGAAAGTGTTTTCTTTCGGGTCATCCGCGTGAGTGAACACGGCGGCTATGTCATAGCCACTGTCGAGCAGGGCTTGAATGCCGGCGCAGCCAATATCGTGGTAAGCGAAGACAACAGTTTTTGCACTCATGAGTGAACCTGACCGGTAGTAGAAGTAGAAGAAGAGAGCCCATCAACGGTGACGGCAGGCGCCGGGGTAACGGCGCGGCTGCGCAACACTTTTTCAATGAAGAAACGCGGGCGGGCGCGCACGTCGCTGTACATGCGGCCCAGGTATTCGCCGAGCAGGCCCATGCCGATAAACTGGCCGCCGGTGAACACGAACAGCACGGCGAACAACACGAACATGCCGTCGCCGGCCCAGCCGGAACCGAAAGCCAGGCGCATCAGGATCAGCGCGAAGGCAAACAGCAGACCGAGCCCGGCCATGGTGAAACCGACGATGCTCAGTAACCGCAGCGGGGTGGTGGTCATGCAGGTGATCAAGTCGAACATCAGGTTGATCAGGCGCATCGGGCTGTACTTCGAATCACCGTGTTCACGCTCGGCGTGGGCGACGACGATTTCGGTGGTGTGGCGGGCGAAGCTGTTGGCCAGGATCGGAATGAACGTGCTGCGTTCGCGGCAGGCGAGCATCGCGTCGATGATGGTGCGGCGGTAAGCACGCAGCATGCAGCCGTAGTCGCTCATGGCCACGCCGGTGGAGCGTTGCACGGCGAGGTTGATCAGCTTCGACGGATAGCGGCGCAGGGCCGAATCCTGACGGTTGCCGCGCACGGTGCCGACCACGTCGTAACCTTTTTCGGCTTCGGCGATCAGTCGCGGGATTTCTTCCGGCGGGTTCTGCAAATCGGCGTCGAGGGTAATCACCACGTCGCCTTTGCATTGCTCGAAACCGGCCATGATCGCCGCGTGCTGGCCGTAGTTGCGGTTGAGGATGACCGCCACGAACGGACTGTCTTCACGGGTTGCAACGTCCTCCAGAAGAATGGCGGACTCATCGCGACTGCCGTCGTCCACCAAAACGATTTCATAGTCGTGACGCAGTAACCGGCAGGCCGCTTCGGTACGGCGCAGCAACTCCGGCAGGCTTTCCTGCTCGTTGTAGACCGGGATGACGATCGACACGCAGCGGATCGGGTAAGGTTTCACGGGCGTTTATCCATAAGGGTGGCGATGGCGTCGACGACGCGGTCAAGGTCTTGATCGGTCATGTCAGGGAACAACGGAATCGAGCACAGCCGCGCCGAGTTCCACTCGGTGTTGGGCAGACACAGGCCGGAGTCACGCTGGCGATACCAGGTGTGCAGGTGGGTAGCGATGAAATGGATACCGGTGCCGATGCCCTGGTCCTGCAAACCTTTCATGAAGGCGTCGCGGTCCATGCCGCAGCGTTCGCTGTCGATGCGCAGGATGAACAGGTGCCAGGCGTGTTGCTGCGTGTAGTCGGGCAGGGCCAGTGGTTGCACCGACAGGCCTTCGAGCTTTTGCCGATAGGCTGCGGCCAACTCGGTGCGGCGGGCATTGATCGCGTCGAGGCGTTCCAGTTGCACCAGCGCAATCGCGGCATTGATGTCGGCCAGGTTGTATTTGAAACCCGGCTCCATGACTTGCGCCTGCGGCTTGCGGCCACCGGTCAGGCGGTCGTAGGCGTCGACACCGAGGCCATGAAACTTGAGCATGCGCACGCGGTTGGCCAGGGCTTCGTCGTCGGTTACGAGCATCGCGCCTTCGGCACAGGTCATGTTCTTGATCGCGTGAAACGAAAAGATCGCCGTGCCCTGCGAACCGACATGGCGCCCCTTGTAGCGGGTGCCTGCGGCGTGGGCGGCGTCTTCGATCACTGCAATGCCATGCTTGTCGGCCAGGGCGTACAGCGGATCGAGATCGAAAGCGGCCCCGGCGTAATGCACCGGGATAATTGCTTTGGTACGCGGGGTAATGGCCGCTTCGATGCGCGCCGCGTCGGTCATCAGCGTGTCGCGGTCGACATCGACAAACACCGGTTTGGCGCCGAGCAGCGAGATCATGTTGGCGGTCGACACCCAAGTTTGCGACGGCGTGATGACTTCATCGCCGGGGCCGATACCCAAGGCCAGCAGCGTGATGTGCATGCCGCCGGTGGCTGATGAAAGTGCTACGGCATGACGGCAGCCGACATAGTGGGCGAACTGTTCTTCGAGGGCCTGACATTTAGCGCCGGTAGTGATCCAGCCGGAGCGTAATACTTGTTCGACGGCAGTTATTTCTTCGTCGCCGATACTCGGCCGGGAAAACGGCAGAAACGCTTGACTCATAAGAACCTCGGGGCGACAGCCATCCTTCAGCCAATTATCTGAAAAACACTTGATTTCAATGGTTTGGGATACCGGTCGGGGAATGCCTGATTGACTTTTGTGCCCCCGGACGGCAGGGTTGCAGGCCTTTCGGGGCAACCTGTTGTAATTAAGGTTATGCCCGTTTTTGTGAAAGGAACATGAAAAAACGGTCGGCTATTCGTCTATCTGTAAGTCATACAGCCATCGTTCAGACTTCTTCCGTTTATCGGCATATTTAGTGGAAAACTCCTACGGAAGAGTCGTTCTTTATATAAGTTTCTTTGCACTTTTAAGTTGTTTTGTTGAACTGTTTTCTATTCAAGGCCGTTTCGTTTGATTGACTTGTCGAGTACCCCATCCACCCCGACCAACACTAATCCGCTAACGCTTTATCTGGCCCGACTGGCGCCCTCCAGCCAATTGACCATGCGCTACGTATTGCAGGACGCTGCCGACCGTCTCGGTTTCGAAGAAGTGAATGTCGAGGAAATCCCTTGGCACGCGCTACAACCGGAGGACGTGGTGGCATTGGTCGCCGCATTGCGCGCCGACGGTTATGCGCCGAATACCTCCTCGCTGTACGTCAACGCCGTGCGCGGCGTGATGAACGAAGCCTGGCGGATGAGCCTGATCAGCCAGGATCACCTGTTGAAGATGCGCTCGGTAAAAGGCATCGCCGGTACGCGGCTGTCCCAAGGACGCAATCTCAAGCGCACATTGATTCATGAATTGATGGAAGTCTGCGCCGCCGACCCGCGTCCGCAAGGGCTTCGCGACGCGGCGGTCATTGCATTGTTGTACGGCACGGGCATGCGCAAATCCGAATCGGTGGATCTGGACCTCAATCAGGTCGACTTCAGCGAGCGCAGCCTGACGGTCACTGCTAAAGGCAACAAGCAACTGATCAAGTACGCACCGGCCTGGGCGTTTGCCAAGCTCAATGCTTGGCTTGAGCTACGCCGCTCGCAGCTCAAGGAAGGCGAGAGCGACGACGCGTTTCTGTTCAACCGCATCCGCCGTGGCAGCCATATCACCCGTGAGCGCATCACCAAACACGCGATCTACTACATCGCCCGCCAGCGGGGCACGCAGGTCGGGGTGAAGATCATGCCCCACGATTTCCGCCGCTCGTTCATCACACGGGTGATAGAGGAGCATGACCTGTCAATCGCGCAGAAGCTCGCGCACCACAGCAATATCCAGACGACCGCCAACTACGATGTGCGTGATGACAACGAGCGGCGGCGGGCGGTGGATCGCTTCGACTTGTAAGCCGGGTCAGGACGGGGAAGGGCAGGTGCGCGCGTTGCCTGCTGCCGCCCGACTGATCTGCTCAGCCAGACGTTTGACGTTGTTCTGTTGTGCGCTCACCAGGTCATCGATGCTCGGGCCCGAAGGGGTCCGCAGGGTCGAACGGCAGGTCAGCAGGCCAATGTCAGTGGCGCCGACAGGGCGCAGGCGCCATTTGGCGTCGATCAAACCGTATTGGCCGGGAATCGAATCGAAGCGTTGCACTTCGATACGCACCGAGACGTTGCCCTGGCCGCTGCTATTGCTTAATTGATCGCTCAGCGCACCGCGCAACTCATCGGCCAACGTCGCGCCCCACCAGTCGGTATCCAGAATGGCGAGGCCGCTGTTGCCTTGGCGGATGACGATTTGCGCCCGGTCGACCTGCGGCGGCACGCTGATGCCTTCAATCGGAATTTGTCCGCCAACGCGGGTATTGGCCAATTGCATCGGCATCAGGGTGTGAAAGCTGATCGGGTCGCTGCGGCAGGCGCCGAGTAGCATAAACGCAGCGAGCACGGTGATCTTCAGCGGTACAGCCATGGGTAAGCTCCTGTGCTCAATTGCGTGGCGGTCCTTTCAGATCGATGGGCGCGGCGTTGTCGGGGCGGCCACGTATCAGTGATTCCGGATGGCGGCCCAGATAATCCGACAGTTCACGCAGTGAGCGCGACATGCGCCCGAGTTCGTCGAGGGTTTCGGTGAGTTTCTCGCGTTGCGGCGAATCCTCGGCCAGGGTCGAGCTGGCGGACTGCAAGGTCTTGCTGACATCGGCGAGAGTGCTCTGCACACCCGGCAAGGTCTTGGCGTTGAACTGGGCGAGGCCTTTGCGCAGTTCGACCAGATTGCTGTCGAGGTTGTTCGCGATGCGGTCCACCGGCAACTTGTTGAGCTTGTCGACCACGGCTTCGAGTTTTTCCTGCAACTGTTCGAGGCTGCCGGGCACGGTCGGAATCACCACCGGGCGGGCCATTGGGTCGAACGCGACTTTTTCGGCTTTCGGGAAGAAATCCAGTGCCACGTACAACTGGCCTGTCAGCAAGTTGCCACTGCGGGCCTGAGCGCGCAGGCCATTGTCGATAAAGGTGCCCATCAAGCGAATGCCGGCGGCTTCGTCGTTGGGGTCGTGTTTGAACGCGGTGAGCATTTTTCCGTAGGCCATACCGAGGCGCTGCGGGTAAATGACGATGCCGACGTTCAGCGGGAAGCTGCGTTTTTTCGCATCGAAGTCCAGATTGATCGCCACCACCCGACCGATTTCCATGCCGAGGAATTCCACCGGTGCGCCGACCTTGAGCCCGCGCAGGGACTGGTCGAAGCGCAAACTCAAGTACTGCGACTTGCCGTTGGGTGGGGCGAGGGCGGTTTGCTGGTCTTCAAACAGTTCGAAGTCTTTGTCATCGGCGGCGGCCACGTCGTTGGGGCTGTAATCCGGCGCACGGAAGGCAATGCCGCCGACCAGCATCGACGACAACGATTCGGTTTTGACCTGGAATCCGTTGGCGCCGACGCTGACGTCGATGCCACTGGCGTTCCAGAACCGGGTGTTTTCGGTGACAAAGGCATCGTTGGGCGCATGAATGAACACTTCGATGTTCACGCCTTTACCGTCAGGCGCCAGCTCGTAAGTGACGACCTGGCCCACCGGAATCTTGCGGTAGTAGACCGGCGAACCGATGTCCAGTGAACCGAGATCCTGGGTGTGCAGCATGAAGCGCTTGCCCGGTTCGCCGTAGGTGATTGGCGGCGGGTTTTCCAGGCCTTTGAAATGTTTGGCTCGATTGTTGGCCTGACCGATATCGGCGCCGATGTAGTCGCCGGAGAGCAGGGTATCGATGCCTGACACACCGCCAGCGCCAATGCGCGGTCGGACTACCCAGAACTGCGAGTCTTCGCGGGTAAAACTTTCGGCCTGTTTGGCCAGTTTGATGGTGGCGTTGACGCTCTTCTGGTCATTGCTCAACTCGACTTCGGTCACCTGACCGATCACCACATTGCGGTACTTGACCTCGGTCTTGTTGGCGACCAGACCGCTGCCCGTCTTGAAGTTGACGACGATGGCCGGCCCTTCCTGCATCACGTTGTGCACCACCAGCGATATACCTACCAGTACGGCAACGATCGGCACGATCCACACCAGCGATACGCTGAAACGGCGGGTTTTGATCGGGGCCTGGCCAGGTGCTCGTGGCTCGTCGGTGGCTGACGACTTCATCCGTGTCCTCCTCAAATAATTGGGCACTGAGCGTCAGGAACGCCAAAGCACCTCATCAATATAGAAGTGCTTGGCGATAGAGCAAATTCTCGGAGGATGTGAGTTTTTCCCGTAGGAGCTGTCGAGTGAAACGAGGCTGCGATCTTTTGATCTTGTCTGTTAAAACAACAATCAAAAGATCGCAGCCTGCGGCTGCTCCGACAGGAGGGCAGTGTTAACCCAGCATCTCACGCAGCCGATACCAGAACATGCCCAGTGCCAACAGCGGTGAACGCAGCGCCGGGCCGCCGGGGAAGGTCATATGCGGCACGCCGCTGAACACGTCCATGCCTTGGCTGTGACCCGCGTGAATCGCCTCGCCGAGCAGCTTCGCGCACCAATGGGTGACGTTCAGGCCATGACCGGAATAGCCTTGGGCGTAGAACACGTTCGGGTGCTGCTTGAGCCGGCCGACCTGCGGAAAGCGGTTGGCGGTGATGCCGATCTTGCCGCCCCATTGGTAATCGATGCCCACGTCCGCCAGTTGCGGGAAGACCTTGAGCATCTTCGGGCGCATGTAGGCGGCGATGTCTGCCGGATCTCGCCCGGAATAATGGCAGGCGCCACCGAACAGCAAGCGCCGGTCTGCCGAGAGCCGGTAATAATCGAGACCGACTTTCTGGTCGCACAGTGCGAGGTTGTGCGGGATCAGTTGTGCGGCGCGTTCTTCGGACAAGGGCTCAGTGGCGATGATGTAGCTGCCGGCCGGCAGCACTTTGCCGCTGAGCTGTTTTTCCAGTTCATCCAGATGAGCGTTGCAACCGAGCACCAGACTGCCGGCGCGCACGGTGCCGGTGGCGCAGCGGACTTGCACGGTGGCGCCGTGGATGATTTCCAGCACCGGACTTTGTTCGAAGATGCGTACGCCAAGGGCCGCGGCCAGACGCGCTTCGCCCTGAACCAGATCCAGTGGATGCAGGTGGCCGGAGCCCATGTCGATCAATCCGCCGGCGTAGCCATCGGCGTTGACTACTTGCTGGCGGATCTGTTCGGGGCGGACCAAACGTGTTTCGTGGGCATAACCGAGTTTGGCGAGGCCGACCTGTTCTTCCTCGAACGCGGCGAATTGCGCGGGCGTGTTGGCCAGCTCACAGAACCCCCAACGCAGATCACAGTCGATGCCGTGGTCGCCGATGCGCTGTCGCACCAGTTCCACCGAATCGATCCCGGCGCGCTGCAAATAGCGCACGCCTTCCTGGCCGACATGTTTCGCGAAACCTTCGACCTCATGGCCGATGCCGCGAATCAACTGGCCGCCATTTCGACCGCTGGCGCCCCAGCCGATGCGCCGGGCTTCGATGAGGATCACCGAAAGCCCACGCTGCGCCAGTTCGATGGCGGTGTTGACCCCGGTGAACCCGCCGCCAATCACACAGACATCGGCCGTCAGATCATCGTCAAGCGCAGGGTAGGGGGTACTCGCCCGAGCCGAGGCTGCGTAATAGGAGCGGGCGTGTTCCGGTGTGTACTGATTCATTTGTTCGACTTCACTTTGCTCCAGGACCGGGTCATCAGACGCATGATCGCCTGGGGCGGGGTAGAGGAGATGTAGAGCTTGTCGAGCACCGCCTGGGATGGGTAAACCTCAGGGTTGTTGACCAGCTCCTGATCCATGTATTGCTTGGCGGCCGGGTTCGGGTTGGCATAACCGACCGATGCGCTGACCTTGGCGATCACCTGCGGATCAAGCAGGTAATTGATGAAGGCGTGGGCTTCCTTGGGATTGCTGGCGTCGGCCGGGATTGCCAACAGATCGAACCACAGGTTGGCGCCTTCTTTCGGGATGGCGTAGGCGATGTTCACGCCGTTCTTGGCTTCCTTGGCGCGATTAGCGGCCTGGAACACATCGCCGGAATAACCGAAGGCGACGCAGATATCACCGTTGGCCAGGTCCGAGACGTATTTCGATGAGTGGAAGTAGGTGATGTAGGGGCGAATGCTCAGCAGTTTTGCTTCGGCTTTCTTATAGTCTTCCGGGTTTTCGCTACGTGGGTCCAGGCCCATGTAGTTGAGGATGGCCGGGAATACTTCGTCCGCCGAATCCATCATCGACACGCCGCACTGGGAAAGTTTCTTGATGTTTTCCGGCTCGAACAGCACGGCCCAGGAATCGATGCGGTCGATGCCCAGCACTTGCTTGACCTTGTCGACGTTGTAGCCGATGCCGTTGGTGCCCCACAGGTATGGCACCGAGTGCGCGTTACCCGGGTCGTTTTTCTCCAGCAACTCCAGCAGTTTCGGGTCGAGGTTTTTCCAGTTCGGCAGTTGCGAGCGATCCAGCTTGAGGAAAGCGCCGGCCTTCACCTGACGGGCGAGAAAGTGGTTGGACGGCACCACAACGTCATAGCCGGTGCGGCCCGCCAGAAGCTTGCCTTCGAGGGTTTCGTTGGAGTCGAAAACGTCGTAGATCACCTTGATCCCGCTGCTGCTCTGGAAGTCGGCGAGGGTGGTCTCACCGATGTAGTCGGTCCAGTTGTAGACGCTGACCTGGGGTTGGGCGTGGGCTACGGCGCTGAACATCAGGCTCAGGCTGACCGGGATCAAGGATTTCAACAGACGCATATCGACACCTCTTGGAATTGTTGGATTTTTCAGGTGGTTCACTATTCCCCTTGTGGGAGCTAGCCTGCTGGCGATAGCGATGGGTCAACCGACAGAGATATTGGCTGTGCCGATGCCATCGCGAGCAGGCTCACTCCTACAGGGATTTGTGGTGTTAGTCAGACGCTCAGCATCAGGAATTCACGCTCCCACGAGCTGATCACGCGCTTGAAGTTTTCATGCTCGGCGCGTTTCACCGCGACGTAGCCGCGCACGAATTTTTCACCCAGGTATTGCGCAACGGTCTCGCACTCTTCCATCTGCGTCAGGGCCTCTTCGATGGTGATCGGCAGGCGCAGGTTGCGGCGTTCGTAGGCACGGCCTTGTACTGCAGCGCTCGGCTCGATGCCCTCGACCATGCCGATGTAACCGCACAGCAGGCTCGCGGCAATCGCCAGGTACGGGTTGGCATCGGCGCCCGGCAGGCGGTTTTCAACGCGCATGGCTTCAGGACTTGAGGTCGGCACACGCAAACCAACGGTGCGGTTTTCTTCGCCCCATTCGACGTTGACCGGCGCTGAGGTGTCCGGCAGGAAGCGGCGGAATGAGTTAACGTTCGGCGCGAACATCGGCAGCACTTTCGGGATGTACTTCTGTAAACCACCGATGTAGTGCAGGAACAACTCGCTCATCTGCCCGTCGGCGTTGGCGAAGATCGGACTGCCCGTGGCGATGTCCACCACACTCTGGTGGATGTGCATGGCGCTGCCCGGCTCGTCGCCAATCGGCTTGGCCATGAATGTCGCCGCGACGTTGTGCTTGAGCGCAGCCTCACGCATGGTCCGTTTGAACACGGTGATCTGGTCAGCCAGATCCAATGCATCGCCGTGACGGAAGTTGATTTCCATCTGCGCCGGGCCGTCTTCGTGGATCAGCGTGTCGAGGTCCAGACCTTGCAACTCGCACCAGTCGTAGACGTCTTCGAACAGCGGGTCGAACTCGTTGGCAGCATCGATGGAAAACGACTGTCGGCCACTTTCGGCGCGGCCCGAACGGCCCAGCGGCGCCTTGAGCGGCAAGTCCGGGTCTTCGCAGCGTTGGGTCAGGTAGAACTCCATTTCTGGCGCGACAATCGGCTTCCAGCCTTTGTCGGTGTACAGCTGCAAGACTTTCTTTAGCACGTTGCGCGGCGACAGTTCGATGGGATTGCCGAACTTGTCGAAGGTGTCGTGGATGACAATGGCGGTCGGCTCGATGGCCCATGGAATGACGTAGACCGCGTCGGCTACAGGCTTGCAGACCATGTCAATGTCGGCCGGGTCGAGCAGGTCGTAGTAGATGTCGTCGTCGACAAAATCCCCGGTTACCGTTTGCAGCAGCACACTTTCCGGCAGGCGCATGCCTCGCTCATGCAGGAACTTGTTGGTCGGTGCGATCTTGCCGCGGGCGATGCCGGTCAGGTCGCTGACCACACATTCAACTTCGGTAATCTTGTGATCTTTCAGCCACGTGAACAGCTGATCGAAAGGGGCATTCATAAAGACCTCGTTATTGGTTTTATAGACGCCGGGGAGGGCGGGTTTCATCTTCCGCCCCTTCCCCTGTGGCGCGTTGACGACTATCTTGGGCGAGCCTTGCAGTTCCATCTATCCACTTTAAGCAGCACCCAAGCGCACCAAAAGAGTGCGCAAGGTCACCCCATGACAACGTGCAATCCGCTACAGGTTCAGGCTTTCAACACCGCTGATGTCTCCGAGCAAATCCGCGCCACGCCGGGTTGGGTCCAGCATTACCAGCAGATGTCGCCGGGGCATTTCGCCGGGCAGATCCGTTATCTGGATTTGCAGGGTGTCGAGGTTTACGAAGAGCAGATGAACACCCGGGTCGAGCAGAATTTCAGCGCGCCATCGGGTGCCCTGGCGTTCTGTTTTGATCGCAGCGACAACGCGCTGTACCTGCTCAATGAAGACAGCCGCAACATCTGGATCACCCCGGAGAACTATCAGGAAATTGCCGTAGTATTCGGCCCGGATTTTGTTCGCCAGCACGGCCTGGATGTGACGAAACTCGAAGGTTTGTTCATGGCGCCGCTCAATGGTGGGCAGAATGCGCTGTTCAGTCGCTGGTTAAGCTCAACTCTCACGAAGTTGACGCAAGCTATTGATTTACCTAGTAAAGAATCGCTAGCCCAGCAATTACTTGAAGATTGTTTGTTCATCCTCGATAACGCGCGTGTCGATCTTGACCGTGGCGGTTTGCAGCGGCGTACCGAAGAGCGAATGATCATGAAGCGGGTAGGTGAGTGGGCTGCCGACTCGCCGGAAGAGACGCTGAATTTGCTGGAGCTTTCGCACATCGCCGGGGTGCCATTGCGGCAACTGCAACAGGCGTTCAAGGCCTATACCGGGATGACGCCAAGCCACTGGTTGCGCCTGCGCCGTTTGAACAGCGCACACCGTGAATTGCTTAAACGCAGGCCGGCGGAAACCACGGTTGCTGAAGTGGCCATGCACTGGTCGTTCTGGCATCTGGGGCGGTTTTCCAGCAGTTATCAGGCACTGTTCAAAGAGCTGCCGAGCGAGACCCTCAAGCGCTCGCGAACAGCGTAGCGAAGAAAAAGCCCTTTGTGTCCCACGCGAAGTTAAATAGAATCAGTCTCATTTGAATCTAACTTCGCGCAGGGTCTCCTGGATGATTGAAGCAGCGCCGGCCTCGGAGCAGAACCTGCACGACTTGTACCGCGAGCATCGCGGCTGGCTGGAAACCTGGCTGCGGCGGCGCATGGGCAATGCCTGGGATGCGGCGGATCTGAGCCAGGACACCTTTATGCGCGTGCTGTGCAGCGCTCAACCCATTGCCGATATGCGCGAGCCGCGGGCTTATTTGCTGACCGTGGGCAAACGCTTGCTGAGCAATTTCTATACGCGCCGCAGCCTGGAAAAAGCCTATCTGCAAGCCTTGGCGCAATTGCCCGAGGAGAGCGTGCCGTCGCCAGAGCAGCGCTGGTTGTTGCTGGAAACCCTGCAAGCGCTGGATGAATTGCTCGATGGGTTGCCCCGAGCAGTGCGCCGGGCGTTTTTGTGGAGTCAGCTCGAAGGCCTCGGCTACCGCGAGATCGCTGAGCGTTTGCAGGTGTCTGAGCGAACAATAAAGCGTTATATGGCGCAGGCTTACGAGCATTGTTTGATGTTGGATCTATGATCCGCGTTGCGCCCGATACAGAAGCGCGCGAAGTCGCACGCGCCGCCGCGCAATGGCTGGCGCTGCTTGAATCTGGCGAAGCGACGAATGACGATCACGCGCGCCTGCAAAACTGGCGCAGCAGCGATAGCCGCCATGAAAACGCTTGGCAGAAGATCCAGTTGTTGCGCCAACGGTTCAACAATCTACCGTCGGCATTGGCCATGGCCACGCTGGATCGCCCGGATCAGGCGCGCCGGGCAGCGCTGAAGCGCGCGCTCGGTCTGGCAGCGTTGGTGCCGGCAGCCTGGCTGATCAGTCGACAATTGCCGCTGGACGTCTGGCGCGCCGATCTGCACACCAGTACCGGTGAACATAAACGTTTGCCTCTGGCGGATGGCAGTGCTCTGCAACTGAACACCAACAGTGCGGTCAACGTGGATCTTGCTGACCGTCAGTTGAAGCTGGTGCGCGGCGAAATGGCGCTCAACGTTCCCGGCAGCTCAGCATTGGTGATTGAAGCCCAGTACGGTCGGATCAACGTCAGCCGCAGTGAGGTCTGTGTGCGACTCAACGAGCGTGATTGCACAGTCTCTGTCGTCAGCGGCTCGGTGCAGTTGCAGCCACTGCACGGGCCGGCGCTGATCTTGAATCAGGGCCAACAAGTCAGTCTGCAAGCGTCTGGCGCCGGGCCTGTTACAGCATTCGACGTCTTGATGCCGGGCTGGCGCGAGGGTGTATTGATGGCGCAGAACCAACCGCTGGGGGACTTTCTGCGCGAGTTGAGCCGTTATCGTTCAGGTCTGCTGCGCTGGGATCCTGCGCTTGAGGCGCTGCGCGTCACGGGTAGTTTCCGTCTCGACAATACCGACCAGGTGCTTTCACTGCTGGCGGCGAGCCTGCCGATCGAAGTGCAGACACGCACCCGTTTCTGGGTTTCTCTCATGCCTCAGAAAAAAATTGGCTGAAGCCTGTCCCTTTTTTTCGCCTCGCTGGTCATTCCGGGCAAGTGAACAAAATCGAGAGCTTTTTCCAATGCCCGCAGTCTTCCCAAGCCGTTTGCGTCCGTTGTTGCAGTTGAGCCTCCTGCTGAGCCTGAGTGCCGGCCCCTTGATGATCCAGTCCAGTTGGGCCGATGATTCTTCACGACGCAGTTATCAGGTGCCCGCTGGCAGTCTGAGTTCAGCACTGACAAGATTTGCCGGTTTGGCCGGGGTCAATCTGTCGGTGGATCCGGCATTGGTCAGCGGCCAGAGCAGCAAAGGTTTGACCGGTGAATATGGCGTGGAGGAGGGCTTCACTCAGTTGTTGCTGGGCTCTGGTTTGCAGCTGCAACCGGTGGGCGAGCATGCCTACACGCTGATTCCGGTGGCGGAGGGCGGTAGCCTGCAACTGGCACCGACCTCGATTCTCGGCGCCACCGATTCTTCGGGGGCCGACGTATTTGCCGGCGGCCAGGTCGCACGTCGAGGTTCGCAAGGGCTATTGGGGTCTAAAGACTTCATGGAAACCCCGTTCAGCATGACCACTTACACCAGCGAGACGGTCAAGAATCAACAGGCCCGAACGCTCGGTGACCTGATCGCTACCGATCCTTCAGTGCGCGCGACCAACCCGGCGGGCGGGCGCTATGAACAATTCACCATCCGTGGCTTCAGCCTGTTCAACAGTGATGTTGCCTACAACGGACTTTATGGCGTGCTGCCGACGTATACGATCGACATGGAAATGGCCGATCGCGTCGACATCCTCAAAGGCCCGAGCCAACTCATCAACGGCATTTCACCGCGGGGCAGTGTAGGAGGGGGGATCAACATGGTGCCCAAACGCGCGACGGACCAGCCCATCACCTCGCTGACAGCCAATTACGCCTCGAACAACCAGGTCGGTGGCGCCGTGGATGTCGGGCGGCGTTTTGGTGAGGACAACCAGTTCGGCCTGCGCTTCAACGGTGTCAAACAGTCCGGTGATACCGAATGGGATCACCAGAGTGTCGACCGCGATATGGCGGTGCTGGGGCTGGACTTTCGCGGTGAGCGGCTGCGGCTTTCCACTGACGTGGGTCACACCGAGCGCGATACCGACGCACCGCAAGAGCGCGTGCAAGTCGCCGCTAATGCCAAGGTGCCGAACGCCAACGATGTGCGCGATAACTACGCGCAACCGTGGAGCCAGGCGCGGACCAAAGACACCTTCGGCACGCTCAACGCTGAGTTTGATGTCAGTGATTCGGTGATGATGTACGGCGGCGTCGGTGCCCGCAAAAGCAATCACGAATTCCTGCGGCATGCGGTTTCCGTGACCAACGATGCCGGCGATTTCAGCGTTCAACCGCGGGATTTCACCCGCGACGAGAATGTGCGCACCGCCACGGCAGGCGTGCGCAACTGGTTCCACACGGGGCCGGTGAGTCACGAAGTCAACCTGGCAGCCAGCTACTTTTATATGGATTTTGAAAACGGCGGCGCCCGTTATGCGGCGGGTCGCAGCAACCTGTATGACCCGGTGGAAATCGCAAAACCCGGCACGCCAACGCGGCAAGACGCCAAGGTCTACACCGAAAACCGTTTCAGTGGCGTCGCGCTGTCTGACACCTTGGGCTTTTTCGATGATCGCCTTTTGCTGACCCTCGGTGCTCGGTGGCAGCGAGTGAAGGTCGATGACTGGAGCGATGATGTAAAGGGCGACACGGCCTATGACGAAGAAAAGGTATCGCCATCGGGAGGCATTCTGTTCAAGGCGACGGACAAGTTGTCCCTGTACGCCAACTACATGGAAGGCCTGAGCCAGGGCAAGATCGCGCCTTCGACGTCGGTGAACGAGGACGAAATCTTTCCGCCATTCATTAGCCGTCAGGTTGAGGTCGGCGCCAAGTACGACGCCGGTGCGTATGCGTTGACGGCGGCAGTGTTCCGCATCAAGCAACCTGCGTATGAAACCAATGCGACGACGCGGGTGTTCGGCCCGAACGGCAAGCGGGAGAACAATGGTGTGGAATTCAGCTTGTTCGGTGAGCCGTTGAAAGGGCTGCGCTTGCTCGGAGGCGTGATGTATATCGACAGTGAGTTGACGCATACCACCAACGGCACGTTCGATGGCAATCGCGCGCCGGCGACGCCCAAGTACAACGTCAACCTCGGCGCGGAATGGGACGTGCCGAACGTGCAGGGGCTGACGCTGACAGGACGCGGCATCTACTCCAGTTCGCAGTATCTGGATCAGTCGAACGAGAAGGAGATCGACTCCTGGGAGCGGTTTGACGTAGGCACACGTTATGCGTTTAAAGTTGACGATAAGACCATCACTTTGCGCGCCAATGTGGAAAACGTACTGGATAAACGCTTTTGGAGTTCGGCCGGGGCTTCGGATGACAGCGAGCCGGGATTGACGCTTTCGACACCAAGAACTTATCTGCTTTCGGCTACAGTGGATTTCTAGAGCAGGAGGGAATATCGGCGATAATCGTCGATATTCATTTAACTACACTAAATGAGCGTTTAGTTGAGCTAACAAAAAAATCCTCTAAATCAACGGAGCAGGCCATGACTCAGCACAAACCAAACGCACAAGATCTGATTTCTGCGCTGAATCTGGAGCCACACGTTGAAGGAGGCTATTTTCGCAGGACCTATCAAGCCGACCATCGAGATCTCCTGCAAACCGATAACGGGCCACGCTACCTGATGACGTCGATTTACTATCTGCTGACCGAGCAATCGCCCGTGGGCCAGTTTCATTTCAACCAGTCCGACATCCTGCATTATTTCCATTCAGGCGACGCCATCGAGTACAGCCTGATTCTGGCGGACGGCTCATTGCAGACGCTGGTGATGGGCAGCGATGTTTTGGCAGAACAACATTTGCAATTGCACGTACCGGGCGGAATCTGGAAAGCTTCGCGACTACTAGAAGGATCGAACGGATTTGGCTTGATCAGCGAAGCCGTTTCACCAGGATTTGATTTCGCCGATATGCAGATGGGGAACAGACTGAAACTCACGGCACAATTTCCACAGCATCGCGCGTTGATCGAAAAGCTGACGAGGGATCAGGATTGAGAGTGGCAGATTTCAAGAGCTGCCAAGGCTTAAAGGAAAGCGGCTTCAGAGTGAGTACTGGAGATTCATGCTGTGTGTGTCGGTGCTAATCCTGAAACACTTTGTTACGTGTAATGTATATTATGTTAAATAAGGTGCTATGTCAGGGTGGAACTTTCTATACTTGTGCTTGAGGTCACGCGCCACCACTTTCCGATTTTTGCAGACGTTCAGGCTCTTCTCGTTGGACGTCCTTCCTGACTTCGGTCCCTGATGTATGCAAGAAACTTTTGCCCCGTCTGTACAAGAACTCCAGCCAGATATACAGATATCGCTTTTGAGGCGTTCAAGCACGCCTCATCGATACAGCCGAGCGTTTAACTGATGTCATTCGTTTGCGGCGGTAACAACCAATGTCGTTCGGTGGTCCATCCGAGAAAAACCTGAACCCCCTCACTTTTCCGGCGGTTCAGGGTCAACGGGAGCCCGGAAGCTGCCACACGCAACCCCATAATTGCCGGTAGAAATCTCTCTCGGAATGCAATGGGTTGAGCCGCGAAATGAGCTTCGATGCTATCGATTGCGCAACGCCTCTCGGCGTCATCCTGCATGGATAAATAAAACACCATCTGGCGCCAGGCATAAGCGGTATTTTTGAGCATCACCAAGCTAGAGTGATAGAGCTTGATTTTCATCTGCTGCCGCATGCATATCCATTGGAAGCACTGCTGAGCAAGTGAGCCCAAGCGATGATGTAGCAGCGCTTTCAAACCGAGATCACCAAATAGAAGCGAAAGGTTTTGCGTCGTCAAAATCTGTTGTTGCTCGATGATCCTGCCGTTGGTTGCTGAATGCCATCCACCCAAGGTTGCATTAGCCCGCTGTGCGCACAGGTTCGCCAATGCATCACTGGTTTCCAAGTCACGCTGGAAATAGTTTCTGCTCTTTGATTTCGGCTTATCGGGAAGGATCGCCAGTTGGTTCGTGTCGATGTCGTAATAATGGGCGTAAAGGGTGCCATCTATCAACGAGGCTGCTCGCCTGGCTGCTTCCACGAATTTATTCGAAAAGGTTCCCATGAAAATGTCCGCCGCGACCTCCTCCACAAAAGGAAGATCCAGCTTCGCCGTGACAGCAAGCGAACCAAACTCCTGAAGTAGCTTGTTCGGAAGGATTGCCTGAGGGAAAGCAGCGAGGGTTGTTGCCGAGGATTCGATCAAGGCTTGTCTGGCTCCCTCAACGGCGACAGTGTGTGCCTTTCGTTCACCTTCAACGGCCGCCACCCAAGGCAACTCACTGATTTTGACTTGGCTCTGTAGGTTGAGCAGCAGCAATGAACGGCGTCGCCGAAAAGCACGATACGTTGCGATAGACAACGTGCGCAGTGTCGTATCGCGAAATCCAGCACTGCAGATTTCGGCCGTCATCGCTGGCAGTACTCGCGCCACGGTATCCCCAGATGTGATCAATCCCTTGTCAATCAACTGACTGATGGATCCCTTTCGACAGCGCTCGAGGCGTCGGCGAACTGCTGGTGGAATGGCGACACCGGTTTTCAGCGAATGTGCCTTCGCCTCCTCATTGGTAATCGGTTCCAACAGGGACGAAAAATCAGAGATGCCTTCCGAGCTCGTATAGCTGGTCAGACGCTCAGAAACCGCCTTGGCGATCAGATGATGCTCGGGCGCGGCCACCTGATGGCGCTGTATGGCTCGGCTCTGTAGATGATCTTCGGATTCGGGATGACCATGTTTGCACACGAAATCATTGACGATCCGCCGAATACGTCCGACTTGACGCCCTGTCAGCGAGATTGGGTCACGGGAGCAGAGCCTTAGCAACGCGTACAACTCCCCTACCCGGCCCCTGAAAGGTTCAACGTTGAGGATGTCATTGCTACCGGAGGCATCGAACTGACTACTTAGCGCATTCGCCTGCTCAAGCCAGCCTTCAGGATATTGCCGACAAGGCCAATCATCCTGGTACGTTAAGAGGAAGAGCGAGATAGCTGCATCGTAGAAAGGCAACCGGGTCACGACCACATGTTTTTGCACCGCAAGACGCTGCTGCGCAGGGAGTTTTGAAAGCAGCTTTTTGATATCGCCGACATCGAAGATCTGCACTTCCACCGCCGCGAGCGGTAGCCCGTCAGAAGCCATTGGAAAGAAACGCAGTTGCTCAAAAAAAGGTGCGATCGACTCAATCAGTCTGCGTGCTTCCTCCATGCGCTGCTGTCCCAACAGCCAAGCCACGTACAGTAGCGCTGCCTCTTCTGGTACATCGATCCGATAGTCGCTGTTCACCAGTTGCTTTTGCAGTGCTTCGATCCCCTCATCCGTAAGGTGCCAGGTGTTGAGATCAAGTCGTTCAAAACCAGGGCGGATGCCTGGGATTGAGGCGGCCAGCCGCCGTTCGTACTCGGTCAGTGCACCACCGGCCAGATACTGTCCAGTGGCAAGACCACCCGTGACTACCTCCAGTGTGACCCATTCAGGCACATCCACGAGTGGTATACGCGAGCCATACAGCGCGGTGCCCTGCACCATGTGTTCGACCACCTGCTGCCAGCGCTCAATTCGTTCACGCGCTTTCTCAGTGTCTAGACCCGATGCGGTCAATGCTCGAGATAACTGAAAGACCGCATAACCGGCGTTTATGCCGGCCACTGCATCCAATTCCCTATCGTGCCTGGACATATGTCCTTCTGACCCTGCGATGTATTGGGTCCGGGGGCTGGATTCGAACCAGCGCCCACCCGGTTAAGAGCCGAGTGTTCTACCGCTGAACTACCCCGGAACAGAGCGCACATTGTCTACTCGCAACGAACGAATGTGAAGACTGAAAACGTTGCCGCTCGTGACGCATACAGAGATTACTCCCGTTCGAAAATATTGGTGTAACTTCCTACAGGGCTTCGCGCGCTGCTTCACGACTGCGCGCCGGCGGCCTCAAGCCTGATGCGCAACCGTGGATCGTGGCCATTGAAAAACCCTGCCGGGGTGTGCGCGAAGTCATGGGCGTGATGGAACTCAGCGATGCCGCCATCGCAACGTCGGGGGACTATCGACAGTGGGTCGATATAGGTGGGCAGACCTACGCCCATACCATGAACCCGGTCACCGGCGCGCCACTGCGCAACTCATTGACGGCGGTCAGCGTGGTGGCGGCCTCATGCATGCTCGCCGATGCGTGGGCCACGGCGCTGCTGGTGCTGGGGGAAATCGAAGGCCCACGGTTGGCTCAGAAACGCGGGATGGACGCGTTCACCGAGCGGGCTGACTTGGCGCGGGAACGCGCCGAACTGGCCAACGATCCAAAGGCGGAACACATTGAACTGGCGAACATTTACATCCAGCGCGGCGTATCGCCCGAACTGGCTCATCAAGTGGCCGATCAATTGATGGCCCATGATGCGCTGGGGTCCCACGCGCGGGACGAACTGGGCATCAGCGAAACTCTCACGGCCAAACCGTTGCAGGCTGCCCTCGCCTCGGCCGCCAGTTTCGTGGTCGGCGCAGCGTTGCCGCTGGCAGTAACTTTCATCGCGCCCACAGACAGCGTTGTGCCTTGGATTTGCGGCATGTCACTGGTCTTCCTCGGCAGCCTGGGGGCCGTTGCAGCCAGGGCCGGGGGTGCCAGTGTAGTGATCGGTGCCTGGCGCGTGACGCTATGGGGCGTGCTGGCCATGGGCATCACGGCGTTGGTGGGATCACTGTTCGGAGCTGTGGTTTAGAACGCCGCCGCTTGAGCAACATCAACAAACGTCCACTTCAAATGGATTAACTTGACCTGACTTTCGCTGACCCAAGGATTCCCCATGCCTGCCGAAGTGGATGTCGCGATTATTGGCGGTGGCCAGTCCGCACTCGCCGTGGCTTACTTCCTGCGCCGTACCGGGCGCTCCTTTGTGATTATCGATGCCGAAGCGGCACCGGGTGGCGCCTGGCGGCATAGCTGGGATTCCCTGCGACTGTTTTCACCGTCGACCTGGAGTTCCATCGCCGGTTGGATGATGCCTCCGGTCACTGACGGCTACCCAAGTCGCGACAACGTACTCGATTACCTGCGCCAGTATGAGCAACGCTACCAATTTCCTGTCGAACGGCCCTACTGGGTCAACGCTATTGAACGTCAGGGCAATCACCTCAACGTAAAAGCCCAGGGCCGCAGCTGGCTGGCCCGCACCGTGGTCAGCGCGACCGGCACCTGGCGCCATCCCTACCTGCCGCATTACCCCGGCAGCGAAACCTTTACCGGCCAGCAATTGCATTCGGCCCACTACGTTAACGCCAAGCCGTTTGCCGGAAAAAAAGTCCTGGTGGTGGGCGGTGGCAACTCCGGTGCACAGATCCTCGCTGAAGTCTCGCAAGTGGCCGATGCCACCTGGGTCACTCCGCAGCCGCCAGAGTTTCTTGCCGATGACGTTGATGGACGCGTGCTCTTCCAACGCGCCACCGAGCGCTGGAAAGCGCAGCTGGCCGGCATCGACATTGAGAGACCGGTTGGCGGCTTGGGCGATATCGTGATGGTGCCACCAGTCGTCGAGGCTCGGGAGCGCGGCGTGTTGCACGCGGTTCGGCCGTTCCTGCGCTTCACCGAGACCGGCGTGACGTGGGCTGACGGCTCGCAAACGCCGGTCGACGCGGTGATCTGGTGTACCGGCTTCCGCCCTGCCCTCGGCTATCTGGAATCACTGGGCGTGTGTACCGCCGACGGGCGTGTGGCCGTCAAAGGTACGCATTCGATTCAGGAACCGCGTTTGTGGTTGGTGGGCTATGGCGACTGGACAGGCGCCGCTTCCGCGACACTGATCGGCGTGACCCGAACGGCGCGCAGTACCGTTGAGGAAATTGAGCGGTTTTTGATGGAACAGTGAGTCGGCGCACCTCTGCTCAGGCAACGCTGATTGACATCAAAATCAACGTCCTTTATCAGCACTTCTGTGCAGGAGACGTAAAATGAGCGTCGACGCACAATCTGATCAGGCGATATCCCTGAAAGCGAATACGGAAGCGCAATCCCTCAAGCTCGTTGAGATCCCTCTCAGGAATTAAAAAGTTTTAATCAGCTTTGTTCTCAACCAGGCAATTGCCTCCATCCACCACGAGCAGTTCACCGGTGATGTAACTCGCTTCAGGTGAAGCCAGGAATACAACGGCTGCGGCCACTTCGTCTGGTCGCCCCGCTCTCCCGAGAGGCGTAGAACGTGCGGCCTTGACTTCATCTGGCGTGCTCGACCCTCTATATCTATGCCAAAAGCCGTGACCTCAATATTGATGACGCCATCTTGGCCTGCCAATTCGAATCGATTTTGGCTTTCCTGAACGGTTACGCCATTTGGGATCACAGGATTCTTTTCCGTAGATAGCTGGAAACTCTACAAAATTTCAGCTTCCGAGGGACGCCGATTGGGTTTCTCGGGATTTCGTACAGAGCCTAGGCCTTTCGAGATTCCTCGGTTACCAGGCCCAGGCCCAAGCTCAAGGGAATAAAGTGCTGATAGAAAAGGCATATGTCCCCTCCTCCTTAGCTCGCTGATACCCCTAAGGTTGCCGCGGTTGGTCAACCCAGATAAATGCGTAATATCACCGTGCCCGGTGCGAACTCCGATTTTTTGAATCGTAGACTTCGCGCTATGACTGCGGCGAGAAAGACTCAACCTGTTGGCATAAATAGAGCGCCACCGAAACAACCATATCACTCGACTATCTGAGGACGTTTGAAGGCACTACCTGACTGACCTTGAGATCTGCTTGAACCCGCTTTCCTAAGTTTTTGATTCCTGTCGCGGAAGCCTGGACGCTGCATACTCTGCCGGCCATCAAAAAACGTGTCCATGCGTAGTTCAAATCGTCAGGACAAGTTAATTGTGAACACTTGTGCTACGCATCAGCGTTAACTCAGGTTCGTGCACACTAACGCCAAGTCCAAGGTGATGCCCTGGTCATTGTGCCAAATGACTTGATCCAATTGGGAAGTTGGATTAGTAATCCATCTAGCCATCCTCCGCCACTCTGCAGAACGTCAAACCTATTGTCGGACTACTGGCTCAACCGCATTCACCTCATCTAACTGGTCGCTCATTCGGTGCAAGAAATCAATTAGCATCTCGATTTCATCATTGCTCAACGTAGCTAATAGCAGCCTCTCCCTCTCAAGGGCAGTCACCAACACTTCGTCATGCACCTTACGACCTGCGGATGTCAGAGATACGGTGTATCGACGAGCGTCTCCCGCATCGATCTCAGTCGACACATATCCGTCGTGCTCAAGCGACTTAAGCGCTCGACTGACAGCGCCTTTATCTAGGCCGATGGCCTGAACTACCCGATTAGCGCTGATGTGGTCTTCGACCGCAAGCATTGCTAACACCCTCCATTCAACTATCCCAATCCCGAAATGCTTGCGGTAGCAAGCTGACGCGCCGCTCGCCATCTTGTTAGTCAGGAAGGTAAGCAATGCAGGAACGTAGCGATCCAGATTCAGGGGAGAGGGTTGGGTCATGACGAACGGTTCCTGACAGTCAATAGAATTGGTTGACACCGCAACCAAAATGATTAGGATAAGAATCACACAACGATTCCGCGTCCGCATCATAAGCGCGCGGCAAAACAATAAAAAATCTCAAAGGTGCCGTGTCATGACTTGCCTGCTCCTACTTACCCCTTCTTGATCTCCAGACTTAGCGCATTTAGTCGGTAACGCCGGCTCAACATCAATTCGCTTTCAAACACTGCACACCCGCGGTGGGGTTACGCTCATGCTAGAAGTTTATGTCTCTCGCAAAAAATCTGAAGCTGAAGGTGTATGCAGCTTCGAATTGATGGCTGCCAACGGCACAGAACTTCCCGCGTTCTCTGCGGGATCACATGTCGACGTGCATGTTGCCCCGGGCCTTACTCGGCAGTACTCACTGTGCAACGCCCCCCACGAGCGTGGCCGATACCTCATTGCCGTACTTAACGAGCCTGAGTCTCGTGGAGGATCCAGTGGTATGCACGCCAATATTACGGAAGGCTCAACACTCTCCATTGGCAGCCCCCGCAATCTCTTCGATTTAGACCTCTCAGGCGAGCGCTATTTCTTGTTTGCAGGTGGCATCGGCATCACTCCGATAATTGCCATGGCTCATACGCTAATCGCAGCGGGTAAGCTCTTTGAGCTTCACTATTGCGGTCGATCTATTGAGCGACTGGCATTCCTTGAAATCCTGAGCGAATCACCCTTCGCTGATCATGTTCGAATTCATGTCGACAATGGCCCGTCCCAACAACGCTTAGATGCTGCTCAGATCCTGGCGATTCCGATGCATGGTGATCAGCTCTACGTCTGCGGCCCGTCCGGCTTCATGACTTATATTCAATCCACCGCGAAGGCTTCTGGATGGAGTGACCAGCAGATCAATCGGGAGGACTTCAGTGCTCCGTCTCAGGCTCTCGAAGGTGATCTGCCCTTTGAAATTGAGTTATCCCGCTCAGGCCGGGTGATCCAAGTTCCTGCACAAAAGTCCGCCCTTGAAGTGCTGCTTGAACACGACGTGGAAATCGAAAGTTCCTGTGAACAAGGCATCTGCGGTTCCTGCGTCACTCGAGTACTGGCTGGTGAGCCTGACCATCGAGATCAATACATGAACGCCTCGGAACATGCGCGAAACGACAGTTTCACTCCCTGCTGTTCCCGCTCTCACAGCCCACGTCTTGTGCTGGATCTGTAACCCTAATAAGAAAATCCTGAGAATCGGAGATCGCTATGAGTACGACACAACCTCAGTCCCTGGCTTACGAGATTAAAGCTCCTTCAGAGCTACCAAAGTTTCCACTCAATCAATGGTACGTCGCAGCTTTTTCGTGGGAGCTCAAAGACAAGCCAGTGGGTAGAACCTTGCTCAGCAAGCCCGTTGTTCTATTCCGCACTGCAGATGGTCAACCTGCTGCCCTGGAGGATCGGTGCTGCCATCGAGCACTGCCTCTCTCTCACGGCACCATAGAGGAGCAAGGCGTCCGCTGTGGCTATCACGGACTTTTGTTCAACACTAAAGGACAGTGTTTGGAAGTACCCGGGCAGGCCAAAATCCCTACTAAAGCCAAAGTTCCTGCTTATCACGTCCGTGAACGCGATCAGATCATCTGGATCTGGTTTGGTAGCACTGAGCAAATGGAGCCTACTTGCGAGCCTCAGGCATACGACATTCACACCAAGGGTGAATATCTTTTCGAAGGGGATGTCTACCACTACGATGCGCCCTACCAGCTTATCCATGACAACCTCCTGGACCTGAGCCATCTGGGCTACGTGCACCTGCGTACTATCGGCGGTAACGCGAAAATCCACATGAATGCCCAGATGCGTGTCGAAAGCGATGAGAACACTGTGAAGGTGACTCGCCACATGCTGGATTCGGTACCGCCACCTACTTACACCGCGGCCTACCCGTTCCAGGGCAAAGTTGATCGCTGGCAAGAAATCGAATTCCACGTCACACACCTCCGTATTTGGACGGGTGCCGCTGATGCCAACTCGGTGTCGCTCGAAGATCCAAAGCGCGGAGGGTTCCATATGCGTGGTTTCCACGGCGTGACTCCTGAAACGGAAACCTCCAGCCACTACTTCTGGACTATCGCATCCAATCCGAAGAGCAATACTGACGAAGTCATGGCGAAGGTCGTGGAACAGACAGCCATGACCTTTGATGAGGATAAGGTCGTTATCGAAGCTCAGTATCAGAACATGCTCCAATTCGGCCCCCGGCCAATGGTGGACATCCATGTGGACGTAGGAGCAAACCGTGCCCGAAAGATAATTGAGCAGCTTCGCCAAGCCTGTTGATGGTCAATCAAGAGGCCGCTAAAACAGCCTCTATTCAGCAAGCTGTCGGCGGTGCCAGCCAGACTGCTGGGCAATTTATAGCGATATGCCGAATCGCGCTGAAGATGCCTTCTTCTGGCGCCAATTCACGAGACGATCGTTACTTGAAGTAACTAGCCAATTAAAACAAGAATCTATTCGCTTAAGTTATAAAGCTGTCTTGTCGCCGAGCATGAAGCATCCGATTGCTGTCAGATGTCTCCAATCAAGGCTCAAGTATTTTCTCGAAGTATATTTTTAATCAGCTTGGCAATAGGCGCCAGGTGCAAGCCCGCGAAAAGCGCAGTGATCTTCAGTACCTCCGCGCCGACATTACTTGATGCATTTTGCCACCTCTCGATTAAAGCGCCCAAGGCAAGCTCATAAATCTCGAGCCCCTGATCAGATAACTGCAGCGTAACTATGCGTCGATCTGGTTTCTCACGTCGACGGTGCACAAAGCCTAATTTTTCGAGCTTGTCGACCCTAAAAGCTACTTTGGATGACATGACATTCAAATGCTGACTACATTGCTCCGTAGTCAGAGCAGTGCCTTGCGCTAAGCTATCAAGGATTCGAAAGTCTGTAAGTGACAGGTTTTGGCTAGCCACGACCTGCTCTATCCATTCGTCCACCGTTTTGTTAACGCTCTCAAGCACATTAAATGCGTCAATTAAATGTGTTTGCACTCCTGCCTCCTACGCACTGTACATATAACAAAGCTGAACGGCCACGCATCGAATGTTATTTCCCAAAGTCAATTGCCGGGCCCAAAAAAATCAAAAATGACATATCGACATGAATAAACCAGGCACTCTAACAGTCATGCGCTTAATCAGTTATTACAAAAAGCCATAGTCACTATTCAAGTTCTGAATGCCTTTTTCTGACGTCTTTTGTTGACCAGCAATGTCTTTGAAATTATAAATACCCACAGTTTCTATTGACGTTTTCCCGCTCAAAAACAATCAGAGCACTATATGGACTCCAAGCCCGATCACCTGAAATCCGCCAAGCTGCGTAGCAGATCCTCCATCGGGGCTGTTCGCAGTCCTCAGAGCACAGAGGCCATTCTTGAGGCTGCTGCAGCGATTCTCGAGGAGCGTGGGTATCGAGCATTTACTATGGATGCCCTGGTAGAACGGGCCGGTTCGAGCAAGCCTACGATCTACCGGTGGTGGAAAAACAAGGGCGCGTTGCTCAGGGATGTTTATGAACGCACCGCCCTGACCTTCGTGACACAACCGGACACTGGAGATTTGAATAAAGACTTGATCGTTCACCTGCGCTCACTTTGGAGTTGGTGGCGGACCTCAAGTGCGGGCGAAACATTACGTAGCCTGATTGCCGAGATACAGCACGAACCGCAGGCTCTGGAGGAGTTTAGAAAAGAGTTTTTGCCACGTCGCGAGCGTACGTTAAGAAAGATTTTTGAACGCGCTGTAGAGTCGGGCGACATCGATGAAGGTCCAGCCGTCGAAAGCGCAGTCTCGCTACTTACCGGTATGTCGTGGCTTCATTTGGTAACGGCGAACCTCGATAACCTGGATGACATCGACCATTCGGTATCCGTAATCGTTAAAGGGCTAAGAGCCCGTTAAGTCGTTTTTTTGTCCATAACGACACTGACAGTTTTTATTGAATCCTGCCCCATCTTTGGCCTGATTTCTATTTGCCGTAAGAGAACAAACGTAATGAACAGTTGTAAAAACGAGGCGTCAGCGCACCCACGTTATGGGCTTCCCCTTGCCGCTCGATTCTCGGTAGCAGCATTGGTGGTACTGCTAAGCGGATGCTCCTTCAATGATTTGAAGCCAGTCTCAAGCCTGCAACACCCCGGAAACGCCAGTGAAACCTTAGCCGATAGCGGGGTCACTCTCTCGCCATCTGCTTGGCCAACTCAAACCTGGTGGAGCAGCTTCAACGACAAGCAACTGGATAATCTGGTTGAGGAGGCGCTGGCACAAAGCCCGACGCTGCGCTCCGCTGCCGCTCGCGTGCGCCAGGCGAGCGCGCTGGAAGCAATAGAGGGCGCGTCGCTGTTGCCGCATATCGACGCATCAGCGAGCACCACCCGTGAGCGATTCAGTTCAAATGGCACCACCCCTGCCCCGGTTAAAGGCACCTGGCAAAATGTCGATCAGGCAACGCTGAATGTCGGTTACGAATTGGATTTCTGGGGAAAGAACCGCGAAGCGGTTGAAGCCGCTGTTGGACGCAGAAAGGCGCTTGAAGTCGATAGTCGCGCGGCATCATTGATTCTGTCATCGGCCGTTGTGCAGACCTATATCGCCCTGCAGGATACGTACGAGCAGTTGGACGTTGCCCAGGCTTTGTTGAATCAGCAAATCGATATCGAAAAACTCACACAACAACGATTCACCGCTGAGTTGGGTAGTCAGATCGATATCAAGCAATCACAGGCATCGCTTCCCGCCAGTCGCGCCAATATCGCGGCCTTGAAGGAAATGATCGAGCTGAACCAGAACAAGCTTGCCTCTTTGTTGGGCCAGGGGCCTGATCGAGGTAGATCGATCACCCGCCCTCACCTGCTAGCCAGCAACAACGTGATGATGCCCACCAACATTCCGGCCGAACTGGTGGGACACCGCCCCGATGTTGTTGCTCAGCGCTGGCGTGTAGAGGCGTCGGGGCATGAGATTGAAGTCGCCAAAGCTCGGTTTTATCCCAATGTGAATCTGACAGCCTTCGTGGGTTTGCAAAGCCTTGCGTTCAGCACTTTCAACGATCACAGCAGCCGAATTCTGGGTGTGTCGCCCGCTATAAGTCTGCCCATCTTTGAGGGTGGGCGTTTGCGCGGCAATTTGAGTGCACAGAACGCGGCTTACGACCTCGCCGTTGAAAATTACAACCAGACCGTTGTCGATGCGCTTCGCGATATTGCCGATCAGTTGTCTTCGCTTCGTTGGCTGAAAGAGCGAATGGCGCAGCAAGTGGACGCGGTCAATACCGCGCAAGCCGCTTCCGATCTGGTCAACCTTCGTTACGGCGCAGGATTGGCAACCTATCTGCAAGTGCTGGCCACGGAGAATGCGACCCTGGCCCAGAAGCGCCAACTGGTGACGCTGGAGTCTCGCGCACTGTCGCTGCAAGCGAACCTGAGCCGAGCACTGGGCGGTGGCTATCGCCCGGAACTGCCTGTCACCTCCCCCGCAAATTCCACCGTAGTTGATAAATCATGACCTCCCCAACACCCTCTTCTTCTGACGCCTCCCGTTCACCCAAGTCATTTCGTCCGCAACTGCTGCTGATTGTCGCGATCGTGCTGCTCTTGGCCGTCCTGGGGAGCTGGTATTTTCTGGGGCTTGGCAGTGAGTCCACCGATGATGCCTACGTGGACGGTAATATCGTGCAGGTGACCTCTCAGGTCGGCGGAACAGTGACCGTCATCAGCGCCGATAACACCGACCATATCGATGCCCACGCTCCGTTGGTCACGCTCAATGCAGTCGATGCCGAAATCCAGTATCAACGCACTCAGTCGAACCTGGCCCGAACCGTGCGACAGGCGCGTACCCAGTATTACCAGGTGCAACAACTGGAAGCTGAGGTCAGTCAGCGGCAGAACGACGTGCGCAAGGCTCGGGATGACGTTCGACGTCGCAGTCAACTTGCCGCAAGCGGCGCGGTGTCTCGGGAAGAGATCAGCCACGCCGAGGAAGTGCTGAAAAACGCGCTCGCTGGGCTCGACGGCACGCGGCATGCCTTGGCAGTGCGCCTGGCCATGGTGGATAACACCACGCTACGAACGCATCCCGACGTGCTGGTGGCTGCTGCCAATCTGCGTGATGCGTTTATTTCCCTGCATCGCACACAAATTAACTCGCCGGTTAGCGGCCTGATCACCAAGCGCAGTGTGCAGGTCGGCCAGCGCATCAGTCCCGGTGTTGCTCTGATGTCTGTCGTTCCGATCGATCAGGTTTGGGTGAACGCCAACTTCAAGGAATCGCAGATCGAGGACTTGCGAATCGGACAACCTGTGGAGTTGCACGCCGATGCCTATGCACGCAAGGTTATGTTTCACGGAACCATCGTAGGGCTGGATGCCGGGACTGGCAGCGCTTTTTCGTTGATGCCGGCACAAAACGCTACGGGCAACTGGATCAAAGTCACTCAACGCGTGCCGGTCCGTATCGCCCTGCGTCCTGACGAAATTGCCGCCAATCCATTGCGCTTGGGGCTATCAATGAGGGTGTCCGTTGATACCACCGATACCAGCGGCGAGCGACTTAATAAAAAGACACCAGCGCAACCCGCCTACAGCACCGATATTTTTGAGAACGAACTCAAGGATGCAAATGACATCGTCGAACAAATAATCAGCGCCAACGAAGACCGTGGCCCCTCCTCCCAACTGTTGAAACCTTGACGAGTCAGCTCATGTATCGGAAAAACGCCGCTTTGCTGATCGCCGTCGGCCTTTTATGCGCGCTCGAATATCTTCAGGCCGGCATGATTGCTTTCGCCTCAGCGCCTATTCGCGGCGAAATAGACGCCAGCCCTGAAGAATTCACGTTGGTCGCCGCGCTTTATGCGTGTATCGCAGTCGTGGTTATTTCAAAACAGCGCTGGTTGGTTGAGCGACTCGGCTGGCGCAATTTCATGTTGGGCTCGATCAGCATTTATGTGATGGGCGCCTTTGTGTGCGGCGTCAGCGATGATCTGACTTCGTTCACCGTTGGCCGCGTGATTATGGCGTTGGGAGGGGCGTCCTTCATGACGTCCGCTCGCTTGATGGTCAATCTTCTACCTCCCGGACCTGGGAGATTCGTAGGCGTCAAAGTGTTTGCAACCGGGCTTGCCAGCGGCACGGCAGCGGCCCCTTTTCTGTCATCGCTGGTAGTGGTCGAAGATACCTGGCATGCCATCTTCTGGCTGCTGATGGCGGGGGCCGTCGTAGCGGGTTTTCTATGTACAAGGTTCTTGCCTGACACGGCAATCGAGGAGGATGAACGCTCGCCGTCCAGTCCAGGAAACATCTTGCTGTTGTCTGTCAGCACCTTCTTCCTGCTGTATGTGCTGCAGCGTTCTTACTACGACTTTTATAACGAATCAGTGATTCTTTTGGCATTCGCTTTGCTGGCGGCTTTGGGTGTTTACATCTTCTTCCATGCTGAGCATTCCAAGGACACACCGTTTCTCAAAGTCAGGGACTTGATGCAGTCGCGCTACATCCTCGGCGTTGCGTTGTTCTGCTTCACGTACATCGTTCTGGGCAGCAATAACTACATTTTGCCGTACTTCCTGCAAACCGCCCTCGGCTACTCGTGGGACACGATCGGGACGTTTCAGGCGTTTGGTCTCGCCGGTGCATTATTGACGTGGATCGTAATGGCCTTCGTCATACCGAAGCATCCCGGACCGAAAAAGTTCTTTGTGGCCGGGTTTGCGGCCCTAATCAGCTTCGGCCTGCTTTTGTCATCGCTCACGCCTGACGCAAACATGTGGGCGAACATATTGCCCGCGCTGATACTCAATGGCTGCTTTGTAATGTTGGTGCTGGCTACCGCCGCCATGCAGACATTTCGCGATGTGACGCATCACGACACTTTGTTTGCCCATGCCTATCAAATAAAAAGCATGCTCGGGCAGATCGCCATGGCTCTCGGCACAACCGTTGCCACTTTATTTCTGCAATGGCGCACTACGCTGCAGTACAACAACCTAAATGGGCACTTCAGTTCAGCTGATCCAATTTACCAGGCAAACACGCAATTGCTGGCGCAGTCGCTAACGCCCGCCGTCGGCGTTGGGCCGGCCAATCAGATGTCGGTGATGACGCTTGCTCAAAGCCTGCATCAACAGGCAACCCTGGTGGCCTGCATGGAGTATTTCTGGATGATCATCCTGGTCGCCGGTATGGCGCTAGGTGTGTCCATGATCCAGAAGACCTTCAAATAATGCGTTTGTAACTCGTCCTGCGGTGCCCAGGTTCTGGGCGCCGCGCGTTCAAACGACGGCCATATGCTGCATGCGCCGCTTCAACGTATCCGAAGGCAATTCGGCGAACTGTCGGCGGTACTGTTCTGCAAATCTGCCCAAGTGGACAAATCCGTAATCAAGGGCCATTTCAGTAACGCTTCGCACATTGCAATCCGGATCGGCAAGGCATGCCTGGATGCGTGTCAGCTTCTGTTCACGGATGAACCGTTGCGGCGTGGTGTGCATGTGTCTTTCAAACAAGGTATACAACGAGCGCACACTCAGTTGCGCCTGATCCGCAAGGCTTTGGACGCTGATGTCTTGCTGCAGGTTACGACGGATGTAATCCACTATCCGCTCGAACGTGCTGTTGGTGCACGCCAGATGTTCACGCCTCACGTTATTGCGCATCAGGGTCAACATTTTACTGGCGACGATCTGCGCATAGTGCTCCTGGACACGGGCCAGCGCGGCGCCGTCCTCGGCTTCAGTACAGATGGTGGCCATCAACGGCACAAAAGCCTGCAATTGATCCAGCGAATAACGATGTTGGAGAAAACGGATGCCTTCGCTCGGATACAGCCAGCGCTGCTCCTCGCAGATTGACTCGAGCAATCGTGCAGGCACCTTCAGGATGAATTTCTCGCAGTCGTGAGAGTACGTCAGGTCAACCGGGTCGTCGGGATTGATAAGCAGCAACTCACCTGGCACCAGATGATGCACGCCGGCGGGCCCCCGCCAGAGACAGTCGCCACGCAGCAATATCTGCAAATGAAAGATGTCTTGCAAGGCGTCGGAGACCACTCGGACGCTGGAACCGTAGCTGATCCGACAGAGATCCAGGCTGGCAAATTTGCGGTGATTCAACTGAGCGCGGGCGTTGCTCTTGCGTGGTAATTGAATGCAATGGCTGCCGACATGCTGATTTACATATCCAGATACCGCATGGGGGTCGGCGTTCTTGAACACCTCGCTGCGCTCGCTTAGCAGGGGCATATTCATGTCGGTCACTCTTATATTATTGTTATCAATCAGGCTTGAAACTCAGGCAAAGCTATAGGTACAGGCCTCTTGATTCTCTGTCACGATCACGCCGAATACCAATACGAAAAGAGTTGGACACCATACTCGACAGGTATCCAACTCGCTTTCCAACCTTCACCCGACATCGGCACTCAGCCCAAGTCGCCACCGCCAACCGGTAGCGTGACGCCGGTGATGTAGGAGGCTTCATCGGAAGCCAGGAACAAAATTGCGCCGACCTGTTCATCAATCGTGCCGTAGCGTTTCATCAAGCTACTGTCCTTGGTCTGCTCGACGATCTGCGAGTACCAATGTTGTTCCTGTTCGGTGGGCACGGCGGTGTTACGGGGGATTCGACGTGGTGGTGCGTCTGTACCACCCGGAGCAGTTGCATTGACGCGCACACCGCGCCCGCCCGTTTCAAAAGCCAGGCAGGCCGTCAGCGCATTGATTCCGCCCTTGGCCGCGCCATAAGGTGCCCGATTGACTCCCCGGGTGGCGATAGACGAAACGTTGACGATCGCCCCGCTGCCTTGAGCCAGCATATGAGGCAAGGCGTTATGGCAGCACCAGAGAGTGGGAAACAGCGACCGACGTACCTCTGCCTCGATTTCGTCGGGAAGATAATGCTCGAAAGGCTTGGCCCAGATAGTGCCACCCACGTTGTTGATCAAAATGTCCAACCGGCCGAAGTGCTCAATGGCCTGGCTCACCACGCGCTGGCAATCGGCGTAGCGCTCCAGGTCAGCAGTCAACGCAAACACTTGCGCCGGCAGTTCGTGCACCAGTTCACTGCGATCCACAGCAACCACCCTTGCGCCTTCGAGCAACAGACGCTCGACGACGCCTCGACCAATGCCTTGCGCAGCGCCAGTGACCAGCGCGACTTTATTGTTGAATCTCATGCTCATGGCGACCTCGACATACCGCTTGCTCAGGCAGCACTGGCGGCAAATTTTTCGTAGTAGAAGTTGGCGGGAGAGATGCCCTGTTCACGAATGTAATGACTGACGGCCTCCACCATCGGAGGTGGCCCGCACAGATAGATGTCTACGTCGCCGCCATTCAAATGCTCAGGCGCAATGTGCTGGGTGACGTAACCCCTTTGCGGCCACTCGCTCTGCGGATTTGCCACACAGGCACTGAACGTGAAATTGGGAATGCTCGCCGTCAGGGCCTTGAGGCGGTCCATTTCTACCAGGTCGAAATCGTTGGTGACGCCGTAAATCAGGTGTAATGGGTGATCACTGCCTTGTTCGGCAATCGTCTCGAGCATTGCCGTAAACGGCGCAAGTCCAGTCCCGCCGGCCAGCATGAGCAGCGGCCGTTTGATCGGGCGCAGGTAAAAGCTGCCCAACGGACCCGCGAGGCTCATGTGATCGCCGACTTTGGCCAGCTCAGTGAGAAACTGGCTCATCAGACCGCCAGGAACATTGCGGATCAGGAAGCTTACGCGCCCCTCCTTCTGCACCGAGCTGAACGAGTACGCGCGTGTCTGGTTGCTGCCTGGCACTTGCAGATTGACATACTGACCCGGCAAGAACGTCAGGTCGGCGAGAGCATCGCCCTGGATGGACAGTGACAGCGTGCTGTCAGACAGTCGACGAACTTCCTGGATCGCCCCCTCATAAGTGGATTGCTGGGTCTTGCACACGTCGGACGACGCAGGAATGCTCACCACACAATCACTTTTCACCCGCATCTGGCAGGTCAGTACGAAACCTTCGCCTGCCTCCTCGGCAGTCAGGGCATCATCAATGTAATCCTCGCCGAGCTCGTACTCACCCGATTCGGCAAAACATTTGCAGGTTCCGCAAGCGCCATCGCGGCAGTCCAGCGGAATATTGATTCCTTGGCGGTACGCGGCATCGGCCACGGTTTCACTGGCCGTTGCGACAATGAAACGGGTTACGCCGTCTTCGAAATTCAGGGCAATCTTGTGGCTCATGACAAACCTCGCATGGCTGCGCGCCTCCCCACTCGTGGCGGGTTGCGCAACGCAGCCCGATTCACAGGTGGTAGATATCGATGACCTGACGGACGTAATCGTTTTTCAGTACCACTTTCTTGGCTTTGATCAGCGGCTGTTCTCCGCGCGTATCCAAGGTGTAGAAACTGGTACCGAAATAGCTGTCTACGGTCTTGTAGCGAAAGCTCAGCGTGTGCCAGTTGAAACGCACCGCGCACTGACCTTCGCTCATCTCGGTGATCTCGATATTGCTCAGGTTATGGGAGGTGCGGGTGTCCGGAATGCTCGCGCTGGAGCGCTCGGTCTTGATCCGGAATATCCGATCCTCCAAGCCCTCACGACTGCCGTACCAAATCAGCGAAATTTCACTTTGCGGATCTTCAGTCAGTTCGTCGTCGTCATCCCAGGACGGCATCCAGAACGTCGCATCGGCGGCATAGAGCTCCAGCCACTGATCCCACAGTTTGTCGTCAAGATAACGGGCTTCGCGAAAGAGGAAATCGCGCACTTGCTCATAGGAAGCGCTCATTGGACCTCCCGCGCAGGAATGTTGCCTGCCTGTTCGACGGCCACTGCTTGAAGCATGGTGTCTTTCCAGTATTTGTGCTGTTCCACGAACAGCCCCTCGTCTTCCGTGCGCACACCACTGAGCAACGGATGTAGATCGATTTCCAGCGCCGCTTCATCAGGTCCTTCAACCCAGTGTTCGGCACCGCGTGACATATCGTTCCACGCAGTCGCGCTGCCTTGATAACCGATCTGGCAGGAACGAAACTCCTCAAGGTCATCAGGCGTTGCCATGCCGCTGACGTTGAAAAAGTCTTCGTACTGGCGGATGCGTCGCGCACGGGCGTCTGCGCTTTCTCCCACTGGGGCGATGCAGTAAATGGTGATTTCGGTTTGATTGACCGAGATGGGCCGAGCAATGCGAATTTGCGAACTGAATTGGTCCATTAAGTAGACATTCGGATACAGGCACAGATTGCGCGAGTTCCCGATCATCCAGTCGGCGCGAGCCTGCCCAAAACCACTGACCAGTTCGTCACGGCGCTCATACAGAGGCCTGTCTTCCGGGTTGGCCCAGCGCGTCCAAAGCAGCATGTGGCCTTTGTCGAATGAATAGAAGCCACCGCCACTTTTTGCCCAGCCGCCTGCGCTCATGGTCGGGTTGACGTCGCCGGACTGACGCTCTTTACGCTGGTTCTGGGTGGCCGCGTAGTTCCAGTGCACCGAGCTGACGTGATAACCGTCCGCGCCATTTTCCGCGGTGAGCTTCCAGTTGCCCTCGTAGATGTAGCTGGAAGAACCACGCAGCACTTCCAGGCCGTCCGGGGACTGATCGACAATCATGTCGATGATCTTGGCAGACTCTCCCAAGTGTTCGGCCAAAGGCACCACGTCAGCATTGAGACTACCGAACAGAAAACCCCGGTAGGACTCAAACCGGGCCACCTTGGTCAGGTCATGCGAGCCTTCGCAGTTGAAGCTTTGAGGGTATCCGGCATTGCTCGGATCTTTGACCTTGAGCAGCTTGCCTGAGTTGTTGAAGGTCCAGCCATGGAACGGGCAGGTATAGGAAGATTTGTTGCCGCGCTTGTGTCGGCACAGCATCGCGCCGCGATGACTACAGGCATTCAGGAAGGCGTTAAGTACGCCGTCCTTGTTCCGTGTGATGAAGATAGGCTGGCGCCCCATCTGCAGCGTGATGTAATCATTTTTCTGAGGGATCTGGCTTTCGTGTGCGAGGTACAGCCAGTTGCCTTCAAAAATATGCTTCATTTCGAGGTCGAACAGGCGGGGATCGGTGAACATCTCGCGCTTGCAGCGGTAGATGCCCTCTTCACGGTTTTCCTCGAGCAAGGAATTGAGATACTCGACGCCAATGGACATGGTCTGAGCCTCCGTTGTTGTTATTGGTAGGCTCAGTGTCACCGGCAATCCGTATCAGCAATATCCGTTGCGTGCAGACCGCTATCCGGTTTGTGCAGAACAAACACGTTTCAGCTGAAGATCGCCATCGAATCGAATATATCGATAGTGATCATTCATAAATGCCATACATGCCGAATGTGAAAATATCGTCAAATACGCTTCTATTTCAATTAGATAACCATTCGGAGCTGTTTTGTACCCTAATCTGCGTGAGCTAAAACTGGCTTCTTTGTCGTTGTTGCTGAAATTTGGATTTGTCTTCTTTTCGCTGGCGATGCTCTGGCTGGACATCGCCATCTTCCACACTCAAATTCTCGAGATATCGTTCACCGAAATCAGCCAAGAGTTGATGCTGTTCATTATCGCCGTATTGTTCTGGACGTTACCGACGAGCAAAGGCCATGCGGGATTCAAATCATTGGCCGGCGGTTTCTTTGCCTGCCTGTTGATGCGAGAGCTGGATGGCTTGTTCGACCCCATCAGTCATAGCGCCTGGTGCGTGCCGTTCCTGGCCATTGCAACCGGCTGCGTAACAGTGGCCTTAAGCAAAACCAACCGCCAACAGACATTGGCCGACCTCGCTGCGTTCACACAGTCCCGCGCATTCGGTGCATTCGCTACAGGCTTTGGCGTGCTGCTGTTTTCACGCGTTTTCGGCATGGGGAGCTTTTGGCATCTTGTGTTGGGCGAAGGTTACGAGCGCTTGGCCAAGACGACGGTCGAGGAAGGAGTAGAGTTGTTGGCCTATTCAATGTGGCTGGCGACGACCATTGAGTATCGCCTGTCCGCCATCGCGACACCGGTACTCATATCGCCAAAACAATCTAGGGGTGAAGGGAAGATTCAAACGCACAGCGTTTAACGCGAGCGACAGGGACCCGCCGCGAGGAATCTGTTCATATCTTGGGTAGACCGGCTCCTCAGAGCCGGTTCCCATATCTGGATATCAGAATGGATAAGGCTGGTCAGAAGGCTCGACCGTGACCCATTTCACTTCGGTGAACTCTTCAATAACGGCGCTGCCGTCAAATCGACCGTAGCCACTGTTCTTCATACCACCGTAAGGGGCTTGAGGCTCGTTTTGCACCGTTGCCCCGTTGATGTGTACGCAACCGGCATCCAGTCGGCCAGCCAGATCAAGGGCAAGGCTGACATTGCGACTGAAGATGGCTGACGACAGACCGAACGCTGTATCGTTAGCGACTGCCAATGCCTGCTCCGCGCCTTTGACCCGAACCACGGTGGTCACTGGCCCAAAAGTTTCTTCATCGTAGATATCCATTTTCGATGACACTCGATCCACCAGCGTCGGCGCCATCTGCGCCTCCTCTGCCAGACCTCCCACCACAATCGTGGCCCCCTTCCCTACGGCGTCATCCAGCAACTGATTGATGCGCTGTACCGAGCCTTGGGAAATCATCGGGCCGATTACGCTGGCAGGATTAAGCACCGGGTTCCCCTGTTCGAGGTCTCGAATACGTTGAGCAAACTTTGCCACGAAAGCATCAGCGACAGACTCATCAACCACGAAGCGCTCGGTCGACATACAGATTTGCCCTTGGTACAGAAATGCGCCAAACACGGCAGCGTTGACCGCGCCTTCCAGGTCGGCGTCCTCTAACACAATAAACGGTGCCTTCCCGCCCAGCTCGAGCAAACACCGCTTGAGGTACTTCGCGCTGGTCTGGGCAATCATTCGACCGACGTTGGTCGAACCGGTGAAATTGACCCTGCGCACGGTATCGTGAGCGATCAGTACTTCTGTTACAGCGCCGGCATCTTCTGGCGCAGAAATAATGAAGTTCACCACGCCAGCCGGGAACCCTGCGTCATAGAACGCCTGGGCCAGCAGCTCATGAGTGCGCGGGCTGTTTTCTGAACCTTTGAAAATAACCGTGTTACCGCAGGCCAATGGGTAAGCAATGGACCGGGTGCCAAGAATGACCGGACCGTTCCACGGTGCAATGCTCAACACAGTACCGGCAGGCTGACGCAAGGTGACTGACAATGTGCCGGGCTTGTCGGTGGCAAGGGTTTCGCCCTTGATT